>CAZZHN010000057.1:0-22034 GCA_964654065.1 uncultured Solibacteraceae bacterium
CCACCAGGATGTCTGCCTCGCGGCACACCCCGGCCAGGTCCCTGGTCTTCGAGTGGCAAATGGTGACCGTGGCATGTTCGTGCAGCAACAATAGCGCGACCGGCTTGCCCACAATGTCGCTCCGGCCTACTACCACCGCGCGCTTTCCGGCAACCGGGATGTGGTACCGCCTCAGCAATTCCAGGATGCCTGCCGGAGTACAGGGCCGCGGCCCGGGAAGCGCCGCCACCAGGTTGCCCACATTGCAGGGATGGAAGCCGTCCACGTCTTTCGATGGCGCCACCGCCAGCAGCACGCGCTTCGAATCCACCTGCGGCGGCAGCGGCAGCTGCACCAGTATGCCGTCCAGGTCATGCCGCGCATTCAACGAGTCGATGGTGGCCAGCAACTCGTCCGTGGTCACGCTTTCTGGAGGACGCAGCGTTTCCGAATGGATCCCCAGATCGTCGCAGGTTTTGACCTTGTTGCGAACGTAGATCTCCGAGGCCGGATTGTTCCCCACCAGTACCACAGCGAGTCCGGGGGGACGGCCCTTCGCGGCCAGCGCCGCGATACGAGGTTTCAGCTCGGCTTTGATTTCGTCGCGGACGCGGTTTCCGTCCAGAATTTCGGGCATTCGCTACTCATCATAGCGTGTGCTGCATCACGCGCTGATCGCCCGGCTCCTGCGAATCCCTCGTAAACCGATCGGTTTGCCCCTTTCCGCCGTTCGCCGGGCATTCGTGGATAACACTAACTATCTCGCTAGTTTTGGTACCGCACTGATAGGACCAGTACTTCCTCGAATTGGTCCTCTAGGGTCTAATTACTCACAGTACCGAAGGCGGGAAATCCCGCTTCAAAGTACCACTCGGAGGAACTGAGATGCGCGTTCGAACGGCTACTGCAACGGCGTTGCTTACTGGATCGCTGGCGTTGGCCCCCATGGCCCGCGCCGACAAGAAACTCACCGTCAAACTCACCCACCCCGCCAGCGCAGGCCATCTGCTGGCCGGCAAGCGGGTGGTCATCGGGCCGGTCACCGGCGAGTGCTCCCGCGAGTTCTCGCAGATGCTGGAACCGGACCTGAGCTCCCATGGCATGTTTGTGGTGTCCAGAGGCGAATTGAATTCTATCCTCGCCAAGAATCATATCCAGCTTGGATTGCCAATGGATCCGAGCAGCGCCGTGCGTTTGGGGAAGGTTTTGGGTTCGTCCGCCATGTTGACAGTTGAGATTTCCCACTGCGACGCCCGGCCGAAACCGCCCAGCGTCGGACAGGGCATGCCGGCAACGTTCACCTCCCGCATGGAAGGAAGCTTCCAGGCGCAGGTCCACATGATCGACCTGGCCGATGGCAGAGAACTCGGCAGCCAGCCGCTACACGCCGAGGCCGCCAAAGAGAATCAGACCCTGGCCGTTCCGCCGCCCTATCCGGGACGGGACGAAGTCAAAACCCTCACTCTGGCCAAGGCGCTCATCGAGTCCGAGCACCTTTACCTGCCGTGGACAGAAGCCCGGGAAGTGTCGTTCAGTGATGACAAGGAATGCAACCTGAAGCAGGCCTACGAACTGATGAAATCGGGCGACTATGACGGAGCGCTTCAGCTCTCGCGCGACAATGCCCGTTCCTGTAACGCCGCACCCAAAGTGGCGGCGGGCGCGTGGAACAATCTCGGCGTCGCTTTGATGGTGAAACGTAACTACGCCGAAGCGGTTTCCGCTTTTGAGCAGGGCCGCAACCTCAACGGCAAAACATCGCCTGCTACGCTCATCGCGGATTGCCAGAACGACCGGTCCATCACCGATGCCGCCAAGCCGATGGCGCTGCCCGAGCAGCCGCACGTGCGCGTCGAGACCGCCATCGTCATGACCAACGACTTCGTGATGAAGCTGGTCGAAGGCAACGTTGCAGAGGAAGAGATCGTAAAGATGATCACCAATCAGCCCGGCCGGTTTAACCTCGGGCCGAACGATTTGGGCAAAATGAAAGCCGTCGGCACGCCGGAAGCGGTGCTATCCGCGATGCTCAGCAAGCGGTAACAGGTTATCGGAGGCTTCGGCGTCCTCAAAAGGTGAACCCGACCAGAAATTCGGCCTGGTTCTTGCCGCTATTGAGGACGCCGGAGAGATTGAAGTACTGTTGCGCCCAACGCGTGAATCGCAATTCGGGCGTGATGTGAATCACGAAAGCGTGAATATCCAGCCCCCCGCCCAGCACCACACCCAGCGTGGATTGGCTCGTGGCCGCGGGCGGAGCGGGGGCCGGCCCCGTACAGGCGCCAATGGTGCAAATCCCGCTCGTAACCGTATTCTTCAAACCCTGCAGCGTATCCCAGGCAACTCCCGCTTCCAGGTAGGGTCGAACGATTTTGCTGGGGAACCGGTATTTGACCACCAGCGGGAACTCCCAGTTTCCCGACGATCCAATGCTCGTCACGGCGTTTTCGGCCGATCCAATCACGTTGGTGTAGCTGAAATGCCGGTAGAGCGCGTCGAACTCGATGCCTAGACCGAACGGCAGCCGCACCTCCACTTCCGGGCCGAAAAGATAATGATTGGTGTTGGTGGTGGAGCTGCCCTGCACCTCGTTCAGAAAATCCGTCAGCGGCAGCCCGGCTTTTAGCCCCGCCGAGAACGGCTGCGCCAGGGCGGCGCCGCCCATCAGCACGAGTATCGATAAGGCCTTCATACATTCAGAGTACGAAGAAATGTCGCAACGGGTTTCCGCCGCCCGCCTGCCCGGCTCTCGGCCGGCGTTAAAATGTGACCCCAACCAGAAACTCAACCTGGTTCTGGCTGCTGCGCAGATCGCCGTCAAGGCTGAAGTACTGTTGCGCCCAGCGCGTAAAACGAACCTCGGGGGCGATGTGAATCAGCGCCGCGTGAATATCAACACCACCGCCCAACACAATTCCCGCAGTCTTCCGGCTGTCTGTCGTGGGAGGATAGTCCGTGTTCTCGCACACTTGGCTGCATGGCGTCGCGCTCGAGCCGTTTTTCAGGCCCGCCAGCAAGTCCCAGGCTACGCCCGCTTCCGCATAGGGCCGTAGGATTCTGGCGGGAAACCGGTACTTGGCGACCAGGGGCAATTCCCAATCGCCCGAGGAGCCGTTCGTGGAAATGGTGCTCGAGGCGAACGCTTCATCGTTGGTGTAGCGGAAATGGCGGTAGAGGGCGTCGAACTCGATACTGAGTCCGTGCGGCAGCCACACTTCCACCTCGGGGCCGAAAACGTACCGGCTGGTGACCGTGGTGGTGTTGGCGGTCTGCACATTATCCAATAAACTGGTCAGCGGCAGGCCAGCCTTGATCCCGGCCGAAAATGGTTGAGCCGCCGCGATACCAGTCATCGCCATAACAAGAGTAAGAGGCCTCATATATTTTAATGATACGAGGCGGCGGCGCAGTCCGCTTCCGGTGAAGCGGTACACTGTCTCCCAGGAGGGAGCATGGGAAAGGCTGTTTTTGCTTTGCTGCTGTCTGTCGTGCCGGGATTGGCTCAGACCTCGGCCAAGGAGTCCGACACACTGCAAGTTTTGTTGGCGGAGGTGCATCTGCTGCGGCAGGACATAGAGGCCATGACAGTGGCGTCGCAGCGCGTGCAGATCGCGATGTACGCACTCCAGATGCAAGATGCCGCGGTGGCGCGTGCCACCCAACGGCTGGACGACGCTCACAACAGGTGCTCAGGGCTCGAAGTAGATCGCGCGCACAGGGCGGCCGACATTCAAAGGTTGGAGGGCGGCATCACCGCTGGGACGCTGGGAGAGGCCGACGCTAAGGCCGCCCAATCAGCCTTGCCTCAGTGGAAGAGCGAACTCGAAGCCAAAACGACGGAGCTGCAAGCCTGCCAGGTGATCGAAGGCGACGCGTCCAGTCAGCTTCGGAACGATCAGGCAAAGCTGGCTGAGCTGCAGGATCGGATCGATCGCTTCGACAAGACCTTGGAACGCCTCAGCTCCGCCGGAAAGTAGTTCGGCGGGAACGCCGCTACCTGCATCCAGCCACCTTCTCGCGGCGCATTTCTTAGCGCAAGCTCCGCTCGAAGAAATCTACCATCATCTGGTTCATCTGCTGCGCCGCCGGCCCGGTGACGCCATGCGACTTCTGAGGGTAGAGCATGTACTCGAACTGCTTGCCGGCCAGTTGCAGCGCACTGGTGAGCTGGATCGAATTCTGGAACAGCACGTTGTCGTCCTCAAAATTGTGCACCAGCATCAGTTTGCCCTTGAGATTCTTGGCGCTCGGCGGCAGCGCGGTGTCCCGGTAGCCGTCGGGGTTGTCCTTGGGCAGCCCCATGTAGCGCTCCGTATAGATGGTGTCGTAGTTGATCCAGCTTGTCACCGGAGCACCGGCGAATCCGGCTTTGAAAACCTCCGGTGCGTTGAGCAGAGCATTCGCGGTCATGAAGCCGCCATAGCTCCAGCCGTGAATGCCGATGCGCTCCGGGTCGGCGATCCCCATGGCGATCAGGTTGCGCACCCCTGCCACCTGGTCGGCCAGCTCGGTGCTGCCTAGCTTGTGATAAATGGCCGTTTCAAAGTCGTGCCCGCGCCCCTCGCCACCCCTGTTTTCGCACTGCCAGATGACGTAGCCTTTGTGCGCCAGCACCTGATCTACGTTGATCCCTGGCCACGCGTTGTGCACCGGTAAACCGACGCCCGGCCCGCCATAAACGCCTACGATCACCGGGTATCGCTTGCCTGGCACATAGCCGGCAGGCTTGATCAGTCGCCCGTAAAGCGTCACTCCGTCGGGTGTGGTGAACGGCACAATTTCCGTGGGTAGGATGTCGTACTCTTGCTGCGCGCTGCGGTCCGGCTCGCGATACACGCCGAGTTCGGCCCCGTCGCCGGAGTGGAGGACGCCGCGCGGAGGCTCGGTGAGGCTCGACCAGCTGTCCACGTAGTATTGGCCGCCGGGGCCCATCGAGATGTTGTGGCTTCCCGGTTCCGTCGTCAGGCGGCGTTTGTTCTGGCCGTCCAGGCCGATTACATAAAGGTGGCGCTCGAAATGGCTCGGCTCGTCGGAAACGTAAAACACGCGGCCGCCCGCCTCATCCACCGCAGCAATGCTGGAGACTTCCCAGGCGCCGCTGGTGATCTGCTGCACCTGCTTGCCGTCATTCGAGTAGAGGAAGATGTGCCGGTAGCCGCCCGGTCCGCGCTCGCTGGTCCACAGAAATCGCTTGCCGTCCTCCAGGAATTGGACGTCGCCCTTCAGATTGATCCAGTGCGGATCTGACTCTTCGAAGATGGTCGTGCGTGCTCCGGATTCGACATCAATGGAAAAAAGCGCGTCCCGGTTCTGCACCCGGTTGAAGCGCAGCACGTAGAGCGAGCGGGAACCGGGCATCCATCCGGCCCGTGCGATCAGGTACGAATCGCGCGTGTCTCCCACGTCGTACCAGTGCGTTGGGCCGCCTGCGGCAGACACCACGCCCAGCCGGACCGCTGCGTTGTTGTCGCCGGCCTGCGGGTAGCGCTCCGGTTCGTAGACGGCACGCACGCCAAGCGCGTCTTCATGCGGATAAAGCGGCTCCGCGTGCGTGTCGAACTGCAAATAGGCGATCGATTTCGAATCCGGCGACCACCAGAACGCCATACTGATATCCAGCTCCTCCGGGTAAACCCAGTCGAGTTCCCCATTGCGCAGCGTGTCGGAACCATCCTTTGTGAGCCGGGTCTCGCTCTCGCTGGCCACGTCCACCGTGTACAGGTCCGGGCCGCGGCGGAACGCGATGGTCTTGCCGTCGGGCGACAAACGGGCGTCTCTTTCCACCGCCGCCGTCCTGGTGATCTGGTCCCACTTGCCCGTCTCCAGGTGGATTAGGAAAATGTCGCCGCGAGCCGTGTAGAGCAATTCCTTGCCGCTGGCGGAAACCTGCATAGCCCCCCGGCCCGCGCGCCGGTTGGTCCAATCCGTCGCCCCTTCTTCTGCGGGCGGCGCCACTGCCGCGGCGTCGATCTCGTCCAGCGCCAGCACCGTCTTTGCGTGCCGCGTGGCGCAATCGTAAACCGAGAGCGCATTGCTCTGCCGCACCAGGAAGCTCCTGCCGTCCGGCATCCATTGTTCAGGCCCCTGAGAGCCGCGGCCGCCGCCCCGCCCGGCCCGGCTCACGGTCTCGAGCGTAATCGGCTTCTTCTGTTGTGCGAAGACCGGGACAGCCAGCAGAAGCATCAGTGCAAGCTTTCGCATAAGTGTGATTGTACCCGCAGTGCTGCGTGCCGCGGGAGCGCCATCCGTAGGGGCCGGGCATGCCCGGCCCGCTTGGCCCGGCCCAACCTGGCCCGCCTCAGTATTCCACGCCGACCAGAAAAAGGCCCTTCGCCGGGGCGGTGGCGCCGCACTGCCGCGGGAACGCCGTCACGTCTTCAATGTTGCCGCGCCCGGCCTCGATCAGCGTTCCCACCACGTTGCGCACCATGTGCTTCAGGAAACCGCTGCCGCGCACGCGGTAGATCAACCGGTCCTGCTCGCGAGCCAGCCCGGACGAAAAAATCAAACGTACTTTGGACGGATTTTCGGCGTCGCGGTCGTCGGAGGCAGCAAACGCGCTGAAATCGTGCTCACCCTCGAATACGCGTGCCAGCCCCGCCATCCGGTCTTCATCCAACAGATAGGGGTAGTGATGCACGTACGGGAAATCGAACGGGCTTGAGATCTCGCCGCGCGCGATCCGGTATTCGTACGTCTTGGCCTTGGCGTCGAAGCGCGGGTGAAAGGCAGCGTCCGCCTCCGCAACCTCCAGGACGCGAATGGCGGGCGGCAGCAGGCGGTTCATCGCGCGGCGCAGGTTGTCCAGCGGAATCGGATTCTCAATGCTGAACGCCGCCACCTGCGCCAGCGCGTGCACGCCCGCGTCAGTGCGGCCCGAGCCGGCTACGTGCACCGGCCTGCCCTCCATGCCGGAAATGATTTCTTCGAGTGTTCCCTGAATGGTGGCCAGACCCGGCTGCACCTGCCAGCCATGGAAAGGGCCGCCGTCATAAGCCAGGATGATTCGGATGCGGCGCATCAGGCGGGGCGCGAGCCCGGCTTCACCAGCGGAATCCCTTGCTTGCACAGCGGGCAGTCCTCGGGCCGGTACGCCGCCACCTTGAGCGTGGCCAACGCCACCCGCGGTGCGCCCACCTCCGCGCTTCCACCGCTGCGGTCGATGATGGAGCCTGCGGCCGCCACCGCTGCGCCTGCCGCCTGGAGTACGACGATCACGTCCGCGGTGCTGCCGCCGGTGGTGATCACATCCTCCACCACGCAGGCGACTTCACCCGGTTCGACCGAAAATCCCCGCCGCAGGACCATCTTCCGCGAATCCGGATCGCGCTCCGTGAAGATGTGCCGGCAGCCGAGCGCGCGGGCCACTTCGTGGCCGATAATCAGGCCTCCCAACGCCGGCGAGACCACCGCGCCGGCGTCGCTCCCCAGCAAGGGTTGCAGTGCGCTCGCCAGCATCCTGCCCAGTTTCTCCGCCGCCTTTGGGTGCTCCAGCACCAGCGCGCACTGCAGGTAGCGGTCGCTGTGAAGGCCGCTGGTAAGCCGGAAGTGGCCCTCCAGGTAAGCCCCCGTGAAGCGGAACAACTCCAGCACCGACTCGGTGGCGGGTATCACAACCGACACTATAACATCCGCCTCCGCGGCAAGTTTTTGCCGCGCCGCCGCAATCCATCCGCTGGTTGGTACATTTGTCCGACACATCGGTACCAAATCGGCATGTGCCCAAACCCCCGTTTTCAGGCGTGAAACTGATTCCACGCGGGTTAGGGTTTGGAGCGGTAATTGCTCTTCCACACTTCGTGATTGAGACCAAACAGGCCCGACGAGAGACGATTGACCCCGCCTTTACCGACCTGCCAGATGCGTTACCCCGCAAGCACTCCCACCCGTAAATCCACAAACCTTCACAACCGTCTCTCGCTGAGCCTGGAGCAGGCCCGATACCTTCCGTCATCGCTTACCATGGTTCCATGGCCAAAGCGATGTTCGATGTGGAGTGCCCCTGCTGCCAAGCGGTTCTGAAGATCGACCCCGAAACGCGCGCCATCATTGCCCACACCGTTCCCGAGAAGCCCAAGCTGATTGAGGATTTGGCTGCCGAAGTGGTCAAACTGAAGGGCGTGGAAGCGCGTCGCGACGAAGTCTTCCGCAAGCAGGTGGAAGCGCAAAAGTCCCACGGCAAGGTGCTCGAGAAGAAATTCGACGAGCTCTTCAAACGTGTCAAAGATGATCCCGACGCACCCGCGCCCCTGCGCGACATTGACCTTGACTAGCCGCCACCCGCCAATTTCGTGCGTGTAGGGGCCGCGCATGCCCGGCCCGCCGTTCCCCGCACCGCGCCCCAACCCGGCTGAAAAGCACCAGCACCACCACCGCGCGGGGACTCACATCCGGCGATGCTGTAGAGCCGCAAATCATCCTTTTCGAGGGCGCCGTTTTCCCAGGTCCATTCATAACACTGTAACCTTCCCCGTTGTATTCTGGCCGACCGAGGGGGAAAACATGAGCGCTGCCACAGCGACGATACTTGACGCCAAAATGTCCCGCAAGCCGGGCAAGATCGGGATGCTGGTATTCGGCATCGCCCTGATCATCGGATTCGTCTACGCCGGATCGCAACTGGTGGGCGACCTGGCGAACGTGCATCCGAGTTCGATCTATCCTTTCGTGCTGCTGGGCGTGGCCCTCTTAATTGCGTTGGGATTCGAGTTCGTCAACGGCTTTCACGACACGGCCAACGCGGTAGCCACGGTGATCTACACGCACTCGCTGGAGCCGCACGTGGCAGTGGTTTGGTCCGGGATGTGGAACTTCATCGGTGTGCTCACTTCCTCAGGCGCGGTTGCGTTCGGCATCATCAGCCTCCTTCCGGTGGAATTGATTCTGCAGGTAGGCAGAGGCGCTGGTTTCAGCATGGTGTTCGCGTTGCTGACGGCGGCCATCATCTGGAACCTGGGCACCTGGTATTTCGGGCTCCCGGCTTCGAGCTCCCACACCATGGTGGGTTCCATCATCGGGGTCGGCATTGCCAACCAGTTGATGTCGGTTCGCAGCGGCACCAGCGGCGTCGAGTGGGGGCAGGCTCTGAATGTGGGCAAGTCGCTCCTCATCTCCCCAGCGGTTGGATTTGTATGCGCGGCGCTGCTGCTGATGCTCTCCAAACTGATCTTTCACAACAAGAAACTCTATGAGGCGCCGGAGGGAACCGAGCCGCCGCCGATGTGGATTCGCGGCCTGTTGGTCCTGACCTGCACCGGCGTCAGTTTCGCCCACGGCTCCAATGACGGCCAGAAGGGGATGGGCCTGATCATGCTGATCCTGATCGGCACGGTTCCCATGGCATATGCCTTGAACCACGCCGTGACTCCGGCACAGACGCTGGATTTCGCGGCCGTGTCGCAGCAGGCCGCCAACACCATTCACGAGTACGTTTCGCCCAACGCCGTGATCGGCGACCCTCGTGAAACCGTCACACATTTCGTCAGTACTCATGAGTTCACTCCTTCCACCATGCTGGCCTTGCAGCAAACCATCAGCGACCTGGGCAACGAAGCGACCATCTATAAGCAGCTCAAGAACGTGCCGGAAGGCATGACTCCCAATTTCCGCAACGACATGTACCTGGTGAGCGAAGCGCTGCGGTTGATGAAGAAGAGCGGGAACCCCAAGCTTACGGCGGCGGATTGGACGGTTCTGGACAATTACAAGAAGCACGTCGATGGTGTCACCAAGTTCATTCCCACCTGGGTGAAAGTGGCGGTGGCAATGGCTTTGGGTCTGGGCACCATGGTGGGGTGGAAACGCATCGTGGTCACGGTGGGAGAGAAGATTGGCAAGGAGCACCTGACGTACGCGCAGGGGGCGGCCGCTGAAATCACCGCCATGTTCACCATCGGCGCCGCCGATTACATGGGTCTGCCGGTGAGCACCACGCACGTGCTGTCTTCGGGCGTGGCCGGCACTATGGCGGCCAACCACTCCGGCCTGCAGTGGAGCACCGTACGCGCAATGGCGATGGCGTGGATACTAACGCTGCCGGCCTCCATTGTGCTGTCAGCCGGATTGTTCCTCCTGTTCCGCCGCATCGGCTAATGTGGGGCAGGTCCCCGACCTGGCAACAGCGGTTCCAGTGCCAAGGTCGGCAGGTCGGGCAGGTCTCCGCCCGCCAGGCGCAAATTGCCGGGCATCTTCGGGCCGGGCATGCCCGGCCCCTACGAGGATTCGGGCAGAGCTTTGGTTCCCAGCGCCAGCCACCCCCTCGCATAGCGTAGAATGCCGGGGATGGAGTCCGCCCCATCGCCGGCGCTGCGCCGCGAGCTTGGCCTGCGCGACATCACGCTGTTCGCCATCGCGTGCATCGTCGGCACGCGCTGGATTCCGGCGGCGGCTCATGCTGGCCCAGGCTCCCTCACCCTCTGGGTGCTGGCGGCCATATTCCTGGTGGTCCCGCTGGCGCGCGCGGTGGCCGTGCTCACCGTCAAGTACCCCGGCACCGGCGGGCTCTACCTCTGGACGCGCAACGATTTCGGCCCGTGGCACGGGTTTCTCGCCTTCTGGGTTTATTGGGTGGGAATTGCATTCTGGTTCCCCAGTGCGGCCATGTTCTACATGAGCGTCGGGCTGGACGCGCTCTCCCCCGCCGGAACGCATTGGGGCGATAACCGCGCTGCGCTGGTCCTGGTGTCGCTGGTGGCAATCTGGATCGCGCTGGGAACCAACCTGGTGGGAATGCGGGTCGGCAAATGGACGGAGAATCTTGGCGCTTCCGCTAGTTGGACGCTGGCCGCGATGCTGGTGCTGGTGGCCGCGCTCGCATGGAGTCGTCACGGCAGCGCGACGCCGCTGCAACTGATTCCCCATTGGAGTTGGGGCACGGTGAATTTTTGGTCCACCATCGCCTATGCCATGACCGGGCTGGAACTCGCCGGCATGGTGAGCGGCGAGATTCACGATCCCGAGCGCACCCTGCCGCGCGCCGGCTGGATTGCCTCCGGCTTCGTCACGCTGTTTTATGTGGCGGCCACGGCGTCGGTGCTGGTGTTGCTGAACCCCGGCCAGATCAGCGAACTGACGGGGCTGGCGCAGGCGGGCGCGGCAGCCGCCACCGTCACCGGCCTCGCCTGGCTGGCGCCGCTGGTGGCGGTTCTGGTGATGGCGAGCGCGGTAGGCCAGTTCGGCGGGCTGGGCAGCGCGGTTTCCCGGCTGCCCTTCGCGGCGGGCGTGGACTGCCTCCTGCCGGCGGCGCTGGCTCGCGTGCATACCCGCTGGCAGACGCCGCACATCGCCATCCTGATCTTCGGCGGCCTCGCGTCGTTTCTACTGGTGGCCATCCAGCTCGGCGACACGGTCCGCGCAGCTTACCAGGAACTCGTCTCGCTCACTGTGATCGCCGGCTTTCTTCCCTTCGTCTATATTTTCGCCAGCTTATGGAAGGCGGGCCGCCGCTGGAGCGCGGCTTCCGGCGGGGCGGTGACGCTCATCGCCCTGGTGTGCGCGGTCGTTCCCACCGACCAGATTTCCGATGTGTGGCTGTTTGAAGCCAAGCTCTGGGGCGGCACCGCCGTGATCGTGCTGGCCGGTTGGCTGCTCTACCGGCGCGGCGCGCGCTCCGTACGATAGTGGTGGGCCAGGCGATTCCGCCTGCCAACTGTTGATTTTCACAGCTTCCCGGCGGACCCGTCACCACCGCCATTCGGGTCTTCCAGTTCCGGGAAACGTGTTAATCTTTGGTTCCCTGGAAACATCATATGCGGAAATCCATTTTTCTCCTCGTGATCCTGTGCGGCGTGTCCGCCGTTCTCTACGCGCAGGCCGCGCCGCCGGCTGCCGTCCCACAGGCTCCGCTCTCGCCTGCTCAGGCGCGCCCGCAAGCTCCGCCTTCCTACAACTGTGATCCGGTGAATCCCAACGCCACGCCGGAAGCCCGCGCGCTGCTGAAAACCATTTGCGCCGTCTCGGGTAAAGGCGTCCTGTCCGGCCAGCACAACTATCCCAACCAGCGCGATCTGGATACCGAGAAGGTTCACTCCATCACCGGCAAGTTCCCCGCCATCTGGGGTTCGGATTTCGGATTCACTGACGAGGAGGACAAAGACTCCATCCTGCATCGCGACCTCATGATCGCGGAGGCCAAAAAACAGGCCGCTGCCGGCTCCATCATCTATCTCTGCTGGCATATGCTCCGGCCTACCGAGGACGAACCGGGTAAGCCGGGCGCCAGCTGGAGGGGCAGCGTACAGGCCCGCCTCACCGACGACCAGTGGGCGGAGCTGATCACTCCCGATACCTCGCTGCACAAGCGCTGGGAGAAATACATGGACACCGCCGCGGGCTATCTCAAGCAATTGCAGGATGCGCATATTCCCGTCCTGTGGCGTCCCATGCACGAGAACAACGGCAACTTCTTCTGGTGGGGCGGCCGGCCGGGTATGGGTGGCACCGCGCAGCTTTACCGCGAAGTCTACGCTCGCATGGTCTACGTCCATCATCTCGATAACCTGATCTGGGTATGGAATCAGAACGGCCCGGCCCCCATGGGTGAGTTCTTCAATTACTTTCCAGGCCAACCGTACGTGGATGTCGTCAGCTATGACAACTATCGCGAGTTGAGCGATCGCTATTACAACGAGATGCTGGCGCTGGCCGAAGGCAAGCCGATCGCGCTCGGCGAAGTTGGCGTTGTGCCTTCGCCCGAAGTACTCAAAGCCCAACCCAGGTGGGCCTGGTTCATGGTCTGGGCGGGCATGGTGAATGACCGCATTCTGCCCGGCTACGCCAACCCGTACTTCATCAATCGCGGCGATCCGATTCCCGCCAACTAGTCCTGATGTGGGGCAGGTTGCTAACCTGCGCCGATTGCCAATCGGCCCAACCGGGCGGCAGCCCGGCTCTGCGCTACGATAAAAGCTGAGACCGGCTATGCTGTCCGGAAAAATGTGCTCCATTCTCGCCGCCCCATGCCTTTGGGCCGCGATGGCGGCGCCCGCAAGCGCGCAAGTGGTCAACGTCTGGCTGACCACCGACGACAAGCAAAACCTCATGGCGGCGCAAGCCGCGGTGTCGTTCACGCCAGGCGCCTCCAGCCAACTGCCAGCTATCTTCATCTCTGAGTCCCAGCCCGGGCAGACCATCGAGGGATTCGGCGCTTCCATGACCGATTCCGCGGCCTATCTGCTGAACGAGGTCGTTCCCTCGTCCGCGCTCGGCGGCGTCATGCAGTCCCTCTTCGGCCGCTCCCAGGGAATCGGCGTCAGCTTCCTGCGCAATCCCATGGGGGCATCCGACATCGCGCGCAACATTTATTCGTACGACGACAATTCCGCCGATAGCGCCAACCAGAACCTTCCGAACTTTTCCATTTCCCACGACCAGGCAGATATTCTTCCGTTGCTCGTGCAAGCCAAGGCCATCAACCCGCAAATCAAAATGCTCGGCACCCCCTGGAGCCCGCCAGGATGGATGAAGGGGAACGATTCTATGTATGGGGCAGGGTCGGCCGCCTTGTCCCAGTTGCTCCCGGCTCAGTACACCGCCTTCGCGAACTACCTGGTCAAGTATGTGCAGGACTACCAGGCGGCAGGAGTGCCGGTCGATTACCTCACCCTTCAGAATGAGCCGCTCAATGTTCCCACGGGCTATCCTGGCTCATCCATGCCCGCCACCGAACAGCTCAGCTTACTGCAGAGTTACGTGCTGCCCGCGCTTTCCGCCGCTGGAATCACGACCCGGATCCTGGTCTACGACCACAACTGGGACACGCCGTCCTACCCGGAAACGGTTCTCGCCGGTCCCTCGGTGGCTGCGTCCCCTCAGATCGCGGGTGTCGCCTGGCATTGGTACGGCGGCCCTCCCGGCGCCATGACCACCCTGCACAACCTCTACCCGCAGCTCGACCAGTACGTCACCGAAGCCTCTGGAGGCACCTGGATCAATGACGAAGTGAAGACCGATTTCGAGATGATCATCAACTCCCTGCGGAATTGGAGCCGGTCTTATGTCAAGTGGAGCCTGGCGCTCGATGAGAACCGGGGGCCGTTCATTCCGAACGGCTGCAGCGATTGCAGCGGCCTCATCACGGTCAACTCCACCACCGGTGCGGTCACCAACAACATCGACTATTACACCCTCGGCCATTTCAGCAAATTCGTCCTGCCCGGAGCGGTGCGCGTTTGGTCGAACAACGCGCCCGGTCTCATCAACGTGGCGTTTATCAACCCGGACCAGTCGCGCGTCCTGGTGGTCTACAATGACTCGTCATCCACGCAGGCCTTCCAGGTGGTTTCCTACGGAGCATCGTTCTCCTACACTCTGCCTCCGCTCGGCGGCGCCACCTTCCAATGGAGCGCCGGCCGCGAACACGCCTGCTTCGCCGCTCCGAGACAGCCGGCACTGATCGCGGGCAGGCCTGCCAGGCCGGAGTGCTGGACTCCCACCATCCCCGCCACCGCGCAGATCCAGGCCTCCAGCTATAGCGAAGTCAGCACCGCGGTTCCGGCGGTGAATGCCAGCGGCCTCCAGACCGAACCCTGCTCCGACACCGGCGGCGGTTTTGACCTCGGGTATTCCAGCCCCGGCTATTGGGCCGAGTACCGCAGCATCGATTTTGGATCCGGCGTGCAATCAGTGCAGGTCCGGGTAGCCAACGGCAGCGGCGGCACCGGCACTGTGGAATTCCATTCCGGCAGCCCCACCGGGCCCCTGTTCGCGCAGGCCTCCATCCCCAACACCGGCGGCTGGCAGACCTGGACCACCGTTACCGCTCCTGTTTCCGGCGCTTCCGGAGTACAGAATCTCTTCATCGTCTTCCAAAACGGCAACTCCAGCGGCTTAGGCAATGTGAACTGGTTCCAGTTCCAGTGAAGACCCGCTGCTCAGCCGGCTGCCGCCCCGTCCCAACGCACTCGCACGAGTTAGCTAACTAAATAGAACTTAGTTTGGCTAACTAAATCTATGGCAGACATAGAACTCGCAAAGGCCTATCCTGAGTGCGGTCACCTGATTCTGTAGTGACGGCGACCCTATTCGACAACTTCAGCGAGGGGGCTATTTTAATGTTTCGCAACGCGATTTCGGCCTTGGTGCTGGTGACCGTTTCAGCAGGATTATTGGCGGGTGCCAGGCAGGCCACAGCGACGACCACGTACCTCGGTTATAACCCGGCGACCGGGTCGAACAACGCAGCGTACGACATCCTCTATCAATACCCGAACTCCAGCGTCTTCGGGCCAGGCCCGTATCCGCTGTTTATCTGGACGCCCGGCACGCTGGAACTCTACAATGACCCGCAATCGCAGATCTTCGTGCAGTTGATGGCCGCGCAAGGCTTCCTCGCCGCCACCGTCCAGTACAACAACAACGAAACCATCCAGATTTGCAGTTCCTATACGGAGCGCGCCAAGAGCGTATTTGACTCTACCGTCCCGACCAGCGCAGTGGGCGTGCTCTGCAGTCTGCCGGGCGCGGCCTGCAGCAAGGGAATCGTCACCGCGGGTGAAAGTCAGGGTGGAATGCTGGCGGTTCTGGCTAAGAATTACGCTCCCGAAGTCGCCGCAACCTATGCTTTGAGCGTCTCCGATCACAGCTCGTTAGGCAACGTCAACCTTTCTGCGTGCATGGACAAATCGCATACAGCCATCCCCGCCGACCGGCTGATGATCATCAATGGCGAGGACGACCAGTTTTTCGGCGGCCAGACGCCGCTCATGAACGTGAGCGGCTACACCTGTCCGACCGGCACTTTCCAGTGCTGGAGCCCCGGCGGTAACGGCGCCGGGTGGTACATTGTCCAGAATTCTCAGGTGGTCGACGGTGCTGCCAGTCACTGCTACCAGATGAACGGCGGCTGCACAGGCGTCACATTCGACCCGAACTGGTATCTTCCTTCCACCTACGATTGGTCGCTGATGCCGAACCTGGAGTGGCTGGCCACCTTCGGGACCGAGCGCGTGTTCTCGCCGACCGGGCATTAGCCCTGGGCAGGCTGGCGCCGCCGCCGTCCCTGCGCCGCGCGCCACCGCCATACGGGCCATCCGGGCATGGTTCCGCGCCGGGCCGCGCACCGTGCGCCCAAAGCCGCCGCTGCGATTGGCAGACGCGCGTGGCGCCGTGGATCGGTGTCTCGCTGCGATGCTGCTGTCTCTAATTGTGCTAACATTTGGCGTTGTTTTGGGAGGACGAGGTGCGAGTGCTGCGTTGCTTGCTGCTAATCCCGGCCGTCGCTTTTTCTGCCTTCGGCCAGTCCTACACCATTAATACCTTTGCCGGTGGCGGACTGCCGGCGAATATTCCTGCCACGTCGGCAAGCCTCGCCCCAGTCACCGCAATTGCCATCGATTCGCTCGGCGACGCCTTTTTCACGCTCGTAGGCTACAACGTGGTGCTGCGACGCGACGGCACGACCGGCATTCTCACCGTGGTGGCCGGCAATGGGACCGTCGGCTTCAGCGGCGACAACGGTCCGGCCACCAGCGCGCAGTTGAACAACCCGACCAGCGTGGCTGTCGATTTCACCGGCAACGTCTACGTCTCGGATGCCGGCCACGCCCACGTCCGCAAGATCTCGAGGGGCATCATCACCACCATCGCCGGCAGCGGATCCACCGGTTACGGCGGCGACAATGGTCCCGCCACGAGCGCTCAATTGTGCCCGGTCGCCGGCGCCCAGAACGGCCTCGGCCTGGCAGTCAACGCTGCCGGCGATCTGTTCATCGCGGATACCTGCAACTATCGCATCCGCAAAGTTTCTAACGGCGTGATTACCACCGTGGTGGGGACCGGGATCTCCGGCTTTGGCGGCGACAGTGGTATGGCTACGGCCGCTCAGTTGTCCAACCCCGAGAGCGTCGCGGTGGACTCGCAGGGCAACCTGTACATCGCCGATGGCAATCGCATCCGCCTGGTCACCGCCGGCGTGATCACCACCGTCGCCGGAACCACTGTGGCTGGCTTCGGCGGCGACAACGGCACCGCTACCAACGCCCAGTTGAATGGACCCAACGGCATCGTGGTCGACTCCGCCGGCAATCTGTTCATCGCCGATTCCGGCAACAGCCGCGTCCGCGAGGTCTCCAACGGCCTGATCGTTACCATCGCCGGAAGCGGCACGTTCGGTTTCAGCGGCGACGGCGGCCTGGCCACTGGCGCCCAATTGAATAAACCCCTGGGAGTGGCCGTGGATGCCCTCAGCGACGTGTTCATCGCTGACTTCTACAACGATCGCGTCCGTGAAGTATCCAAAGGCGTCATCTCCACTATCGCCGGCGGAGGCTCGTCGCTCGGCGATAAGGGTCTGGCCATCAACGCCCAGTTGTTCCTGCCAGGGGCTGCGGCCGTCGACTCGAACGGCGACGTTTTCATCGCGGACTCCGGCAACAATCGCGTGCGCAAGGTTTCTAATAGCACGATCACCACCCTGGCGGGCGCCGGAGCAGCCGGCTTCGCTGGCGACAACGGTCCAGCCGCCAACGCTCAGTTGCATAGTCCCGCCGGTGTCGCCGTTGACCCAGCCGGCAACGTCTATATCGCCGACTCCGGCAACAATCGTGTCCGCAAGGTCTCCAATGGTGTGATCACTACGGTGGCCGGAAACGGAACCCCAGGCTTCAGCGGCGACGGCGGTAGCGCCGTCAATTCCCAGTTGTCCGATCCAACGGGCGTCGCCGTGGACTCCAATGAGAATCTCTACATCGCGGATTATGCGAACAACCGCATCCGCGAGGTCTCCGCCGGTGTCATCACCACCGTGGCCGGCAACGGCACCCCCGGTTTGAGCGGCGATAACGGCCCGGCAATCAACGCCCAGGTTTCCGGTCCTGCCGGTGTCGCCGTGGACGCCGCGGGCAACTTATACATCGCGGATTCTCTCAACGGCCGCATCCGCGTGGTCTCGGGTGGCGTGATCAACACCGTCGCCGGCAGCAGCGGATTTGCGCTCGGCGACAATGGGCCGGCCACCAAGTCCCTGCTCACTGCGCCGCAAGGCGTTGCCGTGGATGCCGCTGGCAACCTGTACATTGCCGACACCGGCGATAACCGTATCCGGGCGATTTCGGGCGGCATCATCAACACCATCGCCGGGGATGGCAACGGCTCGTTCACGGGCGACGGCGGCCCGTCGTTTAGCGCCGAGGTGGACAGTCCGCAAGGCCTCGCGGTGGATCCTTCCGGTAACCTTTACCTCGCCGACACCGGGAACAATCGGATCCGGGTCATGTTTCCTTCCGGTACCTCGTGCGAGTACGCCGTGAGTCCGGTCTCCTTTGCTTCCGTGGCTTCCTCGGCCGGCAACCTCTCCGTCACCATCCAGAGCGGATCCGCTTGTCACTGGGCGATACAGGGCCCGCCGGATTGGATCGCCTTCTCGGGTGCCGCGACCGGCACCGGCCCTGGCAGCGTGACCCTCGCCGTCGCCGCCAACTCCGGAGCTGCGCGCAGCGCGATCGTCTCCATCGCAGGCTTCGCCGTCCTGGTAACTCAGCAGGGCACTGGCCCGGCGCTCTCCATCACTCCCGGCGGCGTCGT
This sequence comes from uncultured Solibacteraceae bacterium, assembly GCA_964654065.1. Classification (GTDB taxonomy): domain Bacteria; phylum Acidobacteriota; class Terriglobia; order Bryobacterales; family Bryobacteraceae; genus Bog-375. The sequence goes on from CAZZHN010000057.1 coordinate 18,499, forward strand.
GAACGACGCCAGCTACAGCGCCCCCGTAGCGCCCGGCAGTATCGCCGCCGCATTCGGCGACTTCCTCCTGGCCTCGCCCGCCAGTTCCACCCAGTCGCCGCTGCCCTTCGCGATCTCGAACCTCTCTCTCCAGTTCGGCGGCGGGACCTTCGCACCCTTGTTCTTCGTCTCCGACACACAAGTCAACTTCCAGGTCCCGTGGGAACTGGCTGGACAGACTCAGACCACCCTGACCGCCATTTTGAACAACGCGAGCAGCCCTGCGCAGACCATGACTCTGGCGCCGGTCGCGCCCGCCATTTTCACCCCGAACGCGCAAGGCACTGGCCAGGGGTCGATCACCGACCAGAACTTTCGCCTGGTCGATTCCTCCAACCCGGCCATCGCCGGCACCACCTACCTGTCGATCTACTGCACTGGTCTCGGCGCGGTCACCAACCAGCCGGCAACCGGTTCGCCCGCTTCGCTGGACACTTTCTCTTTCACCACCCTGACCCCAGTCGTGACCATCGGCGGCGTTCGGGCCAGCATTGTGCAGTTTTCCGGCCTCGCGCCCGGCTTTACCGGCTTGTATCAGGTGAATGCTCAGGTGCCCGCGACATCGGCGACCGGGAATGCCGTGCCGGTTTCGATATACATCGGCGGCGCCACCTCCAACACCGTCACCATCGCCGTGCAGTAGGTAGGCCCGTGGCGCAGGCTGTCCAGCCTGCTGAGCCGGGAGTCGTCCCGGCTTTTCTTCTGCGGACGCCCTGGCGCGCGCTTACACCTTCCTGCCGATGACAGCGTAATCCAGGCCGCCGAAGAAAGCCTCGCGAAACGCGCCCGGCAGCTCTCCCAGGGATGGCATCGTATCCACCGCCGGCTCCAGCCGCCGCACCTCCAGGTTTCCGATTCCGCACTCGCTCAGATAGAAGCGCAGCAGCTTCTCCGGCACCGGCCGGGCGTGGGTCGGGTCCAGGTAGAAGTAAGTCGCGAAGATCGCAAGGCACTCCGGGTTGGGCGTCTCGATGGCAATGATGCCGTTGCGCCCCAGCCGGCTGGCCGCCAGCCGGATCATCTCCGGCAAACGTTCCGGCGGAAGGTGCTCCACCACCTGCGCACAGAAGATGCCGTCCAGTTCGCCTTCCTCCAGCCCGCGCAGGTAGTCGAACAGGTCCGCCATTTCTGCCTGCAGGCCCTTTTCCCGGCAGGCCGCGATCGACTCAGGGCTCGAGTCGATGCCGCGCGCCGCCACCCCGGCCTCCCGCATCAGTTCCAGGAACTCTCCGCGCCCGCAGCCGATGTCGAGCACGTTTCCGCAGTCTTGGAAATCGCCTATGTAAATCCGCTGGCCCTTCCGCACGCGTTCCTCGCTGCCGCGGAAAGCTTCGGCAAACCGCGCGTAGTCGAAGGCCAGGGGAGCCGCGGGCTGGTGTGGTCCGGCCGCCGTGCCTGCCGCCGCCGTGGCGGACTGGAACACGGCCCCGCTGCGCTGCCGAATGAGGCGCAGCTCGGTGTGGATCAGCTTGTCAAATTCCGCGCGCACGTGCTCCAGGTCGGCCCACAGCCGCTGCTGGATCGCCAGCCCGCGTTCATCCAGGCGAACCGTGAAGTCGTTGTGCTGGGAGCGCATCGCCTCGCGGTAGTTGCTGTCCATCAAAGTGAGGCGGTATTGGAATGCCCCTTCCAGATCGGCCACGCTGCGCAGAAACTGCATCTCATTGGTCGCCAGTTTCTGCTCCCAGCCCGCCCGCCATTGCGTCCAGTGGTCGCGGATATCGGACATTTCCTGGCTCAATTCGCGCTGCGGCTTCTCCAGTTTCTCGCGCAGCGCCCGCTCCTCGGCCAGGCGATTGCCGAACTCCACCAGGGCGCGGTTGGATTCGTTGAGCGCCTCGATGGCCGCGTCCACGCAGGCGATCGCTTTGCGGTTGAACTCCACCTGCTCCCGCACGTGCCAGTCGAGCGCCCGCGCCACCAGGCGCTTCCAGGCCTGCACCAGGCTGTTGAGCGGACCGCCGGAGCGCGGGTTCACCGTGCCGATCGCCGCCACCTTCCCCAGCGCGGCGTCGCGCGCATGCACCAGCGCATTGAGATCCGGCAGCGCGATGTCCGTGCCGCCAGCCGCTGTCTCCGGGTTGCTCGCCCGCACCCGGCCGCGCACCTCGCGCAGAATCGCGATCAGCTCAGTGCTTTCCACGTTTTCCGCTCCAGACGGCAGTCACCAGCGTCCCCAGACCGCCGCGCGGCGCAAAGTCGCCGATCACCGTGGCCGACCGCGGCTGAGCCGCCCGCACCACGTCGCGCAGAACCCGGTTGACCACGTTCTCCTGGAAAATCCCCACTTCGCGATAGGCCAGCAGGTACATCTTGTACGATTTCAGCTCCAGGCAGCGCCGCAGCGGCACATACCGCAAAACGATTTTGCCAAAATCCGGCAGCCCCGTTTTGGGACACACCGAAGTGAACTCCGGCATCACGATCTCGATTTCGTACGCCTCGCGGTACTGGTTGGGCCAGGTTTCAATTTCCGGCAGCGGGGCGCGCGTGCCGGACTCCGCGTGCGCATCTGTATACGCGCGCTTCATGCCAAAGCCTTCGAAAGCAAGTTGAGAAACAGGCCGACGTCCGCCACCACGCCCACCGCCTGCCCGGTGCCCCGGTCGCTGATCTTGGTCGCGACCGCCGGATTAATATCCACGCAAACGATTCTGACCCAGCTCGGCAGCATATTGCCGGCCGCAATGGAATGCAGCATCGAGCCGAGACACAGCACCAGGCCGGCGCCCTTGAGCTGCGCCGCGTATGCGTCCTGCGCCGTGTTCATGTCCGTGATCGTGTCGGGCAGCGGGCCGTCGTCGCGCAGGCTCCCGGCCAGCACGTACGGCACTTGGTTCTTCACGCATTCGTACAGCACGCCGGAGCGCAGGCGGCCGGTTTCCACCGCCAGGCAAACCGAGCCGGCGCGATTGATGGCGTTGATGGCGCGCATGTGGTTTCTGTGCCCGTGCTCCTCCAGCCGGCCGTCCGACAGGCGGACTCCCAGCGACGTGCCGAACAATGCCGCTTCCACGTCGTGCACTCCCAGCGCGTTCCCGCTGAGCACTGCCTGCACCGAGCCGTGGCGGATCAGCGCCGCCAATCCCTCCACGCCGCCGGTGTGCACCACCACCGGCCCGGCCACTACCACCACCTTGAGCCCGCTGGCGATCGTGCGCCGCACCAGTTCGGCGGTCTGGCGCACGGCCGTCTCCACCTGGCGCTCCGACGAAATGCCGTTTGCCATGAAGGCAAAGGACAGGCGGCCGCGCTCTTTCGATTCCGGAACCACGCGAATGCCGCGCAGCCCCGTCACGATGCGGTCGCCGCGCCGCAGGTCGCGCAGCCGCCTGCACGACGCGCGGCCGTTTTCCACCACCACCATTGCGTCCATCCGTTGGTTTTCCACTTCAATCCATTGCTCGCCGTGGCGCACGTACGTGCGATGGTTGGTCGTGGAATAAAAATCCTCCGGCGCGCACCGGTCGCGTTCCACCTCGCGCAGCAGCGCGTCG
>CAZZHN010000058.1:0-9181 GCA_964654065.1 uncultured Solibacteraceae bacterium
ATTTATGGCTCCTCAGGTAGGACTCGAACCTACAACCCTTCGGTTAACAGCCGAATGCTCTACCATTGAGCTACTGAGGAGCAACGAGTTAACTTCATTAGAACAAACGGACTGGCAGGTGTCAAACTTGGGCGCTGCGAGGGCGCTCCAGCGGCGGAAGCAGTGCTCGACTTTCGCGGCAGAGTGACCGCCCGGCGACGCGAATTCCGTGCCGCGAAGCTTCCGCGCGGGTCAAACATTGGTCACCCGGTGCGCAAGACCCCCTGTGTTAACCTGGAAATTCCCGACCATGGTGCAGACAAGGTCGCTCCCGCGCATATGCATCGCGCTGGGCCTGCCGGACGTTCCGAGCTTGCTCGCCCACGCCCGTCGCGAAGCCGAGTCGGGTGAGACGTTCCTGGAGTTTCGCCTGGATTTCCTGGACAAGCCGATCCTGGGCGCGGCGGCGATCCGCGGCTTCCTCGACAAGTTTCCCGACACGCTGATCCTGGCCACCTGCCGGCGGCACCAGAACCACGGCAAGTTCAACGGCAGCATCGAGGACCAGATGGCGGTGCTGGATGAGGCCGTCCGCTGCGGAGCGCAGGCGGTGGACGTGGAAATCGAGAGCGCCGAGGCCGCGCAGGAGCGCCTACACCAGTTCCGAGGGCGCGCCCAGGTCATCGTCTCCTATCACAACTTCGAAGCCACCCCGCCGCTCGATACCGTGGTGGCGCGCATGATGCGGGTCGCGGCCGACGGTTACAAGATCGTCACCACGGCGCGCAAGCCGTCCGACAACGTGCGCGTACTGGCGGCAGCAAGGGCGCTGCCCAAACACAGGATGGTGGTGCTGGCCATGGGCGAGTTGGGCTTTCCCACGCGTGTGCTGTCGCCGGTTTTCGGGGGCGCCTTCACCTATGCAGCGCCGCTGGGGACCGAAGGCACCGCGGCCGGCCAGGTCAGCGGCCACTTTCTGCGCCATCTGTACCGCGTGGAGAAGCTGGCCAAGACCACCAAGGTGTACGGGGTCATCGCCGACCCGGTACGCCATTCCATCTCGCCCTCGGTGCACAACCGCGCGTTTCAGGCGCGACGCACCGACGCCGTGTACCTCCCGTTCCTGGTCACGCCGGCGCATCTGCGCGATTTCTTTTCCCTGGCGGAACGTCTGCCCCTGGCCGGGTTCAGTGTCACCATTCCGCACAAGCAGAAAATCATCCGCTACCTGGACGCGGTCGATCCGCTGGCCAAGCGCATCGGCGCGGTCAACACCGTTTGGCGCAAGGCCGGCCGCTGGCGCGGCGCCAACACAGATGTCGCCGGCGTCACCACTCCGCTGGCCCGTTTGCTCCGCCTGCAGAAATCCTCGGTGCTGATTGTGGGCAACGGCGGCGCAGCCCGCGGAGCCGCCTTCGCGCTCTCCGATGCCGGCGCCAAAATCGCTCTCACCGGCCGCAACCCGGACCGCGTCCGCGCCCTGGCCAAGATCTGCGCCGCTGAGGCTCTCGCCAAGGAACAACTCGCGGGACGCCACTTCGACGCCGTCGTCCACGCCACGCCGCTCGGCATGTTCCCTCACGTCGACGAATGTTTTTTCCATGGCGCCATTCCGGCCGAGGTCGTGTTCGACATGGTCTACAACCCGCTGGAGACGGTCCTGCTCCGCCGCGCGCGGGAGCAGGGAAAGACGGCCATTCCCGGCCTCGACATGTTCATTGAACAGGCCGTGGGCCAGTTTGAAATCTGGACCGGAGAGACCGCGCCGCGCTCCGTCATGCAAAAAGCGGCCTTGGAGGCGCTGGAGCACCATGCCAGCGGAACACCCGGAAAATGAAACTCACACGGCGGCAACTGGCAACCACGCTCGCGCCTGCGGTGGCCCTGGCGCAAACTGCGGCCCAGCCGGCGGCTGCGGCGGACGACGAACTGCAGGCGGCGCGCAATCGCGTCAAAACCAACGGCGAAACCCTGGCCGGACAGGCGGTGCCCATGGCCGTCGAGCCCGCCTTTCAGTTCAAGGCCTGACCCATGGCCGCCCCCGGCAACGACGTTTTCTTCGCCACCGCAGCCGAACTGAACGCCCGCCTGATCAAGAAGGAATTCTCCGCCGAGGAGCTGGCGCGCGCCTTCGCCCAGCGCCTGGAGCAGCTCGGCCCGCGCTACAACGCGCTCGCCCTGTCTTTGAAGGAACAAGCCCTGCGCAAAGCGCGCGCGGTGGATAAGGACATCAAGCGCGAACACCTGCACGGCCCGCTGCAGGGTGTCCCCTACGCGGTGAAGGACCTGCTCAGCTACGGCGGCCAGCCCACCACCTGGGGCGCCAAACCCTATGCCTCTCAAGTGTTCGACCACAGCGCCACGGTGATTGAGAAACTGGACGCGGTGGGCGCCGTCATCACCGGCAAGCTTTCCATGGTGGAACTCGCCGGCGGCGGCGGCTACCGCTTCCCTTCGGCTTCGCTGTTCGGCCCGGGCCTGAATCCGTGGGACCGCACGCGCTGGTCTGGCGGTTCCTCCAGCGGCTCGGCCGCGGCTGTGGCGGCGGGCTTGGCGCCCTTCGCCATCGGCTCGGAGACTTCCGGCTCCATCGTTACCCCGGCCGCGTTCTGCGGCGTCACCGCGCTGCGCCCCACCTACGGGCTGGTCAGCCGGCACGGCGCGATGGCTCTTTCCTGGACGCTCGACAAGCTCGGCCCCTTCGCCCGCTCGGCGGAGGAGTGCGGCCTGATCCTGCAAGTGATCGCCGGCAAAGACGGCAAGGACGCCGGATCGGCGGGCAGGAGCTTCTATTACACGCCGCAGTACGCGCGGCCGCTCGCCGAATTGCGGATCGGCTTTGCCGCCGCCGATTTCGCCGACCGCCCCGATGCCGCCGCGCGCCCCGCCTTCGCCGCCGCCCTCGATTCTCTGAAAGCCTGCGGCGTGCAGTTGGTCGAAGCCAGGCTGCCGGCATTCCCTTACGGCGCGCTGCTCTCCGCCATTCTCGGCGCCGAGCAGGCTTCCATCTTTGAACCGCTCATCTCCAGCGGCCGCGTCGATGAGTTGGCCGACCAGTCGCAAATCGCCGGTCTGAAGGCCAGCCTCGAGATCCCGGCCAAGGATTACTTAAAGGCTATGCGCGTCCGCCGCCTCCTGCAGGAAGCGATTCAGTTGATGTGGGGCGAGCTGGATGTCGTGGTCGCGCCGGCCCGTCCCGGCATTGCCCCCAAGGTCGACCAGCCGCTTTCTCCGCCGCCCGGCGCAGCCGCTTCCGCCAACCGCGAAACTACGCCCCGCTCCGCCCCGGCCGGTTTCGGCGCCGTCATCCCCGCCGGCAACCTCGCCGGCCTCCCCGCCCTGGTGCTCCCCTGCGGCTTCGCCGACAATATGCCGGTCGCCCTCCAATTGGTAGGCCCGCCGTGGTCCGAGAACACGCTACTCGCCGTCGGTAAGGACTTCCAGAGCCGGACCGACTGGCACAAGCGCAAGCCGCCCGACGCTTAGCGGGCGCCCCTTGGTTTTTCGGGCTACGTCCGTCTGTGTCCCCGGTTTCCCTGCCTCGCCGGCGAAGCGACGTCAACGCCGCTCTAGCGACCGAACCTATAGGTAAGGTTCACGCTCGCGTACGAAGGGATGCGCACTCCAACCACTTCCGCCACCGGATTCTCGGGAACCGGCAAAGGGCCCACGTAGCCGGCCTGATGATCCAGGGCGAAGTTCTCGACGGTTTGTCCCGTGTAGCCGCGGGCCACCATCACGTTCACTCCGACGTTGATCTTTCCCTCAAGAAATGGCCGCGCCACCGCCAGGCGGAACTCCCTGTTCGGCACGCCGAGGCAGTAGGCGGTCGTGTCGTCCGGGCTGCTCTCATTGCATCCGGTTCCAACCACTTTCCGTCCCACGTACTCGAACTCGCCTTTCGCCTGCAAATGGAAGGGCAGCTTCTGGTACGTCCATGTGAGGTCGCCGATCAGCCTCGGAGCCTCCGGCGTCACCTGGCCCGAATCCAAATCGCGCGCGTCCGCCTGCTCGAAGGTGGCCTGCAGCGAGCCATAGCGGAAGCTTTGACGGAGCGTGGCCGCCACATACCGTATGCGGCCCGGCCCCAGATTGGACTGCAGCCCTGTGTCCGGGTCGATCTTGCCGTACTCGGCGCTTTGCGTCTCACGCCCCAGCGTCAGTTTGAGATCCGTGGAATGGAAGCGCTTGCTGGCGACCAACTGATACGAGCGCGCCGTTTCCACCGGGTCCACGGCTTCCGGCGCGCCCGCCGGGGTCGGTTGCACGGCCGATCCGATTCGTGGATCTTCCGTGAAAAACGACTTCCCAAAGCTCACCGCGACCTCGGGAATCCACCAGCTTTCCTTCGGGAAGAACGTCAGTGTGGCTTTCGGCGAGTTGAGGCCGGCCAGAGTGTTCCAGGAGTTCGCTGGAGTCACCAGGTCCTGGTTGTGGATGCTGATCTCGTCGCGTCTCAGGCCCAGGTAGTAGTGAAAGTAAGGGGACAGCTCCCCCTCCCCTGCCATGTACGGCGTCAGGGGGCTGATGGTCACATTGTTTCCGTCCACCTTAATGAAAGGTCCGTAGTAAGAGGGATCGGCGGGATTGTAGAAGTTGTAATGGTCCAGATCGTCGCGCCGCGGCGCTTCGCGCTCGTAATCCGTGCCAGCCAGCAGCGTAAACTGTTTCGAAAACCGCCTTCGATAAGCGGCACTGCCGCCGGTCACGGTGCGGAACTCGCTCTGCCGGATTAAGCCGTCGCCAAAGTCAGAATAGAGCGAGAGATTATAGGTGCGGAAAAAGCCCGAGAGCTGAAGCTGCTGGCTTTCGCCGAGCATCCAAACATCGTTCAACGCAATGAGGGCCGTGTGAGTTTGGTCCTTTTGCCTCGGGTCGATCGTATCCGGGTACTGCATCCATCCGTTTGCAGCATCGACGGAGTTGAAGCCGTAGATCGGGCTCAGTCCCGCCACGAACGACGAGCCGTAGTATCCGATTCCGAACAACGTGAGGGTGTGATTTCGCGCGCGAAAGACTTGCCCGCCGTTGAGCTTGAACTGCTTGCGGTCCTCCGGCCGGTGCAGGAACCCATTGCCGGACGACCCTTCGATGGCGATCCAGGAATGCTCGGAAGGGCTCCATCCCGCGGTCCCCGTGACGTCCCGCTGGTCCGCCGTCACGGCCAGGAACGGCTCGAGTTGCGAACGCAGCGCGTAAGTGGTCGCCAGACTCAGCGCGTGATTGCCCTCGCGGACGTTGAACGCGCCTCCATCTACCTCAACGCTCTCGATCACATTCGCAATGTAGATGTTGGGATCGGTGTAGCCGTTGCCGTGCGCGTTTGCAGACAGGTTGTTGGGGATCAGGTAGCTGCCCACCTGTATAAACTGCGCGATAGGCTCGCCGTGATCGCCCGCTACGCCGGGCGCGAAGTATTGCGGGGCTTTGACGCCGCTCGACGCCGTCTCGATGGGATAACCGGGAATCGAGAGCGGAGCGCCCGGACGGCCTGGATTTGCATCCAAAAGGTCCGCGCTGGCGAAGACCTTCTCGGCTGGATCGGGCGATTGAACGTCGATATCCGTCACGTCCGCGGTCACGTTGACCGTGTCCGTCCGTTGCGCGAGGCGGGAGAACTGAAGGTCCACCGTGCGCGCTTCGCCGGCATGGACGTGGACCGTCTCCTTGACTTCGACAAAACCTTCGGCCGTTGCGCTGAGTTGATAGGTTCCATCGGCCAGAGATGAGAAAACGAACTGGCCGCGAGCGCCGCACAAAGACTCGACGGGATTCGAGTCGCGGCCGGTTAGCGCGAGTCGGGCCCCGGCGACGGGCTTCCCCTGCGGATCGGTGAGTTGTCCGGAGAGGCTCGTATCCGCCGCCCATAAGGACGATACGGCAAGGAGCCACAGGAACCCAAAAACCCGGAGGCGGAGAGAGAGATGCATCGTGCGTAATCGTGCTACGAAATTCCCGATCGTGATACTCTGGCGGTCGTATCACGACTCGCTGTTGTGTGTTACGAGGAAGACGGCTAATTGGATGTCTCTGCGCTCCGGTGACGACAGCCCTTGGGACGGCGGAATGAAAGCGAAGACGCGCGGCCGAGCCTGCCTGTTACGCGGGCCGGGCGGGAAGGCGGAACCTGGCGACGCAAACCATGATCCCCATCACAGCCGCGACCGCGTGAATGATTCAGATGCCGGAAGTCGCGTGCCGCTTCATGCTGCGTTGCGCACTTCAACGTGCAGACGCTTGCCGAGTGCGGCAAATGCCGACTCGATCTGATTCAGCCGCGAGTGATGCCGGAGAGAGAACAAACGATCGATGTGTGTCTTGGGTATGCCGATCCGGCGCGCGAACTCTGCCTTCATGAAGCCCGCCTCCAAAAATGCGGTGTACAGATCGACCTTGGCGGCTTGCAGCGCCGGCAGCGGAACGGGACGGAACTTCGAGCCGCGGTGGCGTCTAGGCGCGGGCAACGGCCTGGAGCCCCTCATACAGTCGCCGATGGTCAGCATCAGAAGATCCTGCGCCATCTCCATGGCTTCCTCTGCGGTTTCGCCTTGTGTTACGCCGTAGCCGAAATCCGGAAATGTCACGACGTAGCCGCCAGCCTTCCGGTCGGGTTCGAATAATGCCAGATAGCGTTCCATTTCGGTCCTCACATTTCCAAATCGAGATCCTTCAGAATGCTCTGCAATGTTCCCGTCTTGATTTCCTTCGCCGGATGCCGGGGCATGCGCGAAACCTTTGAGCCGAGAACAATCCGCGTGTGGCGAGACTCCTCAACGAACGCACAGCCATGTTTCTTGAGCCACCGCCTGAGCTCGCTCGCCTTCACTGTTGAATGGTAACCACTTGTGGTTACTTTGTCAAGGCAGCTGCACCTGCTTTATCGAGCGCCACATGTTCCGTTCGCTCCGCACCGGCGAGGTCATCGACCAGCGCTGGCTTCGTTTCTCATTCCCGCCGTTTTGGCACTACGACATCCTGCGCGGGCTCGATTATCTGCGAAATGCCGGACTCAAGCCCGACCGCCGCGTCCGTGACGCCATCGGAGTCGTCCCCGGGCGCCGCCACCAGAACGGCCGCTGGCCCCTCAACCTCCGTCATCGCGAACGGATCCCATTGGAGATGGAAACTGCCGTCGGCCTGGCAAGCCGCTGGAACACCCTGCGCGCACTGCGGGTGCTGCGGTGGTGCGATGGCGCAATGCAGTAGTTGCGAGCTCGGGGAACGCTGGTCCCCTTGGTTTTCCGGGGTAAAGTGGAAAACACGTAGCCTGTCACGGGTTTCTCCTGTCACGGGTTTCTCCATTGGGTTTCTCCATTGGAGATGGAGACCACCGTCGGCCAGGCCAGCCGCTGGAACACCCTGCGCGCCCTCCGGGTGCTGCGGTGGTGCGATGGCTCAATGTCTTAGTTGCGAGCTGGGGGAACGCTTGTCCCCCTTTGGCTTTCCTCGGAAAAGCGGGAAGCAAGTAGCCTGTCACGAGTTTCTCTGTCTGCAAAGCGCCGGGCGTCTACTCGGGCTTCGGCAGCGCGCGCCGCGGCAGCATCTCTTTGCGCGTGGCGGCTTGATAGACCACGGTAGCGATCACCGCAGAAGCCTGCATCAGGTCCTCGGGGACGGCGTGGTCCCAGGTATCCATGTCGGAATGGTGCGCGATCGTGCCGTAGTCGAGCGGATCCTGGATGAACTGGAAGGCGGGCAGGCCGACGGCGGCAAAGCTCAAGTGATCGGTGCCTCCCGTGTTGCGGATGGAAACCGTCGTCACGCCCATATCGCGGAACGAAGCCAGCCACGATTCGAAGAGCGGACGCATTGTTTCGTGGCCTTGCAGGTACACGCCGCGGATCTTGCCGCTGCCGTTGTCCAGATTGAAATAGCCGGAAAGTTTGCCGTGTTCTGTCGTGACCTGCATGGTCTTGGGGTCCGCAAAATGCTCCTTAACGTACGCACGGGAACCGAACAGTCCTTCCTCTTCCCCTCCCCACAGACCAATCCGGACCGTGCGGTCGAGCTTCAGGTTGAGGGCCTTCAAAACGCGCATCACCTCGATCATCACGGCACTGCCCGCACCGTTGTCAGTGGCTCCGGTTCCGGAATGCCATGAGTCGAAGTGGGCGCCGATCATCACGATCTCGTCCTTCTTTTCACCTCCGGGAATCTCGCCGATGATGTTCATGCCGTCCACGTCGCGATCCGACGTCGTGGCTTTGAGGCTCAAGCGGACGCGCACGGGGCTCTTCTTTTCCACCAATCGGGCGATCCGGTTGTATTGCTCGGCCGTCACGACGAAGGTCGCCGGCGCCGCCGTGTCGGCTGCGTGGAAACCGCCGGCCGCCTCGGCGAAGAGCATGCCGGCGTGGGCACGGTCGTCTTCCAGCAGGATGCCGGCGGCGCCCTCCTTGGCGAAGAACTCGCCGCGCTCGGCCACCGCGGCATCATAGAGATCGTACACCTGCTCCATCAACGCGTTGGGCAAACTGCCGAAGAATTTGCCGACGTCGGCCTGGTCCTCCGGCCACTCCAGTTCGTCCAACCGCTTGGCGGCCAGCTTGGCTGCGGGCGCGGGCGCGTTCTCCATGTCAGCCAGATCGGCCGCGGTATAACGGCGGAACTGCGGGTCGGTCTGCGCGCCCGGTACCTTCGGCTCGCTCAGCAGGACGATCTTGCCGCGCAGTTTGCCGGCCCATTTCGTGCGATACGCCTGAAAGAGCTCCTGGTATTTCTTCGGGCCCATGCGGAATGACGCGTGCAGCGGCGCCAGCACCAGTTCCCCGGAGACAGGACCGGCGGTAGAAGCGCTCCAGGCGAGCGGAACCGCCGTGAGCTGCGAGTATCGGGGCTCGATCAGCTCGAGCGAAGACTGCTCGATCGACCAGGCGCGCCCGAACGGTCCCCATTTTTCGAGATGCACCTTCTCAAGGCCGTAGCCGCTCAGTTCCCCCATCGCCCATCGCGCGGCGTCGTCGAACTCCGGCGAACCGGTCAGGCGCGGGCCGTGCACGTCACTCAGGTTCCGCAGGGTCTCCATGACCTGGGAGCGTTCGAAGGTCTCCGCTTTAATGCGGTCGACAATTCCGAGATGGACTGGTTCCTGGGCCAGCGCAGGCAGCGCGAGGAGAACCAGCAGGGCGGTTTTTCTCATTGCCGTAGTATACAGCCGCCCGTCCGCAGGCCGGCAGACGCGTCTCCCGGAAATCAGGGACAG
>CAZZHN010000058.1:9281-21707 GCA_964654065.1 uncultured Solibacteraceae bacterium
CGGAAATCAGGGACAGTAACCAATTGCACGATTGTTTCGTCCATGGCGGCTACGGGGTGACTGGGTACCGTGTCCGGTTCTCGTCATTCCTTCGCCGCGGCCTCCAGCGTGGCGACGTCGAGCTTCACCATCTTCATCATCGCAGCCATCGCTTTGGGATGCTTCAGGATCTCACCAATCTTCTCCGGCACGATCTGCCAGGACAGGCCGAACTGGTCCGTCAGCCAGCCGCAGGCCATGGGCTTGCCGCCCTCAAGCAGTTTGTCCCAGTAGCGGTCGATCTCGGCCTGGTCCTTGCACGCGACGAAGTACGAGAAGGCCGGCGTGAGCGCGTACGCGGGGCCACCGTTGAGAAACGTCATTTGCTGGCCCATAAGTTCAATCGTGATGGTCGCGATCTTTCCGGCGGGCCAGGGCCCCGCCCCACTCGAACGCATCTCGCCCAACTTCTTCGCTTGCGGAAATACCGAGAGATAAAACTGGGCAGCGTCTTCGGCATTGTCGTTGAACCACAGAAACGGTCTGATCTTGTTCATGCTCCGGCCTCCATTTCGATAGTATGCATCGTCGAAGCCGCGGTGAACGGCGACCAACTACGCCCAACAAGGCGGCCAATCGCGTAAGGAAATCAGGGACAGCAACCAACTGCACAATTGTTTCGGCCGTGGCGGCTATGGGGTAATTCGGTACTGTCCCCGTTTTCTTACTTGGCTTCATCAAGAGGCAGCCCTTGACCTCCTATGAAGACTCCGAGATAGTGCTCGTCGCCGACGGCTAGGTTGCGGCAGAGCGCCTACGGAATCGCCGCCATAGGCCCATACCCGCGAGTCCGAGTAGCATCGGCCAGGTGGCTGGCTCGGGTGTCGCTGCGTCCGACGTCACATCAAATGCGCCGAGAGAGTTTCCCGTGGTGACGGCCCAGCCTCCATTGACGGATTGGCGCGTCAAGCCCGTTACTCCCTGGTTGTTCGAGTGCCATTCGTTGTCGCTGTTGTCGGCCGCGCTCAACGGGCCAAGAAACATGAAGTACTGTTGGCCGCCGGTCAGAGTCACTCCCGTGATGCCGGTGACAGAGACCAAACTGCAGCAGTCAGATTCAAGGTCGCTGGCGAACAGGCTCCAGTAAGCGCCAGCTACCTGGGAGCCCGGCGAACCGTTGCTGTCGGTCCAGATGCTGGCATAGAAGGCATCCGGGGCTGTCGAATAGCCCACTGCGAGATCGATCCCGGTTACAGGAAAGTTGCCAGTACCCGAGACGGTAAACAAGTTCGCTACCGAGTTCGCGCCTGCCCCGGCTCCCGTGCCGGAGACAGCAAATCCGCCCATCGCACTATACCAGAAGGGGGCTGGCCCCAGGTCCGTGAACAGCGTGCTGCCTCTCATCGCCGACGCGCAGCATATGGAGAGAGCAACCGCCCTGGCAAAGAGTGAGTACGACGACCTTTTGTGTTTCAACTTGGTAACTCCGCGGTTCGTGTGAGCCGGAACATTGATGAACCTATTTGTCCCAACCGGGCCGGCCTCTTGGCAATCATAACATAGGGTATTTAACTCTGAAATTCAAGTTGCAAACCAGAGCGCGTCATCATTCTATCCCGCATTGAGCACATCGCAGTAGAAGCGCTTCATCTCCCCTGCGCTGTCTGGAACCTGGGACAGGCGGGGCGTTTCCGGCCCCCGCCATTGACAACCCACTCGCCCCCTGTGATACTGGCGCTTCCAGTGCCTCCTGGCCGCGGCGATCGATGTCTGTGCGTCCGACGTTGGTCTGCCGTCGAATCTCGATCACTCAGCGATCACAGATGCGGGCACTCTACGGGTCATGAAATCGTTTTTACTTCGTTCTACTCTGCTGGCGCTGCTTGTTTGCTGCGCCACGGCTCTGGCCGCGGCGGCGCCTCGAACCAGGATCGAAATCAAGGACGGGTGGTATTACCTCGACGGGCACAAGTTCTTCGTCAATGCCATCGGCTATGAGCCGGGGGCGCTGCCGGGCGAACATCCTTACGAAAAGCGGGTCTCCGACCTGGCGGTGATGCGGCAGGACCTGATCCGCATCAAGACGGCCGGGTTCAACGGCGTGCGTACCTGGGCGGAGATGACCGAAGACGAGCTCAAACTGGTGCAGGCGTCCGGGCTAAAGGTGGTGTTCGGCATCTGGATCAAGCCCGATGAGGACTTCAGCGACCCCAAGGTGGTAGCGCACGACCTGGAGTGGACCAAGCGCGTCCTGGCCTACAGCAAGAAGTATGACTGCGTGATCACCTACCTGATCATGAATGAGCCAATGCCGGCGCACATCCGCAAGGTCGGCGCGCCGGCGACGCTCGATCTGTGGATCCAGCTCCGCGACCTGATCCATCGCGAGCATCCGGGCGTCCCGGTCGCGATCTCGGAGAACACGGCCATCAGCGGATGGCTGAACCTCAACCTCTTCGACCTGTACGCGCACAACACCTACGACTACACCACCGAAGGCTCCAACTTCACGCACGGCTACGCCAACACGAACCGGTTCGTGGCCGAGATGAACGGCGGCACCAAGCCAGTGCTGCTGACCGAATTCGGCCGGTCGGTCTCGCGCCAGGGCGCGGGCGCCGGCCAGTACGGCGGCAACACGCTGGAGACTCAGGCACAGGCGATGACGCGCGCCTACCGCGACCTGCTCGATTCCGGCGTCGCCGGCGTTTGCCCTTTTATTTACTCCGATGGATGGTGGAAGGGCGGCGAGCCTGCCATACATAACGATACCGCCGAAGAGTGGTTCGGGTTCTGGGGCTACAAGAATCTCAGCGACAAGACCGGCTACGCGCGGCCGGCGTGGCATGCGCTGGCGGAGTACAACCAGTCGCTGGTGGCGTCGCCCAAGAACCAGCAGTTCTACCAGAACGAGGTGCCGGTGGAAGCCTTCGTGGAGCCGGAGGTCAAGCGGTTGAAGGCGGTCTATCAGGACGCCGTACTTTGGGAAGCGGCGCCGGACGCGTATGGGCATGTTAGCGGCAAGCTTTCGTTCGCGGGCGAAGATCTCAAGGATCGCGAACTGGTGTTCGAAAGCTACAACGCGCAGGGGCGGCTACTCAAGGTTGAGTCGGTGGTGGTGCTCACCGGCAAGGACCCGATCGTGTGGCCGACGCTCGCGCTGCGCACGCCGGTCACGGACCTGGACCAGGCCAAAGAAGTGCCGGTGGAATACGAGGTCACCAACGACTCCGTTTTCTCACTCGGCAGCGAAGTGCGATACGTTTTTGCGCCGCACAAGGGGTGGGAACCAGGAGAAACGCATCAGCAGGCGATCGACCCCAAGCTGAAACAGCAGACGGTGTCGGCCACGTTCCCGCTGCCCGCCGACTGTTTCGTGCTGGGACTCTACGCCGGCGCCGATATCCGCTACGGCAAATTCACAAAAACCATCTACGCGCAGAAGTTTCTTTTCCGTGGGAACTGGGCGGACCCGATCCGCCTCAAATAAGCGTGCACGGGCCGGGCATGCCGACCCCTACGGGGCAAACCGGGTACAGGCACGAAGTTTCGCAAAAGCAGCGAAATTCGAGCCAGTCCCCGGTTTGCAGGAGCGGCGCGCCCGCGCATTTATAATAAGAGTCATCCGTCGAGGGGCACCCATGGATGGCGCAGCCGCGATCCTTCAAGCAGCCAGCGACGGAGACGTGCCGGCCGTCCAGCGTCTCCTGAGCGACGATCCTGGTCTGGCGAACGCGGCCGGCGATCATCTCAAGACACCGCTCCATTGGGCCGCCGAAGGCGATCATGACGACGTCGCCAGAGTGCTGTTAGATGCGGGCGCCAGCCTGGAAGCGAAGACATCCTGGGGCGCCACGCCACTCGACTGGGCGGCAACCATGGGGAGCGGGAAGGTGGCGGACCTGCTGCTGGCGCGCGGCGCTCAGGGGATGGACTTCGTGGCGGCGGCCAACCTGGGGAAGCTGGACCTGGTGCGCCGGTTTCTCGATTCGGGCACTGCCGTGGCGTCGGCCGCCTGGCGCGGCATTCCTGCGGAACCCGACGACCACTGGGTAGCCGACTCTGCCCGCATGAAGGGCGACGTGATCTCGCACGCGTTCTATGGCGCCTGCCGGAACGGCCACACGGCAGTGGCGGCATTGCTGCTCGAGCGCGGGGCCGACGTCAATGCCAAAGGGGTCTTCGGCGGCACCGGCCTGCATTGGGCGGCGATCCACGGACATAAAGACACCGTCGCTTTTCTGCTGGCCCACGGCGCCGACCTGACCATCCGCGACGCCAGGTTTGATTCCGCCCCGGAGGGTTGGGCAGCCGAGGGCGGACACCACGAGATTCGCGAGCTGCTCCATCGCTCGTGAGCCGCGCGCAATTCCGGGACAGGAAGGCGCGTACGAATCGGCTGGCAGGCGGAAGCGCTTGCCCCACTTTGCCGGCCAACGATCTGCGGCGAGTATGGGGCAGGCGCTTCCGCCTGCCAACGTACCGGTCTCAATTCATCTTGCGAAGCTTCGTGCCAGGCTGAAGCGTTTTGCCCGCCGCGCCGGCCGGGTTCCTCCACCCTTGATGTATACTGCTAGCCTCTGGGAGGACTCGATTGGCCGCGCAGGCCCCGACCGCTCAACCGCCAACCGGTTTGCAGACACCGCACTGGAGCCTCGCCTCACGCGTCGCGTTTCGCTTTTGCTTCCTCTACTTCGGATTGTTCTGCGTTGCCACGCAAATCATCGTCGGCCTGGTTCCCATCAACATCGAAATTCCCGGCTTGTCCGCACTCTGGCCCATGCGGCAGATCACCTTCTGGACCGGCGCTCACGTTTTTCACGCCAGGCTCCCGCTGGTTTTCGACAGCGGCAGCGGTGACGAGACTTTCGACTGGGCCCTGGTCCTATGGCTGCTTGTTCTTGCGGTGCTGGCAACCGGCATCTGGTCCGTTCTGGACCGCAAGCGCGATCATTACGCCACGCTATACAAGTGGTTCCGGCTCTTCCTTCGTTTTGCGCTGGCCGGGCAGATGTTTGGGTACGGACTGTATAAACTGATTCCCCTGCAGATGCCCTTCCCGCATCTGGCTACCTTACTCGAACCCTACCGCAACTTCTCGCCTATGGGCGTTCTCTGGTCTTCGATCGGCGCTTCCCCGGCGTACGAGACCTTCGCCGGGTGCGCGGAAACGCTGGGCGGACTCTTGCTCGTCGTTCCTCGCACCGCGATGCTCGGCGCGCTGGTTTGCCTGGCCGACATGACGCAGGTCTTCGCGCTCAACATGACCTACGACGTTCCGGTGAAGCTCTTCTCGTTCCACCTGCTGCTGATGGCGCTGTTCCTGCTCGCGCCGGACCTCCGGCGGCTGGCGGATTTCTTCTTCCGCCAGCGTACCGTCGGCCCTTCGACGGAGGCTCCGCTATTCGCCTCGCGTCTCGCTAACCGGATCGCGCTGGCCGCCCAGGTACTGTTCGCAGTCTCGATGCTAGGGATGGGGTTGCATGGCGCCTTTGTCGACTGGCATAGATTCGGGGGCGGACGCCCCAAGTCGCCGCTGTACGGAATCTGGAATGTGGACGAGCTTTCCATCGATGGCCAGGTCCGTTCGCCGCTGGTCACCGACAACGGCCGCTGGCGCCGCGCCATCTTCGACTTCCCCACCGGGATGGCGTTTCAGCGCATGGACGATTCCTTTGCACGCTACGGATGCTCCATCAATGCCAGCGCCGGGACACTCGCGCTCACCAAGGGCGCAGACAAGAGCTGGAGAGCCAATTTCACCTTCCAGCGGCCGGCGCAGAATCAACTGGTGCTGGACGGGAGCATGGACAACCAGAAGGTTCATATGCAGCTGCAACTGATGGACCGGAGCCGATTCATGCTGGTGAGCCGCGGCTTCCATTGGGTCCAGGAAGCCCCCTTCAACCGCTGACCGGAGAGTGATGGATTGTGCAAGGTGACGCACGTTGAGCCGTAAGGCATGCGTAATCGGCGCCGGTCCGAACGGACTGGCCGCGGCGATCGTTCTCGCCCAGGCTGGGTTGCCGGTGGACGTGCTGGAAGCAGAGTCCGCTCCCGGCGGGGCAGCGCGCACCATGGAGCTGACTTTGCCGGGCTTCCGGCACGACTTCGGGTCCGCCGTCTATCCGCTGGGCGCCGGGTCGCCGTTCTTTTCGTCGCTGCCCTTGATGAGCCACGGTCTGGAGTGGATTCATTCGCCCGCTGCTCTGGCGCATCCTCTCGATGACGGCACGGCCGTGACGCTGGAGCGCAGCCTGGGCGAAACCGCGGATGCGCTGGGAGCCGACGGGCCGGCCTGGGACAAGCTGATGCGTCCCTTCGTGGAGCGCTGGACGGAGTTTGCGCCGGGGGTATTGCGTCCGGTTCCGTCCCTCCCCAGGCATCCGTGGCTGATGGCGCGCTTCGGCATGGTTGGCCTGCAATCGGCCGAAGCGGTGGCGCGCCGGTTTCGCAACCCGCGAACGCGCGCCCTGTTCGCAGGCCTCGCGGCCCACTCCTTCCTCAGCCTCGATGAACCGTTGAGCGCCGCCTTCGCGATCCTGATGGCCGTGCCCGCGCATGCGGTCGGCTGGCCGATTCCGCGCGGCGGCGCACAGTCGCTCACGGATGCGCTGTGCGGGCATCTCTCCACCCTCGGCGGCCAGGTCATCCCTTCATCGCCGGTCCGGAGCCTGGCGGAATTGCCGGAATATGATCTGTTTCTCTGCGACCTCACGCCGCGGCAGCTTCTCAGAATCGCCGGACAGCGATTGTCGGAAAGCTACCAGCGCAGCCTGGGCCACTTCCGCTACGGTGCCGGCGTCTTCAAGGTAGATTACGCGCTGCACGCACCGATCCCGTGGAAGGCCGCGGATTGCTCGCGTGCCGCAACCGTTCATCTCGGCGGAACCTTTGAAGAGATCGCGGCTTCGGAAAAGGCAGTGCGCACCGGGCAGCCAGCTGATCATCCGTTCGTGCTGCTGGCCCAGCCCAGCCTCTTCGATCGCTCGCGCGCCCCTGCAGGTAAGCACACCGCCTGGGCCTATTGTCATGTGCCCAACGGCTCTACGGCGGATATGCTGGAGAAAGTGGAGGATCAGATCGAGCGCTTCGCCCCGGGCTTCCGTGACTGTATTCTCGCGCGGCGCGTTTTCTCTCCCGCCGGCCTGGAGAGCATGGACGCGAACCTGGTTGGCGGCGACATCGGCGGCGGGGCCATGGACGCTCGCCAGTTCCTTTTCCGGCCCACACGCCGCTATTACGCCACATCCGACCGCGACATCTACATCTGCTCCGCCTCCACCCCGCCCGGCGGAGGCGTCCACGGCATGTGCGGCTATCACGCAGCGAGGTCGGCGTTGTCGAGGCGGGATGGCGGGATCACCCGGACCTGACCCCGCGACCATTTTGCGTGGTCGGCTGGCGGCACGCTGGCGTTGGTGGGGCATGCTTCAGCTTGCCGCGGTTTCCGATCGCGCATCGATTCCCAACTTCGCGTCCCCATATACTAGGGGGATGGCTTGCGCAATCTGCCAGATACGACGGCCGCAGCGCCACTGCCCGGGAGTGCAGGGCGACATCTGCGCCATCTGTTGCGGCACGGAGCGCGAGGTTACGGTATCGTGCCCCCTCGACTGCGAATACCTGCGGGACGCGCGCAAACACGAGAAGGCCCCGCTCCTGGACGCCGACCAGTTGCCCAACCGCGACATCCGGGTGTCCGAAGAGCTGCTGGAGAACAACTCGGAGCTGCTGGAGTTCCTGAGCGGTAAGCTGGCTGCGGCCGCGCTGGAAATCCGGGGCTCGGTGGATAACGATCTGCGGGACGCACTAGGGGCGCTGATACGCACCTACCGTACTCTGCAAACCGGCATCTACTACCAGACGGTCCCCGAAAACGCCGTCGCCGCAAGAATCTTTCGCGCTGTGGAAGCGGCGGTGAGCGAGTTTCGCGAGCAGGAAACCAAGCGCCTGGGCATGGCAAGGACCCGCGACGCGGACCTGCTGGGCGTGCTGGTATTTCTCGAGCGGCTGGAGTTGGACCGCAACAACGGCCGGCCGCGCGGCCGCGCTTTCCTCGATCTTTTGCGCGGGCTTCACCCCGAATCCGCGGGGGGCGCCGGCGCCTCCGATTCCTCGCCGCTGGTCCTCCCCGGGTAGGGCGCGAGGTGCATCGCCTCAATCTGAAACGCCCGTTTCTTGCCCGTGCTCACCACGTAGCCGGAGAATTTCCTGCCGCCGTTCACCTCCAGATCCACCGGCCTGCCTGCCGGATAATCGAAGGTAAGCAGTTGTCCCTCTTCGAGGTCGAGTAGATCGTGAACGCTCAGCGTGGGCCCTGACAGGCGGGCCTGCAGCGACAGCGAGGCCTCGCGCAGGAAGCGCAGGACTCGCGCCTGCTCCTCCTCGCTGGCGCGCGTCCGCCGCAACGACCATTGCCGGTCAAACTTCTGGCGCATCATCTTGATCACGATCGACGGCATGGCGATGTTCATCATGCCCACCGTTTCGCCGATCCGCACCTCGACCGCAATCGCCACCACCGCTTCGTTCGGCGCCAGGATGTGCAGCAATTGCGGCTCCGTCTCGATCGCGGCCACCGTGAAGTCGACCGCCGTAACCACTCTCCACGCCTCCCGCAAGTCCTGCAGAATGATGCGCAGCAGGCTGTCCAGCAGTTTTTGCTCGATTTCGGTGATGTCGCGCTGAATGTTGATGTTGGTCTTTCCCGTGCCTCCCAACAGCATTTCCAGAATGGGAAAGACCAGCGAGGGGTTCAGCTCCAACACTCCATAGCCGTCGTAGGGCTTCAAGCCCAACGAGACCATGCAGGTAGGGGAAGGCAGGCCGTCGACGAATTCCGCATAAGAAAGCTGCTCCACGCTCACCAGGTTGACGGCCAGATAGGATCGCAGGTACGCCGACAGGCTCGACACCAGGTTGCGGACGAACGTATCGTGGAGCAGATGGATCGCACGGACCTGCGACTTCGGGATTCGGTCCGGGCGCCGGAAGTCAAAGCGCACCGCCGGCGCCTCCCGCTTGCGGTCCTGCGCAGTCTGAAATACAGCGTCGATTTCCTGTTGCGAGAGCTGTCTGCTCAACCAGGGCTCCTGGACACAAAATCGGCATTTGCGAGCCGGACTTTAGGCCCAACCCGCACCTAAAATCCTGCGGGCGGGCGCTACTGAAATCGCCCGCTTCTCCGATATATGGATTGTAGGGAGCCGAATGGAATCCGACGTCCTGGTGGTTGATGATTCCGCTGCAATCCGCAAGATTCTACAGCGAGTGCTGCGCCAGACTGGCATGGCAATCGGCAGTATCTACGAGGTGGGCGACGGGCAGGAAGCCCTTGAGGTACTCGCCAGCCACAAGGTCGACCTGGTGCTGACCGATATCAACATGCCCAAGATGGATGGCATTCAACTGTTGGCTGCCCTGAAAGGCGCCCCCGAATGGCGCGGCGTCCCGGTGGTCATGGTCACCACCGAAGGGGGCGAAGCCAAAGTCGGCGAAGCGGTTCGCTTAGGTGCCGCCGGCTATGTCCGCAAACCGTTTTCGGCTGACCAGATTAAGGAGAAGTTGGTGGGCCTTCTGCCGGCCGGGATGCCACTATGAACCCGAAAGAGCTGCTTGTCGAGTCGCTCTCGCGGGCTGTCCAGGACGTGTTCTCAACCATGCTCGGCGCCAGCGTCGTGCCGGGGGATGTCATCCTGGAACACGGAGCTCCGGAAGCCCAAGATGGCGTCCTTTCTTTTATCGGACTGGCCGGCAGTTGGGTCGGCTCCGGCTCTGTCTCCTGCTCGCCGGCGGTTGCCTGCCGGGTCTGCTCCCATATGCTCATGACCGAGAGCACGGCGGTTAACGAAGAGGTGCTGGATGCTGTTGCCGAATTGACCAATATGATCGTCGGCTCCATCAAGAATGACCTCGAGCGGGAACTGGGCCCCTTGGGATTGAGCATTCCAACCGTCGTCTTCGGCCGGAATTTTCGAACCAAGAGCGCTGGCCATGCCGAATGGATCGTGCGACGTTTTCACTGGGACAGCGATGTTTTTGAGGTCAGGATCTGTCTGGCGCCTGGAGAGCGCCCGAACGCCCCCCAGCCGAACGCCTTCGCATTGATCAATCCTATAGGCGTCTAGGGACGATGCAATCTGACGCAAGGAGGGTCAAGGACTGATGAACGGTTTGCAGGAATCTCCGGAGAATCCCGGATCAGTACGCGAAGGCGTCGTGCAGGTTCTCGAGGCGATCCGCTTTCAAACGGCCGTCGTGTTGCTGAATGCAGCCGTCGAAGCTGCGCACACGGGGGAGTCCGGAAACATGGGGCCGGTACGGGCCGTTCCCGAGCCGTGCCGGCAGCTTCGGCCGCAGCCTGCGCCGGCCGCTCCCGACCTCTGATCCGGGTGCGCGGAGGGCAAAGGTGTTCGGGAATTGCGCCGCGGCCAGGCACTTGCGCCGCCGCCGGCGTCCATCAGTTGGGTCTGCGAATCGAAACTCGCGGCGCACACGACTTGGGTGATGTCCTCAACCCTCTTTCAGGACAGTACTCGAGGTTGACTCCCGTACTGTCCCGCAGCTACAGTAGGAGTGTCCTTCTCCGCTCGATCCTGCCAGTCCCCATCGTCTAGCCCGGCCTAGGACATCGCCCTTTCACGGCGGTAACGGGGGTTCGAATCCCCCTGGGGACGCCAACTACCCGGCCGCTTGCAGCTTCACCCACCGTGGACTTACACTTCCAGGTGCACTGGCTTCAACACACTAAACGGCCCGCTGAAATTCCCCCATCTTAGGGCGCCTATGACGAATCTGGTGCTGCAAGGTCCTGGCTCGCGGTTCCGGAGGCTGCCCGATATACTTGCGCTTATGATTTATTTTTCCCGCTTCATTCTCACGCCACTCGCGCTGCTAACTGTGGGGCGGCAGGCATGCGGTCAGGAAGGCCCGTCTCCGATGAGCTCCGATATTGCGAACTCCGTTCAGACTCTGGTCAAGATGCACCAGGTCTGGGGCGCCAAAGCAAGCACGGCAAGTGCATCGCTCACGATCAAGGAAGCCTCGCGTTCCGGACCTGTGGTCAGTTTCCGGTTGTATGCGCAAGGGCTGCCGAAGGATGGGGTGTATTCCATTCTGGCCTGGCCGGTGACTCAGAGGTTGCCGATCGAGGTCCAAAAGGGGGTAACGCTGGACGCGTCGGGTCTGGCGATCTGCGCCGGTATTCCGGGGACCTGCGGCTCGGCGGACAAGCCCGATGATCCAATCGACCTTGCCGTCTCACCGGCTCCGGGCGAGCCGCTTCGCCTCGCGCTGGTTTCCGTCGACGGGGCGACGAAGGTGTTTGCAAAGACGGTGCCGGTTCCGCTGCTGGGAGAGGATCGTGGCTGCACTGTCGAGGCGACAATCCTCACGCCGGCTGCCGAATTGGTTTTGATCGAAGGCTCCGGCTTTTCCGCCAACGGCGACATCACAATGGATTCCAGCTCAGAAGGAGAACGACACGGCGGAAAGCGCAAGGCTGATCCGGATGGCCGGTATGTTACCGCCATCCTTCCAGCCAAACAGGGCGTTAAAGCCGGGACCGCCAAGGTCACTTTGAAATCCGCCGATTGTTCGCCGACGGTGACCTTTGCGTGGGGCCGCCGCTGATTCGCTGGCCCGCTACTTCTTCCTTTTCGCCACCAGCCTGACGCGTTTGGTCTGCGAGATGGCGCCGGGCGTTAGGGCGTCGTCGACGATCTCGCGCTGCTCCTGCTGGTGGCGCTTGCCGGAACCGGTGGCCGGGCTGGCGGATTCCGAACGGCCGACATAGCGGACCTCGCGTCGCGTGCTCTCCAGCAGCGGCTGCATCTGTTCGTGGATGAAGCGCCAGGGGCCCATGTTGCGCGGTTCTTCCTGCGCCCAAACGATCTCGGCCGTCAACGGGTAGCGCAGCAGGATGTCCGCCGCCTGGCTGGAGGCAAACGGATAAAGCTGTTCCACCCGCGCCAGCGCGACGTGATCCGCATTTCGCTCCTCGCGCGCCTGCAGCAGGTCGTAGTAGATTTTGCCGGAGCAGAAGACCACGCGCGAAATGCGCTGCGGATCGGCGCTGGCCTCGCCGAGGATCTCGGTGAAGCCTCCGGTTGTGAAATCGTGAACGGTGGAAACGGCGCGCGGATGGCGCAACAGGCTCTTGGGGGTGAAGATGACCAGCGGCTTGCGCACCCCCCGGCGGTCGGAGCCGCCGTACATCTGGCGGCGCAGCAGGTGAAAGTACTGCGCCGGCGTGGTGCAGTTGCACACTTGCATGTTGTTTTCGGCGCAGAGAACCAGGAAGCGCTCGATGCGGGCGCTGGAATGCTCTGGGCCCTGCCCTTCAAAACCGTGGGGAAGGAGCATGACCAGGCCGCTGGGCTGTCCCCATTTGGATTCGGCGCAGGAAATGAACTGGTCGATCATGATCTGGGCGCCGTTGGCGAA
>CAZZHN010000059.1:0-21691 GCA_964654065.1 uncultured Solibacteraceae bacterium
CCTGCGCCCGGGGTTATACTCTCTGTCGGACTGGTACAAAATACCGGGCAGGTCAATGAGTTCCCAGCCCGACGGATTAGCCAGGTTGATGAAGAGAGTGTAGTCTCCCTTGGGCACAGCCAGTCCACCGACATCGAGATCGGCATCCGTATGAAACGCAGTGGCCTCATTTGCGCCTGCGCGCCACACGGGGTAGTTCGTATCCTGGCTGATTCGGCCGTCCTTGCCGAACAGCTTTCCCACGCGCCCGTTCACCGCCGGCGAGGAATACTGGACGGTAACCTTCGCGCCCTTGATGGTGGTCGATTCCGTCAGCCCAGCCTTGGTTTCGGCGAGGGCAAAGGTCGTAGCGGCGATGAGCAATGCAGTACAGGTCACCAGCGATTTCATGGATGGTCCTTTCCTCCCGAGGATATCGCATTCGCTGGGGACGTCCGTCCCAGGCAACTATCCCAGCGCGTCGGGCGTCCACACGCCCTGGCCGCGCATCGCCAAGTTTGCCACGTGCCCTGCCCGCGCCGCGGCTACACCGACTTCGACAGGCGCAGTCGGCGTGTTGCGGGAACGCACACAATCGACGAAGTTCTTCATGTGGTCCAGCGCGCCATCCCTCAGCGAAGTCTCCTTCAATATAGGCGGTGGCGCGACAAACGATTCCGTATAGCGCGGGACTTCCGCGTAGACTTCAAACCCGCTGCGGTGCAGCCGCATCGCCGCTTTCGTTCCGCGGATCATCAGCCCGCCCCCCTCCAGGTAGCCCAATAGCGCGCTGTCGAAATCTACCAACGCCTTGGGATACGAAAGGGCAGCGCTCATCGTGTCCGGCGTTTGCCGCTGCTGGAGCAGCGCCTTCACTCCTGTGGCGGTGGCGCGCGTAGGTGTGTCCTCGCCCATGAACCAGTGCGCTACATCCACCCAGTGGACGAACAGATCGGTCATGGCGCCCCCGCCGAAATCCCAATAAAAGCGCCAATGCTTATATTGATCGGCATCGAACGGCCGCTCGGGCGCGGTTCCGAGGAACCGCTTCCAGTCCAGGCTGGAAAGATCAATGTCCGGCCCCGCCGTCTGGTTTGCGAGATGGTTCTGATACCAGTAGGTGTGGATCAGGGTCACCTGGCCGAGCGTGCCGTTGGCCACCAGGTCTCTGGCATGTATGAAGTGCTCCCAACTGCGCTGCTGCGTGCCAGTCTGCATCACACGCTTTGATTCGCGCACCGCGGCAATCAGAGGCTCGCCCTCGACCAGCGTGTGGGTCACAGGCTTCTCGCAATAAACGTCCTTGCCTGCGCGCACCGCATCGATGGTAATGGGGACATGCCAGTGGTCGGGAGTGGCAATGATCACCGCGTCGACATCCGTGCGGGCGAGCAACTCCCGGTGATCCACGTAGTCGCGGGCATCGGGACCGAAGCGGCTCTTGGCCCGCAGCCGGTGCGGCCCGTAGACATCACACACGGCTACGAGCTCGGTATTCTCCAGGCCGGCAACATTGCTCAGCAGATACTGGCCCCGCTCTCCGGTGCCTATGGCGCCGAAACGAACGCGATCACTGGCGCCCTGGATGCGGCCGTAGGACGCGGCCGTCGCAAACGCGGCGCCCAGAAAGCGGCGCCGGTTAGGTTGCTTCATAAGGTGCTTCCCCCAATCGACTAGGTCTTAAACATGTTCCTTCTGTGTGGGGCAGGATGGCATCCTGCGCGCGACCCAGAGGGTACCCCGGACAACCGCCGCGCGCGCCGATTGCCAATCAGCAAGCAGCTTCCCAAGCTGCCCCACATTCGAACATAATCACGCGGCCACCGTCTAGGGCTCAAACGGCCTCCGTCCTGATCTGGAAGGCCCATGCAAAGCGGCACGGCCGCCGCGATTCGTCTTGCAATTCGGGCGGAATCTGCACTTCCAGGCCGGCGCCCTGTAACGTCCACTTCAGTGGCACCTCGGCTCCCATCATCTGAATCGTCGAACCTTCGGCGGGGCGGATGGAGCGCAGCGAAAGTCTCTCGCCAGGCCATGTCAATGCAAATGCGTAAACTGTTCTCTTGTCTTTCGTCCGGGTGTACCGGATATCAGCGCCTTCGGACCACAAGGCCGCCTCACGAGGGCGGGTGGAATAGATTCCGCGGCCATTCACGGTCAGCCATTGTCCGACCTCCCTCAGCTGACTGATCGCAGTGGGATGGAACCTGCCATCGCCGTCAGGACCGATTCCCACCATAAAGTTGCCACCCTTGGCCACCGTATCGATCAGGTTGCGCACCACCCAGGCGGCTCCCTTGTAATTCGCGGCAACGCGCTCATAGGAGAAGGACGATCCGAGCGGGTAGATGACGAACCAGGGAGTATCCGTGTTCTCCCGGGCGCCCGGCACAAACCCTTCGGGAGTATAGTAGTCGCCGTAATTACCAATCCCGCGGGCACGCAACATCACGTCCGGCTGGAGCTTTCGCAGTTGGAGGATGGTCTGGCGAAGCATAGGCCATACTTTCGGTCCCAGCCACTGGTCCAGGCAGAGCATGTCGATCTTCCCGTAGCGGGTCAGAAGCTCGGTGAGCTGGGCGCGATGCCGCGCCATCATGCGACGGACTTCGTCCGGGTTCGGATCCGGAACCACCACCTCTTCATCTCCCAATCGACTCTTCACCTCGCGATAATCTGTGGTCAAGACGTCCGATGAAGGCACCTGCAAAGGATGGTACGCATAGGGCCGGAAATCGGCATCATACCAGTCGGGATGCGAGAAGTAGAGGTCGATGCGAATATCGCGCTGGCGGGCGGCCTCGCAGAGCTCTTTGACCACATCGCGGTGAAACGGCGTCTCCATCATGCTGTAAGCGAGATCGCAAGGTTCGATTCCTGGCCCGCCAGGGGCTGCCCAGTTGGCGCGCTGCCGGACCCGGGTGTGCGTATCGAACATGGAGAAGCCGTCGTGATGTTTGGTGGTAAAGGCAAACATCCTCATGCCGCAGGCGGCGAATAGATCCATC
Organism: uncultured Solibacteraceae bacterium; assembly: GCA_964654065.1. Taxonomy (GTDB): domain Bacteria; phylum Acidobacteriota; class Terriglobia; order Bryobacterales; family Bryobacteraceae; genus Bog-375. The sequence goes on from CAZZHN010000059.1 coordinate 2,988, forward strand.
CACTCGCCGGCGTTGAAGCTGCCGGGATTCCATGTCTTGTATAGCGACTGATAGTGTTGCCGGTCTGCAAAAGACAACTTGAGGAACGGCCAGGACTCGCCAGGCTCGCCGAGGACGGAGTACGGTCCCCAGTGCAGCCGCACCCCATATTTAATGTCGCGAAATCGCTCGTACGCGGCATCGGACGCCCAGCGGTACTCCGGGACCGGCACCTCTTCGACATACGATTGAACCTTGCGATAGTGAGTGTCGCTCTTGGGAAGGTAATGATGGATGCGATCAGCAGCGCTGGCCCGGCGCAGGGCGACGGCCACTGGAACACCGCTCATCAGGAAATGCCGGCGATTCACTTTTTTTCCATGGTCTGCACGGACCTGCAGATCTCAAATCATACGCGCCGTCGTACCGCCAGCATCACGAGAATTGCCACCCGCGCAACTTATCGATCTCGGAACGGCTCCGGTTGAGGTAAGGTCGCCGTTCTTCGAGCCCGTAGCGCCGCGCCAGGGCGCGGGCGCTAACTCCAGGCCGTTTCGCTTTTAGTACGAACCACCCTTCCAAGGGAAGCCACTTTTCGCGTTCCACGTCGTCTCCGTGGTCCTTGAGCAGGCTCGCCAGCCTGGCCGGTAAGTTGATGTCCTGGTGAAAGAGACAGCGGTCCAAATCAAAGGTGAAACGGCTGACGTTGGTCGCGTTGGACCTGTTGTTGTTCTCATAGAGGAGCTGTTCGCCATCGACGTCGTAGACCAGGCAATCGGGCGTCCACGTCGCGCTCATGACATAGTAATTAAAGTCGATCGCTCGCGACTGAAGGGATCGGCCGGCGGAGTACGCGCTGGGCCAGATTACCAGTTCCGCCCCGAAGTCCGACAGCCGCTGCCACAGTGGCGCCCAATTTACATCGAAGCAGATGGCGAGCCCGACCCGGCCAAAGTCAGCCGGGAAAACGGTGACAGCCTCACCGGGATGGACACCGGGGTGCTTTGCGAACTCCTCGAAGAAGGGATACATCTTGTCATAGATGCAGGCGACCTGCCCACGCCGGTCGAGCAGGACCGCAGAATTGAGGCGCCGGTCGTTATCCTTCCGATCGATGGGACACACGATGTAGGTCCGATGTTTGGCGGCCAATCGAGCCAGGGCCGAGACCGTGGGGCCGTCCAGGGCTTCGGGACTTTGGTCATTCTGCCCGCGGCAGGTCTCCGGCAAAGCGATGATGTCGGCACCGCGCTCCCCTTCGCGCTCCACCAGTGCGGCGATATCTTCCAGAGCAAGGCCCGGTTTGAAGCCGATGCTCACGGCGCGGACGGGCCGGCCGATTTTCGGCAGCGCCGGTTCGGTTCCGGCGGCGGGCCGGCCGGGCTCGTCGGTTAACGCACCCCCGGCGCCTTCAACAGAAGCTAGGGAGCCTAGCGCCACCGTCGAGTTTCTGATGAATTGTCTTCTGTCCATCACTTCGATCTCCATACTGGCGACCGACCGCTTCGGCCCAGGCAGACTCCATCGCGCAGCCGAATCTGGAAGATCTCCTGGGTAAAGTCTGACACCTTTTTCGTCAGTCTGTTTGAGCCGGGCCTTCAGTACCGCCGGCGCTCACCCAGGCCTGCCCGCATCCGATCCGGTACACTAAACTGGATTCTCTCCAATGCCGCTGGTACCCGGCAATAGAATCGGTCCGTATGAAGCTCCGCGTGGACCCGGCGTAAGAGCCTCAAGGCGGCGGTGGCTGATGATCTCGCTGGCTTTCCTGGCCACGGCGATCAACTATCTCGACCGCCAGACGCTCTCGGTTGCCGCTCCCTTGCTACGCGACCAGTTCCACATGAGCAACACCGAATACTCGCGCGTGCTGTTTGCATTTTTGCTGGCCTACACCATCATGAACGGCGTTTCCGGTCCGCTGATCGATCGGCTTGGCACACGGCTCGGGTATGGCCTGTGCATCGCCTGGTGGTCGGCGGCGGCGCTGCTGCACGCGTTCGCGCGAGGCGCCATGAGCCTGGGCGTGTTTCGCTTTCTGCTAGGCATCGGCGAAGCCGGCAATTGGCCGGGCGGCGTGAAAGTGGTGGCTGAGTGGTTCCCGGCACGGGAGCGCGCGCTGGCTTCAGGGATTTTCAACAGCGGGTCCGCGGTAGGCGCGATCCTGGCGCCGCCGGTCGTGGTCTACATCATTTCCAGGCTCGGCTGGCCCGCCGCGTTCGCCGCAACCGGGCTGACAGGGTTTGTCTGGCTGGCTTGCTGGTGGCCGATATACCGGACGCCCGATCCGCCGGCCGGCGGATCCTCCGCGCTGCCCCCGCGCATTCCTGTGAAGCAGCTTCTGCGCTCTCGATTCGTCCTGGCGTTCACTTTTTCCAAAATCTTTCTCGACCCGGTTTGGTATTTCTATATCTTCTGGTTTCCGGAATATTTGAAACGCGCTCGACATTTTGACATGGCGTCCATCGGAGCTTACGCGTGGATTCCATTCGCGGTAGCCGGCGCCGGTAACTTCGCGGGCGGCTTGCTCGCGGGATACTTGCTCGGGCGCGGCCTCACGGTGATGTCGGCCAGAAAAACGTCGGTGACATTCTACGCCGCGTTGATGCTTTCGGCGATTCCGGCGGTGCTGACGAGCCAGGCGTGGATCTCGATCGCGCTGGTCTCCGTCGCCATGTTCGGCTACACGGGCAGCCTGGCAAACATGCTCTCGATGCCGGCCGACGTGTTTCCCGGCTCCGCAGTGGCATCCGTTTACGGAATAGCGAGCATGGGATCAGGTTTCGGCGGTATGCTATTCACGCTGATCACCGGCTGGATGGTGGACCACTATTCGTACGCTCCGGTGTTCATCGGCTTCGGCATCATGCCGCTGATCTGCGCGCTGATCCTCTGGACCCTGGCCGGACCGGGTAAAGTGGGCACCGCGCGGAGCTCATGAACCGTTACTTTCAGAGGGCGGTCCGCCTGCTGGCGCCACGCAAGGCAGTGCGAATGCGGTCCACCGGCGCGGTGCGCGCCGGCGGTGCGGCGGCGGCTACTTTCCGAACTGTTTCACAGCCTCGCCGATTGCTGGACCAGCCTTGGCCAGATCCTGCGGGTTCATGATCGGCCGGAACGAGACTTTGGCGTTGAACGCGAGAAACCAGGGCTCCGCGGCCGCTGGAATCTGCGATGTGTCCTTCATGTCGAAAACGATGGAGCCTGACCGCTGGCCATTGTCGTCTGCGAAAAAATAGGCCGCCTCCGGCTTGAGATCGGCCAGGATCCGCTCAATCGTCGAGCCCAGGGTTCCATCCTTGGCAGCGGCATTGCCGGCCTCCACGGGAATCGATACTCTCATCAACATTCGCATTTCGTTTCCTCCTTCAGGAAAAGGCGCCGAACGACTATATCCAAACGGAGAAAGGACGGCGCCCAGGGCTCCGGCCGCCCCCTTCGCGGCTCAGCGGAACTCAAGTGCCGCCTCCCATACTGCAGTTTGTGTGCCGCTTTACACGCAACGTGGGGACGCATCCACGTAGCCGTTTCCATAAAGCCGCGGTTTTCACGGTCGCCAGAATCCGTCGACCGCGGTCTACCTCGCTTCCCGGCCTGTTCTCAGGCCTAACGGCCGTCACCGGCGGGCGACCCGGCAGCGCGCTGGACACGGACGGCTCAGCCTGACGCTGCCAGCAGCCAGTGGCCCGCTGCGTGCGAATCATCGGTATTATGTTCACCATGTTCGCTGGCCCGCCGGAACCCAATCCTATCCTTCGGTTCGCGCTGAAACTGCTTCACAACATCTTCGGGCGCGTGCAGTGGCAAGCCCCTGAGTGGATCCGGTGGGCCAGCCTCCAGTGCCGCAACGCGGCGCGCTATCTGCTTGCCGACCGGAGGCGCCTCGCCTGCGCCGTGGTCGCATTGGTTGCGGCGGCGGGGGCGCTCACCTGGTACAAGATCCGCCCCAGACCGCACTACGTCGAATATGCCGTCACCGCGCCCAAGCTGACCGAATACGACGAGAACGGCGTTGCCACCATTTACCCACTCACGGTTATCTTCGAAGAACCCGTGGCGCCGCTGGCCAGCCTCGATAAGCGCCTCGCCTCCGGCACCGAAATCTCCCCGACGCTCGCCGGCACGTGGACCTGGGCCGGCGATAAAGGCCTGCAATTCACTCCCAAGTCAGACTGGCCGATCGACGCTTCCTTCACCGTGAAGATGGCGCGCAAGGGATTCCTCGCCAGGACCGTGCGCCTCGATGACTATAGCTTCAAGTTCAGAACCCAGCCGTTTTCGGCCAAAATCACCAGCAGCCAGTTCTATCAGGACCCGCAGAACCCAACGCTCAAGAGCCTGGTCGCCACGGTTGGCTTCACTCACCCGGTAGACACGACGCAATTCGATCAGCACGTGTCACTGATCCCAGCCAAAGAAGCGGATTTCCTCGGCCTCACTCCCGACAGCAAGCACTTCACGGTTGTCTATGACAAGCTCAGACTTTTCGCGTACATCCATTCCGCCGCACTCGGAATGCCGCGCGACGATACCTCCATCACCGTGGTGATCAATAAGGGTGTCCGGGCGGCCCGGGGAGGCAACCAGACGGGCGAAAAGATCGCAGCCATCGTGGCCATTCCGGGCCGCACCAGCCTCCGCTTTGACGGCGCGCAGATGACCCTGGTCGATAATGCCCGCTACGAGCCGGAACAGGTCCTGCTCGTCACCAGCTCGTCGCCGGTCGGGGAGCAGGCGTTCGCCGGCAAGGTGAACGCCTATCTGCTTCCTGTACGGCACCCCAATCAACCCAAGGAAGACAAGGATCCTTACAACTGGAGCGACGAGAGCCAGATTGGGAACGACATCCTCGCCCGGTCTCAGGCGCTTCCGCTCACCTACGTCGCCTCCGATGGCGGCAACGAGACCACTCATGGATTCAAATTCAATGCGCCCGTGGGCCGCTACGTCTTTCTCTGGGTGAAGGAAGGCGTGCAGGGCACTGGCGGCTACGTCTCGGGCAAACCCTACGCCGCAACCATACAGGTGACCCGGTACCGGCAGACGCTCACGTTTCTTGGCAAGGGTGCGCTGCTGTCCCTGGCCGGCGATAAAAAAGTAGGCTTTCTGGTTCGCGATGTGGACCGAGTGCAAGTGGAGGTGGGCCGCGTGCTGCCGAATCAGCTGCAGCACCTCGCAACCCAGATGTGGGACTTCTCCAAGCCGCAGATCTATGGCATGGAGGATTCCATCGTGGAGCGATTCACCGCGATTCGCGATTATCGCGGCCGGCAACCGGGCAAACCCACTTACGACAGCATCGATGTCGGCCAGTACTTGCAGGACAAAGCGCAGAACCAGCGCGGTTTGTTCCTGCTTCACATCCGCCCGGCGCCTCCCGAAAAACACGCCGCGGAAAACGAGGATGGCGGAGAGGACGGCGACAGCTCCGGCGGCATCGAAGACACGCGCCTGATTCTGGTCACCGATCTCGGTTTCATCGTCAAACAGTCCAACGACGGCTGTCGTGACGTCTTCGTCCAGTCCATCAGCCGCGGCGAGGCCGTCAGCGGCGTGCGCATCGAAGTGATCGGTCGCAACGGCGAACCCGTGGCTGCGGCCACCACGGATGCGACAGGCCGCGCTCAGTTTCCCAAACTTCCCAAGCTGCAGCGCGAGAAGGCCCCCCTGCTGATCCTCGCCCGCAAGGATTCCGACTTCTCCTTCCTGCCGTTGCGGACCTCGGAGCGCAACCTGGACCTGTCGCGCTTCGAAACCGGCGGAGTGGAAAACGCGACCTCCCCGCAACAACTCTCCGCCTATCTGTTCACGGACCGCGGAATCTACCGTCCGGGCGAGTCCACACATCTTGGCGTGATCACCCGCACGGCCGACTGGAAGTCTTCCCTCACGGGCCTTTCGGTCGACGTCGAGATCAGCGATCCGCGCGGCAACGTGGTCCGCCGCGACAAGCTCAAGCTATCCGAAGCAGCGTTTGACGAAATCGCGTTCACGACTCAGGCCACGTCTCCCACCGGGACCTACCAGGCGGTGGCATGGCTCCCGAAAGACGAGAAGCATAGAGAGATGCTGGGCAGCACGTCATTCAACGTCCAGGAATTCGAACCGGACCGGATGAAGGTCCGGCTCGATCTATCCGACAAAACACCTCCGGGCTGGCTCACGCCGGCCGATGTGAAGGCCCGCGTCTCCGTCATGCATTTGTTTGGAGAGCCTGCCGGCAACCGCCGGGTGGAAGTTGAGCTCAATCTTTCCCCCGTGCTGCCGCACTTCGACGCCTACCCCGACTACCGATTCCAGATCGGCGAAGTGGTCAAAGAACCGTATCACGAGACCCTCGGGGCCACCGTCACCGACGACAAGGGCAACACCGAACTCAACCTCAACCTGGGGCGCTTCGCGGGCCGCGCTTACCGGCTCAACGTCCTGGTGCGCGCTTTCGAGGCGGAGGGCGGCCGCAGCGTAGCCGCGCAGAACACCGCAATCGTCGCCGCTGCCCCTTACCTGGTTGGCGTCAAGCCCGACGGTGACCTCAGCTTCGTACACCGGTCCACGGCGCGGCAGGCGCACTGGCTGGCCGTGAATCAGCAGCTCACGCCGGTCGCCGCCCCCCAACTCACGCTCGAGTGGGTACAGCGCAAGTACCTCTCTGTCCTCACGCAGCAGCCTGACGGCACGTACAAGTATGTTTCGCGCTTGAAGGAATCGGTCCGCGATACGCGCAAGGTCCAGATCGCCGCCGGCGGAAGCAGCTTTGCGCTGCCCACCCAGGAGCCGGGCGATTTCATGCTGGTACTGCGCAACTCCGAGGGCGCCGAACTCAACCGGCTGAGCTACAGCGTGGCAGGCGACGCGAATATCTCCCGCTCGCTCGAACGCAACGCCGAGTTACAGATCCAGCTCGACAAGCCGGCCTATTCGGGGGGAGACACCATCAGTGTCAGCATCCGCGCCCCGTATGCAGGCGCGGGCCTCATCACGATCGAGCGCGAACGCGTTTTTCATCACCAGTGGTTCAGGACCTCTACCACCAGTTCCGTGCAACGCGTCACCCTGCCCCAAGGTTTCGAAGGCAACGGCTACGTGACGGTACAGTTCCTGCGTGACCCCGCCTCAGACGAGATCTTCATGAGCCCGCTTTCCTATGGAGTAGCCCCGTTCGCCGCGGACCTGTCAGCCCGCACCCAGCAGGTCCGGCTCACCGCGGCCCGGCAGGTGAAACCGGGCGCCGTGCTCGCCCTGCATGTAGCACTTGCGGAAGCCTCTCGCGTGGTGGTGTTTGCGGTAGATGAAGGCATTTTGCAGGTGGCGCGCTACCGGAATCCCGATCCTTTAGCGTACTTTTTCCAGAAGCGGATGCTGCAGGTGGAAACGACGCAGATCCTGGATCTGATCCTGCCCGAGTTCCGGCGATTTCTGGCGCTGGCGGCTCCCGGCGGCGACGCCGACGGAGGCTTCGCGCGGCATCTCAATCCTTTCAACCGGAAACACAAGCCGCCGGTTGCCTGGTGGTCGGGAATTATCGACGCCGGCCCTGCGGGTCGCGACCTGCGCTACACCGTGCCCGATTATTTCAATGGGCGACTTCGGATCGTTGCCGTCGCCGTGAATGCGCGCCGCGCCGGCGTCACCGAGGCCGTGACTGAGGTGAAGGGCGATTTCATCCTGACGCCGAACGTGCCCGCCCTGGTTGCTCCTGGCGATGAATTCAGTGTGACAGTGGGCGTCTTCAACAACACCAGCGGCAAGGACCCGATCCATGTGCAGGTTCAGGCATCTCGAGAGCTTACACCGGTGGGGGTCTCAGCCTTGGAACTCCAGGCCGCCGAAAAACGCGAAGCAGTCGCGGAGTTCCGCTTTAGGGCCAATGCCGTCCTCGGCCCGGCATCTCTGAAGTTCGCGGCTACGCGGGGCAGAGCCGAAGCCCGTATTGAAGAGAGCGTAAGCGTGCGGCCTGCGATTGCCTACCGCACGCAGCTGACGCTCGGCCGGTTCGACGGCGCGAGCACGACGGTGGCCCTCAAGCGCGACCTCTACCCGGAGCTCCGGTCGGTGGAAGCTTCCGTCTCCGCGCTGCCGCTGGTTTGGGGCGAGGGTCTGATAGCCTATCTCGATTCGTATCCTTATCCCTGCACCGAACAACTTGTGAGCAAGGGATTCGCCGCGCTGCTGCTCGCCTCGCGGCCTGAGTTCGGGACAGTCAAGACGCGCGATCCGCAGCCGGTTGGGGGAACACTGGCCATGTTGCAGAGCCGCGAGAACGATTCAGGAGGCTTCGGGCTTTGGTCGTCATCGCCGCAGACGGCGGAGTTCCCGACTCTGTACGGGGTCCACTTCCTGCTGGAGGCGCGCGACCGCGGGCAGAAAGTTCCGCCCGAGATGCTCGCCAGTCTCGACGAATGGCTCACCCGGTTTGCCTCCACTCCGGCTCCCACCCTGGAGGACGGCCGCCGGCGCGCGTACGCGGTCTACCTGCTGGCGCGCCAGGGAATCAAGCCGGCCGCCGCGATCTCGAACGTCGAGCAGGAGCTTTCGCATCGCTCGGCGCAGACCTGGTCTGCCGACCTGGCGGCTGCCTACCTCGCCGCCGCGTATCGCCTGATGCAGCGCAATGCCGACGCCGAAAAAATCATCCGCAACGTTCCCTGGTCACAGCAGAAACGCCAGTGGACGGATGACGTCTATTACGATCCCGTGGTGCATGATGCGCAACTGCTCTACCTGCTGGCGCGCCATTTTCCGGACCGGGCCGGCAGCGTCCCGCCGGCGGCGCTGGAAGGCATCGGCCAGGCGATTAGCGGCAACAGGGTGAGCTCACTTTCGGCCGCATATACGCTGCTGGCCCTCGATGCATACGCCAGGGCAGCCGCTCCGCGGGTGAAGCTCGGCGTCACCATTGGCGGACAGCGGCAGGCGTCGACTTCAAAGGTGAGCGTTCCGGCAGGCATCGCGGGCGTTCAGTTCACCAGAGAGGGAACACTACCGGCTTACTATTCCGTCAGCGAGTCCGGCTTTGACCGCAACCCGCCCGCCTCCGAGATCAGCCGCGACCTGGAAGTGATTCACGAATTCCTGGATGCGAAGGGCAGCGTGATCACTCAGGTCAAGGTCGGCGATGAGTTCTGGGTGCGGCTGCGCCTTAGAACGACGAATCGCGATCGCGTGAACCAGGTCGCGGTGGTGGATTTGTTGCCCGGCGGCGTCGAACCCACGCTCGATCGAACACTGGGACCCGGCTCAACCTGGACACCCGACTATGTGGACAGACGCGACGATCGAGTGATTCTCTACGGGGACGCTACGACGTCAGCCGCGACCTACGTCTACAAGGTAAGAGCCACGAACGCGGGCACGTTCCAGTCCCCTCCCGCTTTCGCGGAAGGCATGTACAATCGCCAGGTCACTGGCATGAGCCAGGCTTCAAGGCTGGAGATCGTAAAACCGTGAGACCGATACGCGTTCCTGGCTGGAGGTGGATGGTCGGCCTGCTGGCACTCCTTTTGCTGATCCGGCTCTACCCGGGGCGGCCGCTGCGGGCGTGGTTTCCTGAATCCACGTCCGTATGGTCCGCAGACGGCACACTCCTGCGCGCCACCCTGGCCGGCGACGAACAGTACCGCCTGTGGACCCCATTCAACGAGATGTCCCCCGCCTTGGTGGAAGCGTTCCGGCTCAAGGAGGACCGCTGGTTTTACTGGCACCCCGGCGTCAACCCCTTCTCGCTGATCCGCGCCGCGAAGAGGACCTGGCGCGGCGAGGGGCGCCAGGGCGGATCTACGCTCACCATGCAACTCGCCCGGCTGGTATACCACTTAAACACCAGAACCCCGTCGGGCAAACTCAAACAATCAGCCGCGGCCCTGTGGCTGGAAGCGCGCTACTCAAAGCGCAGTATTCTGGAGGCCTATCTCAACCTGGCGCCTTTCGGCGGCAACATTCAGGGCGTCGGGGCGGCAAGCCGCATCTACTTCGGCAAACCGCCGTCGCAGATCGATCTGAGCGAGGCGATCACGCTGGCCGTCATTCCGCAACGACCCGCTGCGCGGGCAGGGCGAAACGCCCAGGGAGACAGGTACGTGTACGCGCGTACCCAGCTTGCCAACGACTGGCTAAACGGAAAACATACGACGGAATCCGAACGCCGCCAACTGGAACTGCCAGTGCCGGTGCAACCTGTCGCCATGCCGTTGTACGCTCCGCATTTCACGGACACCATTCTGCAGGGAAACCGCGGCTTGTCCGGCCGCATCGATACCACCCTCGATGCGGGGCTGCAGCGGCTCTTGGAACGGCAAATGGACCGTTACCTGAATCAGTTCGGCGAGCGGGCAATTCGCAACGCGGCGACGCTGCTGGTGGACTACCGCGAAATGTCCGTCAAATCCTGGGTCGGCTCGGCCGATTACCTGAACCAGGAAATTCACGGCCAGATCAACGGCGTCCTGACGAAACGGTCTCCGGGTTCAACGCTCAAGCCCTTCATCTACGCGCTGGCACTGGATCAGGGTGTGCTTCACCCGCGTACCATTCTGCGCGACGCGCCCACTTCGTTCGGCCCCTTCACGCCGGAGAATTTCGACGGCAATTTCGTCGGACCCGTTCCCGCGCAGGACGCCCTCATCCGCAGCCGCAACATCCCAGCGGTCTGGGTTGCGACTCAACTCAGACAGCCGGATCTATATCAGTTTCTGCAAAGCGCGGGTGTCGCCGGCATGAAGCCGGAATCGTACTACGGATTGGCGCTGGCGCTGGGTGGTGGCGAGGTGACGATGGAGGAACTGGCCGGTCTCTACGCGATGCTGGCGAACCAGGGCTTGCTGCAACCCATCCGGACGGAATCCGGCTTGTGAGCCGCGAGGCCAGTTTCATCACAATGGACATGTTGAGCCACAACCCTCGACCGGGCGAGGACGGTTCCCTGCCCCCTTCCAGCGGTTGGCCCATCGCGTGGAAGACCGGAACTTCATGGGGCTTCCGCGACGCATGGTCGGCAGGAGTCGTCGGACCGTATGTGCTGGTGGTCTGGATCGGCGATTTCGAGGACCAGGGCAACCCGAGCTTCGTTGGCGCCGACGCTGCGGCGCCCCTTTTCTTCCGCATTGCCGATGCCCTGCGTCTCCAGGAGCCGGACGAGAGGATCAAGCCACCAGAGCGGCCGCCGGGTGTGAGCCGAGTGGCGGTCTGTGCGGAAAGCGGCGACCTGCCCAATCAATACTGCCCTCAAACCGTAGAGACCTGGTACATTCCCGGCAAATCGCCCATCCGGGTAAGCCAGCTCCATCGTGCGGTGACGGTCGATATCGCCACCGGCCGTCCAGTGTGTCCGCCCTATGCGCCGAATGCCACCCGGCAGGAGATTTTCGAGTTCTGGCCCTCCGACATGATGAAGTTATTCCGCGAAGCAGGTATGCCGCGACGCAAGGCCCCCGCCCTACCCGATTGCGCAGTGGACGACACCAGCGGGATCCCGAGAATTGCGACACCCCTGCGAGGCGTGACCTACACATTGCGGCACAAGTCCGGCGAGGAAACCATCCCGCTCGAAGCCAGCATCGAGGCCGACGTGGACAGCGTCTTCTGGTTCGATGGCGCGGCGCTGATCGCCAAATCGCCGGTCACCCACGGTGCCATCCCCTGGACCCCCGCTACTGACGGCATGCACCTGATCCGCGTGATTGACGACCATGGCCGCACGGCGGAGCGCGACGTGATCGTCCGATTCACGAACTGAGCGCCACGCTGGCAGCGGGCCCGGCGATGCCCTGCGGAGTCGAATTCCTCCCTTCGAGTTAACCTTCGGTAACGGTAACGCGCGATCGAAGCCGTGCCATACTAGCGCCGGGTATGTGAATATGGCGCGATCCATTGCCTGTTTCTCGATTGTGTTTTCGCTGGGGATCATCACGTCCGGCACCGCCGCGGGACAGGCGACGGTGGAAGCCGGCCTCGGCGCGGCCCGTGCGGCCACGACTACGGCGCCCGCCAGAGGGATCGGGGATGCCGTCAGCGGACTGGCTGCCAGCCTGGACAAGATAGTCAAGGCGGGGCAGGACTCGGATGCGAAGTCGAACGGAGTGACTGCCGTCGAGACCATCCGGTATTCCTCAACCGCGGCCAAAACCCGCTCGCGGTCCACGAGTAAGTCTCCGGCGCCGAACTGGGAAGACCCCAGCGGAATCCAGGCGGGTCTCGCGTACGGAGAAATGGTTCGCCGTTTTGGTCCGCCCGCCCTGGAGATCACGGACGAAGATGGAAGAGCTCTCACCTATTCGGGCAAGAACGGGGCATTCCAAGTCCTGGTCCGGGACGATAAGGTGGCGTCGATCGAGAAGCCGAAATCCTGACCTTGGCATGAGAGCCGGCGGTCGAGCTGTCCGGCGACTGTCAGCAGGCGCCTGGCTAGTTGAGCAGGTCGAGCAGAGCAATGGTCTCCGCCTGGACCGCAGCTTTCAGCGTGGGTTCTCTGACTGGCGCCCATTGAGGCGAATGCGGAGCGGGGACCGGCACGCCGGTCTTTCGAGCCTCAGCCAGCTTGGCGGCATCAACCGCGCCGATGTGCAGCAGCACAGCCTTGACTCCCGCGAGGCCATATTCAGAGAAATCCTCGGAAGTCATTTTGGCCGGCATCTCGACCACGTTGCCGGGACCCATGCCCTTCTTAAGGGCAGCGGCGAGGCGGCCGGTCAGTTCCGGATCGTTGTAGACTGCCTGGACCCCAAGCATGCCGGGCGTGGGCTCAATGAGCGGTTCGCGCGGTGCGCCGGCTGCCGCGGCTTCACCTTTGGCGATCCGTCCGATGGCTTCGAGCACATGCTTCCGCACCTGCGGGTCGAAGGTGCGTACCGATAACAGGAGCTGCACCTGGTCGGGAATGATGTTGTTCTTCGTCCCACCGTGGATCGCGCCGACGGTAAGTACTGCCGGGCTCTGCGGATCGATTTCGCGGGACACGATGGTTTGCCAGGCAAGGATAGTGCGCGCGGCGATCACCACCGGATCCACGGTGGATTGAGGCATCGCGCCGTGACCCCCGCGGCCGAAGATGGTGACTGTGAGGAAATCGGCGGCGGACCGGAAGAAGCCGGCGTGGTAGCCAATCTGCCCGGCCGGCAGCGTGTCGTCATCGTGCAAGGCGACGGCGAAGTCCGGCTTGGGGAACCGGATAAAGAGCCCGTCCTTCAACATGGCTGCGGCGCCCGCACCAACCTCCTCGGCGGGCTGGCCGATCAGCATCAAAGTGCCGTGCCACTGCCGGCGGTGCCCAGCCATCCATTGCGCGGTGCCTGCCCAGGCGGCCATGTGAAGGTCGTGCCCGCAGGCGTGCATCACGCCCGGTGTTTTGCTGGAGAACGGTAAACCGGTTTGCTCGGTCACCGGCAGCGCATCGAGCTCCGTGCGCAGCATGACTACCGGCCCCACTCCGTTTCTCAGCAGGCCGACGATACCGGTTTCGCCGATCCCGGTGGCCACCTCATACCCCTGCGCCTGCAGGAGCGCGGCCAGCGTGGCGGCGGTTCGCTTCTCCTGGAAAGCGAGCTCCGGATTGCTGTGAAGCTCGATGTAAAGCGCGCTGACCCGGGGGTAAAGCGCGTCCAGGTCGGACGCGGACGGACCCTGAAGCTCTGCGCCGAAGGCGAGTGCCGGGACCAGCAGACGTGCCAGGCGCATGCCTTGTAGTCTAAACGATCGCCGCCAGCGTGTGAAACAGAGATGGCCGGGCATCTTTCGATGCGCCGGCCTATCCGTGCGCGGTCACCGGGTAATTACTAGCGCCGCTTCCGCCCGAGGCTTGCAAACGCCACGAACGGTTGGGCCGCTGCGCGACTCAGGTCGGCGAGAAAGAGGCCCTTCGCGGGCGTGGCTCCGGCCGCCAGGCAAATCGACGTGGCAAAACTCACGGTAAAGCCCGGCCGCGAGCGGTAAGAATTACCCGGCTCCGCGGTGGGCCTTCGTCCCATCACGCGTGGTTTCAAGACGATGCAGCGTGTGGCATGCCAGATGCACTCGGTTTATCAGCAGGGCGAAACGAACGAGAGGAGGCATCGAGACATGCGAAGTACTCAGTGGCTGGCGCCGATTCATTCGGGCCGTATCACGGCAATGGAAGACGATGGCAGCCTGGTAATCCGCGTACCCGCCAGCATTACGGTGACGAACGCGGCGATGATCCGATCGGGCGTACTGGCCGCATGGCAGGAAGGCGGCAAGCTCAGGAAGTTGATCCTGGACCTCAGCGCGGCTGCGCACATCGATAGTTCCGGAATTGGGACATTGATCGAGTTCTCCCATAAGGCCAGCGCCGATCGCCTCCCATTGCTTCTGTGCGGCTTGCAAACATCGCCCTTGCGCATCCTCGAGCGGACCGGCCTGATCGAATGGTTTACGATTCACGCCACCGTCGAACAGGCGTTGGGCCGGCTCGTGGCACCACACGTAGGGGCGGTGGAACCAGGAGTTCCCGCGCGTGGTGGGGACGACCAGATTCGATATCGGCGGCCGTTTCAGGCACGGGTCGTCACTGCAGCCAGAGCGTACTGAACAGACCGAAGGTGCGCGGCGCACGAGGTCATCTAAACGCGCCGCGGCCGCGGCCGCGGCGCGGCCGGACCTAGCCCAGCATCGCACATAGCGCCCCCGTCAGGCTCGATTGGGCCTCATGATATACTTTCTGTTTCACCCCTTTCTATTCGGGCCCGTAGCTCAGTTGGTTAGAGCGCTACCTTGACACGGTAGAGGTCTGGCGTTCGAGTCGCCACGGGCCCACCATCGAACCCAGCCACAATGCATCACGCGCTGAAAGTACGACTCGCGGTTGTGGTGCTGGCCGCCGGCGCCACTTGTGCCGTCCAGCCAGCCACGGCGCAGGAAACCAGACCTGTAGCGGCAGCGCCGTTGGGCAAATCCAATTTCCCCGCCGTCCTGCCGAGCAAGGGCCTGGCGCAGCACGATTTCTTCTACGCCGGCGAGGCGAAGACGCAGGACATCTACATCGTCCGCCGCGGCGTGGTGGTCTGGGAGTTTCACGATCCCTCGGCGAAGGGCGAAATCAGCGACGCCGTGCTGCTCTCCAACGGCAATGTACTCTTCGCGCACCAATTCGGCGTGACGCTGATCGATCCAGGAAAGAACGTGCTCTGGCACTATGACGCCCCACCCGGCACGGAGATCCACACCGCGCAGCCGATCGGCAACGACCGCGTACTCTACGCGCAAAATGGCGACCCCGCCAAGGTTGTAGTCGTCAATATCTTTACCGGCAAGACGGAGCGTGAATTCGAGGTTCCGGTCAGGAGTCCGAAAAACGTACATGGCCAGTTCCGCCACGCGCGTCTCACCGAGGCCGGCACGCTGCTGTTGGCGCACATGGACCTGGGTAAGATCGTCGAATACGATTCGTACGGCAAGGAACTCTGGTCGCACACGCCGGGGTTGGCTACGTGGTCCGCGGAACGTTTGAAGAACGGCGACAGCTTAATCGCTGGAGCGAGGCTGGTGCGCGAAGTAAGCCCGGCCGGAGCGACCGTCTGGGAGTTCAGGCCCGCCGACGTGCCGGAGTACCTGTTCAACTCGATGCAAATTGCAAAACGGCTGCCCAATGGGAATACGCTGATCAATAACTGGTTCAACCAGTGGGAGGGGCCGGCGAATCCCGGCACGGCGCCGGTTCAAGCGCTCGAGATCACGCCCGATAAAAGAGTGGTCTGGGCGCTGCGCGCGTGGGGAAACCCTGTGGACCTCGGTCCTTCAACCACGATTCAGCTACTTGACGAACCGGGCGTTCCCGAAGCGGTGCATTTCGGGGATCTCAAATGATGTCGCCCGAGCGATCGGCCTGCGCCTACGCCGCCGCCTTGACAGGTTCGGGACCCGTTGATACGATCATGACCGCCATGAAAAGACTTGCGAGTTGCGCAATCATTCTGATGGGAGTTGCGCTGGCGCAGGCTCAGCCAGGGCCCCCAACCGCCGCCCAATCACTGAAGCGGAATCTTGATTACATCAACAATAAGATCCTGGAGATGGCGCAGGATTTTCCGGCGGATCAGTACGGGTACAAACTCAAGCCGGAGATGCGCACCTTCGGTGCGGTGATTGTGCACATCGCATCGGGGAATATTTACGCCGCTAAGGCCGGCAAGGGCGAGAAGGTGAAATGGGACGACCAGGAGCAGGATCCCGGCAAGTATCAGAGCAAGGCGGATTGCGTCGCGCTGCTGAAGAAGTCCATTGAGGACGCCAACGCTGCGCTGCAGGCAAATCCCGAGGGCCCGGCGAAGAACATGCAGCCCTTTTTATCGGTGCTGCAGCACGCATCCGAACATTACGGGCTGCTGGTCGCGTACTATCGCGCCAACGGCCTGGTACCGCCGGACTCGCGCCCGAAGAAGTGATGTGGCCCAGGCGCAACTTTCACTCGTAATGTGAAGCGCGCCCTCAGTACCACCGCACGTGCGGAGGGGCGACGCCGCAAATTGGCTCCAGCCCGCCTGACACGCGCAACGCTCGTACGCGAGATATGATGCAAGCAGCGCCATGATTCGTCAACTCTGCTTCGCAGCCTTCATTTCCGCCCTCGCCGCTACCTCTGCCGCCGCGCAAGCGACCGAGGCAAAACCGCTCCGCGTTGCCATCGCCGGGCTCAACCACGGCCACGTTGGCGGGTTCCTTCACAGTGCGCAGCACCGCGCATCCGACGCCCTGATCGTGGCACTCTGGGATCCCGACGCCCAACTGTTGGCGCAATATGCCAAAGTGGATCATTTCACCTCCGACCAGATCTTCACCGATCTCAACAAGATGCTCGACGAGGTGAAACCCGAAGCCGTCGCGACCTTCACGGATACTGACTCGCACGCCCTGGTGGTGGAGGCGTGCGCGCCGCGCCATATACCGGTGATGATGGAGAAACCGCTGGCGGTGGACACGAAGCAGGCGCGCGCCATACAGCTCGCCTCGGAGCGTTATCACACGCCCGTCATCGTCAACTACGAGACCACCTGGTACCGCAGCCACGGCGAGATGTGGAACCTGGTGCACGAACAAAAAGCGGCAGGCGAGATCCGCAAGATGGTGGCGATGGACGGCCACCAGGGGCCGAGGGAGATCGGCGTGCAGCCGGAGTTTTTCGCCTGGCTGAACAACCCGGTGAAGAACGGCGCCGGCGCGCTGTTCGATTTCGGCTGCTACGGAGCCAACCTGATGACCTGGATGATGGACAACCAGCGGCCGCTGAAGGTGACGGCGCTGACGCAGACGGAGAAGCCGGCTATTTACACGCATGTCGACGACGAGGCCACGGTGCTGCTCGAATATCCCAAAGCGCAAGGCATCATTCAGGCGTCGTGGAACTGGCCGTTCGGCCGCAAGGATTTCGAAGTCTATGGTGCGACGGGATATGCCATTGCCACCGGCGGCGACCACCTGCGGGTCCGGCTGCCAGGCGCGCAAGCCGAGGAGACGCGCACCCTGCCGGAACTGAAGCCGCAGGAGGCCGACTCGATTTCCTATCTGATCGGCGTGGCCCGAGGCAAGGTCAAGCCCTCCGGCCTGTCATCGCTCGAGAACAACGTGATCGTGGTCGAGATCCTGGACGCCGCCCGCGAATCCGCGCGGACGGGGCGGACGATTACGCTGGCGCGGTGAGTGACCGCTCCCTGACGGTCGCGGCTCTGATGCACACCGGAGCCGCGACCGTGAGGGAGCGGTTGGTTCGTCCGTGTCCTCCCGATTACGAGCGGCGGTAGTTTGGCGCGAACGGCAGGCTTCGCGGTGCCACTGACAAGCTCCGGAACCAAGACGACGGGGGTTGTCCGGCGCGATCAGCCCGGGGCGCTTGACCTCGCCGCGCGCCGGGGCAGGAAGCTGGAGAGCGTGCCGGACGCGGTCATGGACGAGGTGCCGGCGAGGGTGGCGACGATATTCGAGTAGCGGTGGGCACTGTTCAACGCGGACCGCTCGATTCGGCCGTAAGTATGATCATGGGCGTTGGCTCGGAGCATCGATGAAGGTACGGGACGTAATCAAAGCGATGGAGAAAGACGGCTGGGTGTTGGACCGGACTCGCGGCGACCACCGGCAGTACATTCACCCAGCCAAGTCGGGGGGCAGGGACAGTGACGGTTCCCGGTCACCCTGGAGACGGCACTCCAAACTCGATACTTAAAAAGCGGGGCCGAAGAAATGAAGAAGTACGCGGTCGTTTTCGAGAAGGCATCCAGCAACTGGGCGGCCTATGTGCCGGACCTCCCTGGCTGCGTGACCAACGGCCACACCATCGAGGAAACACGCCGCCTGATAGCTGAAGCGCTTGAGTTCCATATCGAAGGAATGCGCCTAAGAGGCGAGGCCGTACCCGAGCCAACCACGGTGGTAGAAACGGCGGAGATCCGGGCGGCGTAGTCCGCGACGGCGGGGTTGGCAGGCGGAAGCGCCTGCCCCACTGTCCACGCAAACGTACGAAAGCCGCGGGACGCCCTGAAACTCCCGGCGCAGACCGCGGCTTTCCAAACAGAAACAGCGAGCGCTATTCCTTCTCGTCCTTGCCCTCTTCGGTCTCCTGACCGGTCTGGCGCGCTTTTAAGCGATCAGCGGCCAATCGCAAGGGCGAAGGCGGCGAATCCATATGGCGAGGCAGGTTGAGAGGAGTTGCGCAAACGCGGTCGTCAGGTTGCGACAACCAAGCCCATGCGACGCGTGAGCACGCCGACCGCTTCCGCGTGGGCCTC
>CAZZHN010000060.1:0-21465 GCA_964654065.1 uncultured Solibacteraceae bacterium
CGCAGTTGTCAATCTCGTCCCCCAGACTCGCCATGCACCAAGCGGGCTAGAAGTCGCTTCTGGGAGATCACTCCGATTCGGGTTTCGCACGCGCTGATCCCGCGACGCCGTATCCGGCCCGCCTTGCCAGCCGCAGGGGAGGCTTCCGATAAGGCGCGATATCGAGCGCCCGCGGAGCGGGAGGGGTATGGTAAAACCATGCGCGCCCCGCGGCATGATGAGGATGGGGAACCGCACACTGACCGGTGGCCTGCACGGGCCCGCCAATGGTGCCGGGCGGCCCTGGCGTTGGCGTTTCTCTTTGCCAGTTTGCCACTGGCGAGCAAGCTGTTTCTGGGCAGTTGGGGGTTCGACGGCGCGCCGGAGATCGCGTGCCTGTGCTTGGCTGCTGCGGCGTATCTTTATTTTGCTGGGCGAGTGCGTCGTCCCCCGATCCCCGATTCCGCCACGATGCTCGGCGAGGCCATCCGGCTGGCGGCGTCAGGGGAGACGGGCCGGGGGATCACGCTACTGAATGAAGTAATTCGGCTGAGCCCCCGTCGCTGGCAGGCGCGGCAGTATCGCGGCCAGATGCGTCTCAGAGAGCCGGACGCTGCCGAGTCCGCGCTCCAGGAGTTCACTGAGGCAATTCGGCTGGCACCAGACGAACCGCATCTCTATATCCTCCGCAGCCACGTTTTCACTCTGCTCGGACGAGAGTCGGCCGCGCGCGCCGATCTGGAGGCCGCCGCCCGACTGGGCGGAGACACCGAGGTACCGGCTGGACAGTAGGTGAAATCATTCTGACGGGTGTGCGCACCGAGAGGTCTCAGGTCTCGACGCACGGCTGACGCCCCGACGCCGCGTTGCTGCCGATAATAACTGCCATCGCTCCAGCCGCCTGGGAACCGAGCGGCGGTCGTCGATACGATAAAGCCTATGCCGATCGCGTCTTCGACATCAAAGGGATCGCTGGCTATCGTCGCGAGCGCATCAAGGCTGCTGTCGTCGCCGGCGGCAAGCACACCAAGGCTCCGCACGAGGCATGGATCGCCGCCGACCCGTTCAATGGCGCCCGAGCTGCCGAACGGGATCACCCGTGTGAAGGGAGTGGCGTCCAAGGGGTCCACCTCGGGAACTGGTTGTCGGTGGATGGTCTGTCAGGTGCGCTTCGGGTTCGTTTTGAGCAAACAGCCAGTCAGGTCATCTCCGTGCCTTCTCGCAGCGATCCTACCACCGATGGGACCCTGCGCTTGGCGCGGTCTGACATGCGAACGAAAAACAGGATTATCGCTCAAGGGCAGTGGCAACCTCCGCATTATTGAACCGGAAGAGCCGAACTCCGCCTATCCTCGCAGCCACTGACTAGCGACATGGGTGCCGGGCTCGGGCTTTGCAAGAAAAACTACGAGCGCCAGATCAGCGACCCGCGATGCTCCTTATACGAGCACCGGCGGAGCCGGCTCGGCGAGTTCGATTTGCGCGGCTGCTTCGTCGGATTGTCCGAAAGCTTCGGGCCAAATCCAAAAGCCGCCCGTGAACCTGGCAATCGTCCAGTCACCACAGATTGCCCTCTGCGCATAAAACCCGGCGTACTCCACCTTGTGCATACCAACGTATGCTTTGGTCCAGATTGCCTGGCTGGTTGCGCCATTGAAGAAGCCGTCGACCACGAAGCGGGCGACATCGTCCACACCGTCTCCCTGGATCTTCCCGTCCCCCGTAAACACCAGGCCCAGTTTCATCCTGTGTCTCGGGCCGCCGTGTCCATAGAGATAGTAGCCAACCCACGGGCCGGATGGAGGGATGTCGCTTCGCAGTTTATTCCGCTTCACCGCCTCCCAGTAGAGCACGAAATGAACGCGGCGCGACCTGGTTTGCAGTTGGACGTATGACAGATGGGGTTCAACTCGGGAGTTGCTGTCTCAAAGGGGCGACAACCAGGGCCGGCGCAGCAGGGAGACCGCTCAGGGCACGACCTGGAAGACCGTCCCGCAACCCACCGAACCGTAATACTGACACCCCTGGCTGCCGCCTCTCCAGGTCGTGCCGTACAGGTTGCCGTCGGCGCCGAGCAGCAGATTGACGTTGGGTAGCTCGCCGTCGCCGTTTGCGCTGCCCGTGAAGTTGTGGAGTATCGTATTGGTCCAGGCGCCGCCCCTCTGCGCCGGCGGCTGCAATTCGAACGTGACCCCGCAGCAGGTGCCGCCCTGAGCCACGCCGAACAGGATGCCATCGGGCCCGAGAATCACTCCCGCCCAGGGATACCCACCCAGCGGGCTCCGGTCCTCGAAGGACAGAATATCTTCAAGCAGCCTTTCCTCCGTCAGCCGGTACACTTCGAAGAAAGTGGCGCCGTAGAGCGCACCGGTATTGTCAATGACGACGCCGGATGCCGGATTCTGTGCGATGGGGTCAAAGCGGTGCAATACCCTCTCGGACCAGGACCCGCCGGGCTGCGCCGGGGGCGACACTTCGAAGATAGCGCCCCAACAGCTCCCGCCTTCGAAATTCTGGCAGAAGCCTCCATACAGGGTCGTGCCAAACAGGTTGCCCTGATCGTCGAAGGTCACCCCTTGAGGGTTCTGGCCGTCACCGAGGGTGTCGCCCCCTAAGTGAGATCCAAACGAGCGCTGAAAAGTATACAGCGTGGCCTTCGTCCAGGACCCACACGGAGCCGGTCGCACAAACTCGAAAATGGTGCCACAGTCCGGGCAGTGTTTAGGGCCGCCGTAGAATGTCGCGCCGTAAAGGTTGCCGGCGCTGTCGGCAACCAGGCTGCCGCTGGGATCGAAGCCGTCGGTGCCGCCCTGGAAGGAATAGAGCACGGTTTTCGTCCAGCTGCCGCCGGCGCCGGAAGGCGGCGATAATTCGAAGAGAGTGCCGCAGCCCGCCGACGAACAGCTTGTGGAACTCCCTCCGCCGGCGGTTGTGGCGAAGAGGTTGCCCGCTTGGTCCAGGATCAGTCCATTGGGAAAGGCTCCATCCGTGCCGCCTTGAAATGCATACAGGACGGTCTCTTTCCAGGTGCCGCCGGGTGCCGGAGGCGGGGTCAATTCAAAGACGGTGCCGCAGCCGGTGGAGGACGGCGTACTGCACGCTCCGCCGCCACCAGCTTCCGTGGTGCCGTAAAGATTGCCCGCTGAGTCCGCGATCACTCCGTTTCCGGGGGTGGCTCCATCGGCGCCGCCCTGAAACGTGTAAATTACGGTTTCGCTCGGAGCCCCGCCAAAAGCGCTTCCGGCTAGCATTGCGCTGTTGGCGACGATGGCGAATGCCCAGCGTGGAGTCAGCCCGAGTCCTTTCCGTCCCATTGTCGCGCCCTCCGTGGTTGAGTCAAGTATAAACCTGATTTGTGAAGGCCGCGTTTCAAAAGGCACTCCTTCTCGGCTGTCCGGCCCGGCCAAAACCCTTCTCTGCACTGATATAATCACGCGAATGGCCGATGCCGTCGCAGGCCCGACTTCTGTTCCGGCTAGATCGGCTACCGCAGGCCGTCCGCGGCACTCTGCCGTCGTCCGCGTCACTCACTGGCTCACCACCTTATCTTTCCTGGCCCTGCTCGTCAGCGGAGTGGAGATTCTGATTTCTCACCCGCGCTTCTATTGGGGGGAAACCGGCAACGTAAATACCCGCCCCTTATTCCAATTCAACATCCCGGCCTCCAGATCGACCGTCCCTACCGGATACGGCTACGTGCTTCCCGACCAGAACGGCTGGAGCCGCTACCTCCACTTCCAATCAGCCTGGGTCGCCGTAGGGACCGGCCTGCTTTACCTGGTCTTCGGATTCTTCACTGGCCACTTCCGGCGGAATCTGCTGCCTGCTCCGCCTGATCGCTCCCTGCGAGGGCTGTCAGCCTCCATCAACGGGCGCTTGCGCTTCAGGCGGCCTGCTGAGGAAGAAGCCGGGTCGTACAATGTTTTGCAGCGGCTGACCTATCTACTGGTCATTTTCGTCCTGTTTCCTCTGGTTATCTGGACGGGCCTGGCGATGTCACCGGCGATCGCGTCCGCGATTCCGGCCGCGGTGACTTCTTTGGGCGGCCAGCAATCCGCGCGCACCCTGCACTTCTGCGTCTCGGGATTGCTGGTGCTTTTCCTGCTGGTCCACGTCCTCATGGTGAGTCTTGCCGGGTTCCGAAGCCGGGTGCGCGCCATGATCACCGGCAACCCGGCCGCACCTATGGAGCGGAGATGACACGACGCAAACTCATCACTACCGGCCTGATCGCCACCGCCGGCGCCTCGGGCCTCGCCGCGGCAGCCAAACTCGCCGAACGCAATGGACTCATCCCGCCCGATGCGGGAGGCCTCTACGGTGCTGGCGAGACCTTGACGTACGCCGCGCAACGGTTATTGACCCGGCATTCCCTGGCGCGTGAGTTCAGCCGCGGGCAGATTTCTCAACAACCGTTCGCCAACGCGGTCGCTCCCTTGGGCGAAGGATTCCAGCGCCTGCAGGCGGGAGCGTTTGCAGACTGGCGCCTCGGCGTTGATGGCATGGTAGCCCGCCCGAGATCCTTCTCGCTTGCGGAGCTGTCGAGCTTACCCTCTCGCACCCAGATAACGCACCTCGCTTGCGAAGAGGGCTGGTCGTACATCGCCGAGTGGAGGGGCGTGCCTCTGTCGCGCATTCTTGACCTTGTGGGAACTCTCCCCCAGGCCCGATACGTTGTGTACCGTTCGTTTCAACCCGGCTGGTGGGAGAGCATCGACATGGCCGATGCCTTGCACCCTCAAACCCTCGTCACCCACGGGATGAACGGCGGTGAGCTGCCCGTCGCATTCGGCGGCCCGCTGCGCCTGCGTGTGCCCCGGCAACTCGGCTACAAGAGCGTCAAGTACATCGCCCGGCTGACGATCACCGACAGCCTCAAACGGTTCGGCAAAGGCTTGGGCTCAGCATCTCCCGAAGCCGGCTACGCCTGGTACGCGGGTATCTGACGGCGTTAAGCCCGCGGCGGCTTGCGCCTGCTCCTCACAGCACGTCAGGGCCCGAACCCGCGGTTCATGTCCCACAGAGGGTAGTGCGGCAGCGTGCCCGGATCGCGCACGAACCACTCGGTCTGCGCCACCAGATCGCGCATTCGCTGCCGCGCCGCCGTTCCTACCTCCCGCCGGCCAAGCGACGGTGCCTGGGCGCCCGCCCGCACCGTACCCTGAGGGGGGATCAAGCCCTCCGAAAGCAGCAGACTGTCGGCGCCGCGCCGGGCGAACAATCCTTGCAGCGACGCGCGGAGCCGGCCAATCCTCTCTTTGCCGAACTGCCCCTCCCAGCGCTTCTCCATCTCGCCCATCAGCCGGTGGTACGCCTGCTGCGCCTCCAGACCGCGCGGCGACAGGTGAACCATCTTTCCGCGACTCGCCGTCGGATCCGGAGTTACCACCACGTAGGGCTTGAGCTGCCATCCAATGCCGGTGGTCTCCGGCGACCCTCCCGTCAGGCGCGGGATTTCCGCGACGCGGACCGGCTTCTCGCCCAGCGCCCGTAGCGTGTTGGCGCAGAGCGCGAGTGGCGCAGACGACTCGCGATCGAACTCCAGCCGGAACGTCAGTAACAGCTGGGACAGCAGCGCGGGCAAAGGAAGATGGCCCCCGCCGCGCGCCGCCCGCGGCGGAAACGCTGCGGTCCCCTGCCAATGGGCCGGCAGGCCCAGTGGTAGCTCGACGTCCAGTTGGTCCGCCGTGTCCCGCAGAGCCTGCCGGAGTCGATCGACCTCACTCTTGCCGAACCGCGTCTCCCAGCGCCGCTCGATCACGCCGGTCAGCGGCTCCCAGATCCGGCTCGCGGCGAGCCCCTTCGAGGTGAGGCGAACCAGCCAGCCCGCCCGGATGCCCCGCCCGCTGCCCCACCCGTCGCGCGCCAAACGGCCGGATGGCCGCCGCGGGCCGGATGGAACGGGCCGTCCGTCCGCCGGATCCGGCTCCAGCAAGAGGATACCCCACCGCTCCAAACACCCCAACTCAAATTTCATCTGCGAATCCGGCGCCATGGCCTGCGCCGTCAAGTCGCGCACGGGTACCGCCTTATCGCCGACGAATCGCATCACATTCGTCCAGACGATCAGCGACAATCGAGCGCCCGGATAACCGGCTTCGCCCATCCGCCGTTCGAACTCGTTGTCGAGCTCGACCGTGAACGCCACCAGCACCTGCGAAAGCAGGGCCGGGAGCGGACTCCCGGTGCCCATATGGCACAAGTTTAACCGGTCCCCGCGCGCCAACCGCCTCCTTTTCGTGCTCGTCCCCGCGCGGCCTACAATATCCACGCCCCCTCATCCGTCTACTACGGTAGGTGAAGGAAGCGGCGAGCTTCGGCCGAATGGCATTCGAACAGGACCAGCGGATTTCCGACGTGCTCAAGCGGGAGCAGTCGCGGCTGCTGAACTTCATTCGCAGTCGCGTGCCCGACCGGCGCGACGCGGAGGATATTCTGCAGGACGTCTTCTACGAGCTGGTGGAAGCAAACCGCCTGTTGATGCCGATTGAACATGTCACCGGCTGGCTGTTTCGCGTGGCGCGGAATCGGATCACCGACCTTTTCCGCAAGAAGAAGCCGGAGAGCTTCAGCGATATCGCCGTCGCGGACGAGTACGACGAACTGCTGCAACTGGAAGACCTGCTGCCTTCGCCCGATGACGGGCCGGCGGCGCTCTACGCCCGCAAAGTACTGCTCCACGAACTCGAGCTGGCGGTCAACCAGCTACCGAAGGAGCAGCGCGACGTCTTCATCGCGCACGAGGTGGAAGGGCGCAGCTTCAAGGAGATCGCCGCGGACACAGGCGTCAGCGTGAATACGCTGCTTTCGCGCAAACGCTATGCGGTGCTGCGTCTGCGCGAGCGGCTGCAGACCATCTACGACGAATTTACGAAAGCATGAGGGACTGAAGATGAAACGGAAATGGAAATGGATCTTCCTGGCGCCGCTGGCAATTCTCGCGCTACTGCTGTTTGTCGCCATCGGCGGCGAGGTGGTGCAGCAGCTCTGGAATTGGCTGCTGCCACCGCTCTTTGGCTGGCACCAGCTTACCTTCTGGGAGGCGCTCGGAATGCTGGCGTTGTGCCGGATCCTCTTTGGCGGTTTCGGATCCCACGGCTCCCATGGACCGGGTTACCGTCGCCGCAAGGCCGATCGCGGAGAGGCGATCAAGCCTGACGAATGGGAACGATTCCGGCAAGGTGTGCGCGAGCGGTGCGGTCTCGACCCAGCCGCCGGCGAGAGCAAGGAGGCATGAAGGCGTTTCGCCACAAGCCCAAGGCAATCGAAAGAGCGCCTGGCAATAGCCACGAGACCAGTCAGTCAAGGCCTTTGACCCTGGTGTAGTACCTAGGGTCGCCATACCGTTTCTCGAACCCCTCATCGTCCCGCCATTTAGGGTTCTGGTTCGCCTGGTGAGAGCCCGGGGGGGTGCGTTTGCGCGGATCAACGGGTCTCTTGGACCAGTCTTCCTGAGCAGATTCCTGTGTTGGGGTAAGCGGCACCGGCTCCCGAGCTTCGAATTGGATTCCTCTTGCGGGCCATGGGCCCATTCGGAGATCAATAGGATACCTATGTAACTTCAACCAGTTCTCCAGGAGAGCCTCCTGCGTTGTCATGCGCGGGATCGGCTCCGGATTCGCATCCGTGCTTTGTCCCGCTGGACCACGGCCTCTTCGTGGATCAACCGGTTTACTATGCTTCTTCAGCCAGCTTTCCAGAAGAGATTGCTGCGCAGGGGTGAGTGGCATTGCTTCCGTCCTCTCTGGCAAAAGACATCAGGGACGGACGGTCTAGCGGGCCGGAAAAAGACGATTCCACGCCGCTCTTGGTGGGAAATGCCAACTTAACCACAGCACGTAGCATGCCACGCCGCTTTGATGATGGCATTCAGTCCAAGCCGACGAGAAAGACGCCGCGGCTGCCAAACCAGGTTCTTCTTTGCTGATGCGATTCGCTGCCCGGTCAGCGATTCACGATGCAGCGTCAGGCTTTCGAACAATTCTGAGTTCGGTAGCGGAGAGCTCGTTTGCTTCCATCACCTCAGCTAGAGGCCGGTCCGGGCGCTCCAGCGTGAGGATGGCCCGCTCAATTTCTTCCCGCTCTGAGCGGAGCTCTGCAATGACTCTTGTCATATCCACCGGGGCCTGAACGGGAGCGGCCAGGAGCGCCCGTACTCTCGCCACAAGAGTCTTTCCATCGAACGGCTTTGGCAGGAAGGGCAAATTGACATTCTGGCCGACGATTTCGCCCATGTCTGCGCCGGACATCACTAACACTTTGATCCCCGGCCGCTCCTGAAGCAGGTGTGCACAAAGGTCTGTGCCGTTCATCCGGGGCATTTTTATGTCGGTTATCACTAGCTCTATGGTTCCCGGGTACTGGCGTGATAGCTCCAGCCCCTCGTGCCCATTGGCGGCGGAAAGAACCAAATGCCCGTCTTGCTGGAGCAGCAAGGTAACCAGGTTGCGAATCAGCGCCTCGTCATCTGCGACCAGGATGACAGACCGGTGGGCCCCGGAAGATCGGAGGTCCGGCAGCGCCGAAGGTAGACTGGTTCCATCCCCGTCCCGTCTCGCGTGCTTCTTGGGGTCATTTTCCAGCAAAGATGTGCCTCCGAGTCCAAGTTCTGAGCATTTCGAATGCCGAAGATTCCGGCAATAGAATCAGCGGCTTCAGCCGGCAGACGCAGGCTCTGCGATGGAAGGTGCAGGTTCTGCTGGTGGCATCGCTCTCTCGGCACTGGTCTGCGCGGAGTTTCCGCACCGGGCCAGGTTCGCATTCGTAGACTAAAATGAGGCATGTTTCCGTACGATGCTGCGCTGCTCGGCGCTGTTCAGGCGGCTCCGCAATCGATCTCGGACGTCCTCCAGATTCTCCAGGCCATCGGCACCATTTGCGCCGGCATGGATGGCCTGCAGTGGTTCAACTGGCTGTATCTGCAGGTGACGCAGGCAGTCCAGTCGCGAGTCACCAGCGGGGGGTTCACCGATCCCACATGGCTGGCCCAACTCGACGTGCAATTTGCGCGTCTCTACTTTTCCGCTCTCAGATCCTCGCTCTCCGGTGACGCAACGCCTGCCTGCTGGCAAGTTCTGTTCAGTAGCCGTGACCAGGCCGCGGTCGCGCGAATCCAGTTTGCCCTTGCTGGCATTAACGCCCACATCAATCACGACCTGCCTGAAGCCATCGTCGCCACCTGTCAGGTCGCCGGCACCACTCCAGATGTCGGCGGAGTGAACTATCGCGACTACACCGCGCTCAATTCCACGCTAGACGGCATCATCGAAGCTGCCAAGCTCACGCTGAATTTCCGCCTCCCCGGCGGGGCGCTGCCTCCGGTCTCTCATTTGGAAGATGCGATCGCCGCCTGGAGCGTGAGCGCCGCCAGGGAGTCGGCATGGCAAAGCGCCGAACATCTTTGGGAGGTACGGGCGATTCCGTCGCTTGCTGCAAGCTTTGTGGACGTGTTGGACGGCTTGAACACGGTGATCGGCGAAGCGCTGTTGGTGCCAGTGCCATAACGGTGCGCTCGCCCTGGCGCCAGATGAAGCGTGCGGAGTGGCATTCGCTTCCGATGACCCGGGAAAAAAGCAACAGACGCGGCGTACCAAAGTGCGATTAGGCCTTGTGTGTTGCACCGGGCGGCCATAGAATCACCAAGACGCAGGCTGGCTCAGTGCTATCCGGCGTAATGGGAAGGAAAGAGATGGCAAAGATCAACACCGGCCGGGTGGTGCTTGGTGGAATCGTCGCGGGAGTGATCATCAACATCGTGGAAGGCGTCATGAACGGGGTGATTCTCCAGTCGCAATGGAGCGAGGCAGCCAAGGCGATCGGGCGGCCCGCCGCTGTATCCATCAAGCAGATGGTGGCGTTCAATGTGTGGGGATTTGCTGCGGGGATCGTCGCCGTCTGGCTCTATGCCGCGATGCGCCCGCGCTTTGGAGCCGGGGCCAGGACGGCTATGACGGCGGGCGCCGCCGTGTGGCTGCTCGCGTACGCGATGGCAGACGCTATGATGGCGTTCCTGCACGTATTTCCGCTTAGCCTGCTGGTGATCGCCACGGCGGTCGGCTTGGTGGAAGTGCTGATCGCGGCGACCGCTGGGGCGTATTTCTACCGGGAAGCCTAGGTGGCTTTTCGCCGTAACGATTGAATTCGATGAGTTCCCGTGGTATGGTGTGGCCACGGCGAATCGGGGCTGTCCTGGTTCGGTAAGGGCGCCGGCCGCTGGCGGGATCGGGCGGTGCGGTCCTAGGGGTGCTGCGCTGGATTACTGTGGGCCGGCTGCGGGTCGGGATTTGGTGCGCCAGGAATCCCGGTCACTGCCCGGAACGCGAGCCTCCCTCCTGACGTCGCGTTGACCTTGCGGGCAAATTTGAGCTCTTGGACAGTCTATTGAGATCTCCACTCCGTGTAGCGCTCTTCGCCGACTGCTTTAGCGAGGCCAATGGAGTCGCGACGCTCAGTCAACAATTCACCGCCTTTGCCGGGCGCCGGCACATTCCGCTGCTGTGCGTGCATAGCGGGCCTCGAACCCAGACTGCCTTTCAGTCGTCCTTCACAACGGTCGAGATTAAGCGCGGCCCAGCGGCATTTCCGCTGGATCACGATCTGTCCTGCGACCCGTTTCTCAGCCGCCACAAGAATTGGGTCACGTCGCAGGTACGGCAGTTTCATCCGGATCTCGTGCACATCACCGGGCCCGGCGATATCGGGATCCTTGGCCTCTGGGTCGCGCATTCCCTTCGGGTCCCGCTGGTCGCATCCTGGCATACCAACCTGCATGAGTATGCCGGCCGGCGCCTGAACAAGCTTCTTTCGATCTTGCCGGATGGGTGGCGCGAGCGTGTTTGCGCGACCGCTGAAGAGCAGAGCCTGCGCGCGTGCCTGCGCTTTTATGGCTTGGCTCGTTTCTTGCTGGCGCCCAACGAAACGATGGTTCGTCTGCTCCAGGGGCGAACCGGCAAACCCGCATTTCTGATGTCGCACGGAGTCGATATCGAAACGTACTCCCCCCTGCGCCGCTGCCGCCAGGACCGCTCGTTTTGCATCGGCTATGTGGGCCGGCTCACGCCAGAGAAAAATGTGCGATTCTTCGTCGACCTGGAGCGAAGTCTTCTGGCACAGGGCGCGCGCGACTTCCGTTTCACCCTGATCGGTGAGGGCGGCGAAAGAGACTGGCTGCGCAAGAACCTCGAGTTTGGCGAGACGCCGGGTGTTGTTCGCGGAGAGGCGTTGGCGGAGGCATTTGCCAACATGGACGCGTTTGTATTCCCTTCGCGCACCGACACGTTCGGTCTCGTGCTCCTTGAAGCGATGGCCTCCGGTGTCCCCGTGGTGGTGAGCCCAGAGACTGGCGCCCGCGTGGGCGTACGCGACGGTGTTACGGGGTTTCATGCGCCGGATCTGGAGTCGTTCACGGAAGGCGTCCGGCAATTGATGAGCAATGAAACCCTGCGCCAGGACATGAGTGCTGCGGCGCGGGCATTCGCGTGTAACAGGGGCTGGGATGGCGTCTTCGAGCAGCTGTACCGGACCTACGAGTGGGGACTCGAGGCCGCCGGGTGTAAGCCGGTGCGGTCTGCGTTTCAGGCGGAGCCGGACGACCTCATCAGGCACGACGCTCAGGCCCCGGTACCTTCTTTCCGGCAGGCTGACGGTTATGAGTGAGCCTCCCGGTGGCGGCGGTGACGATTTTGACGATGCATAGGCGGTGCACCTTATGAATCAGACGCGTCTACGGTTCCTATGGCGGGAGAACGGGTTGGCGAGGCAGTTTCGTACCGGCGTCTCTCTTCACAGCCACACGATGCATTCGCTGGAGAGCCTCGCGTTCATTCCACGATACGCAGAAGCTGTCCCGCCGCTCGCCTGGGAGCTCCGCAGGCAGTCCAGGAAGTTCCGTGAGAAGTATAACCGCGATCTGGATTACTCGCGGGCCTTCTGGACCCCCCCTCTCCCGGCCGTTCATGCTTTCGAAGTGGAGAAGCGAAGTATCGAGCGGGAGTTGGACCTCGCAGCGCTGGTTTCGATCACCGATCACGACAACATCGAGGCGGCTTCCAAACTACGGCTGCTGGAGGAAACCAGGCAGGCGCCGATCTCAGTGGAATGGACGGTGCCATTCGGTCTTTCGTACTTCCACATCGGCATCCACAATCTTCCTCCGGAACACGCCGATGCCCTGATGCGAGAGATGAACCGGTTCACGAGCGGCCCGTCCGCGGAGTTCAGGAACGACCTGCTGGCAGCCATCGCCGGTCAGCCCGATTCGCTCGTGGTGCTCAACCACCCGCTGTGGGATCAGGCCAGCGCCGGCGCCGTCGCTCACGCAGCTGCCCTGCAGGACTTGCTCGAGTCATCGGGCGAGTTCATCCACGCTCTCGAGCTCAATGGCCTCCGCCCGTGGGCGGAGAACCAGCAGATGATCCGGCTGGCCAGGGCGTCGGGGCGCACATTGGTGGCAGGCGGTGACCGTCACGGCTGCGAACCAGCGTCGGCGGTGAACGTGACGTGCGCCTTCACTTTCTCTGAGTTTGCCGGCGAAGTGCGTGCCGGCACGAGCGAGATCGTGCTGATGCCGCACTACCGCGAGCCGAATCGGTTTCGCCTGCTCAAGTCGGTTGTCGACATCATGAGGAACTACCCGGAATTGCCGGGCCGCGAACGGTGGTGCGATCGTATTCTTTGCCGCAGCTTCACGGGCGGCACTGGCCCGCTCTCCGAGATGTGGAACGGCCAGTTTCCGGCCGTGATCCGGTACTTCGAACGGGTCGTCGAACTTGCTGACACAGGCCGCTTCCGACAGATCGCGCGGCGGTACCTGGGCAGCAGCGGCAGCCCGGAACATGACCTGAGCCCGTCCCAATCGGCTGCCCTGCGTGGAGCAATGGTCTTTGACCAGCCGGGAGCAGCGAACCCAACGCCCGAGTGAAGCAATAGCTCCCATTCCGATTCGAGTCTCCGAACATGATGCCGCAAGGCAGGTGCGCCGGCACGGCTGAGTTGATTTGGGACACCGCCGCCTTCTATGCGATGCTAGACATTCTGGTTTGGCCGTACGCCCGAATCAAGAGTCATGTTTCTGCCACGATCATGGACGCCTCTGATGCGCTGGGTTCCGGCACTCGCGATTGCCGCCCTTTTCGCCGCTTCGGGGTCGGCCCAGCTCAACGAGTTGACGGCCGGCTACGGTAATTCCAGGACCAACGCCAACCTGCAGGAAACAGCGCTAACGCCGGCCACGGTGAAGGTGGGCAATTTCGGCAAGATTGGAACCCTGCCCGTCGATGGAGAGGTCTATGCCCACCCCCTCTATGTGAGCGGGCTAGCCATACCCGGTCAGGGAACTCACAATGTTGTGTTCGTCCTCACCATGCATAACAGCGTTTATGCATATGATGCGGATTCGGCCGCGTCGCCGGTTCTGCTGTGGCACGTGAATCTTGGGCCTTCCGTGCCGAGCAATACCTTCGAGAGCGGATATACCGACATTACGCCTGAGGTGGGTATCTTGAGCACCGGGGCGATCGACCTGCAACGCCAGGCGCTGTACATTGTGTCGGTGACGCTCTCGTCAGGCGGAAGCCAAAGCGATGCGATCGTGTATCACTTGCATGCGCTGGACATCACCACCGGCGCCGAAGTCCTGAACGGCCCGGCCACAATCCAGGCTTCCGTGCATGGGACGGGTGCGGGAAGCGCGCCGGATGGAACACTGGCCTTCGATCCGCAAATGCACCTCCAGCGCCCGGGGCTTCTACTGGCGAACGGCGCCGTGTATCTTGGCTTTGGTTCGCACGACGATCTGATGCCGTGGCACGGGTGGCTGATGAGCTACAGCGCATCGAACGTGAGCCAGCAATTGAGCGCGCAGGCGATCACGCCCAACAGCTACGGAGGCTCCATCTGGCAGGCGGGCGAGGGCTTGGCAGCCGATGAGAGCGGCAATATCTATGCTCTCAGCGGCAACGGGTTCTTCGACGGAACCACCGAGTTCAGCAACGGCTTTTTGAAGTTCACAGGCGCCGCGGCGCAGCTCTCCGCCTGGTTTGCGCCGCCGAACTGGCAGATGCTGGCCCAATTTGACTATGACGTGGTGGCGGGCCCGGCGATCATTCCCGGTACCCATTTGTTAGTGGGTGGCGACAAGTACGGCGAACTTTATCTGGTCGATGGCGCCTCGCTGGGGACGAATCCTACTGGGGCCGACGGGAGCGCGCAGGTCATTATGGGCGTCCAGGTCGGCGGCATTTTCACGCTGGCTGTCTGGAACCGCACCGACGGCGCCTATATCTATCTCCAGGAGCAAGGCACAGTCATAAAGTGTTACCAGGTGCTGGCGGGAACGCTCAATCCCACGCCCGTCTCTCTCAGCCCGTACACGGGCCAGAAGGCGCCCTTCGACGGCCTCGCCATCTCGGCCAATGGCGGCCAGGCCGGCACCGGGATTCTTTGGGCCACGACCACCGGCCTGTTCGGCGGCGGCACTCTGCACGCCTTTGACGCGACCAACTTGTCCAACGAACTGTGGAACAGCGACATGACCCACGGGACTGACGCTCTGTTCTCGTTCGCCAAGTTCGCGGTCCCGACCGTGATCAACGGGACGGTATACGTTCCAACCTGGTCGAACGGGATCGCGGTTTACGGACTGACTGCAGCGACGCCACCGGCCAACCCGGCGCCGGCGCTGGCCGCCGTCATGAATGGCGCCAGCTACGGCGTCGGTTCGGTCTCGCCCGGTGAGGTGGTCACGATTTTCGGCTCGAACCTGGGGCCCGCTGAGCCTGCTGCCATGGAAGTGGACAATGCCGGGTTCCTGACCATGCTGCTTTCCGGCACCCAGGTGTTGTTCGACGGCACTCCTGTTCCCATGATCTACACTTCCCCCGGGCAGGTGAGCGCCGTAGCGCCTTTCGGGCTGCAGGCCGCCACGCAAATCGAGGTGGAGTATCAGGGACGGCTCTCGAAAGCATTCGCCATGGCCGTCTCGCCGGTGATGCCCGGAGTTTTCTCTCTCGACGGCTCCGGCGCCGGACAAGCGCTCGCCTTCAATCAGGATGGCTCGCTCAATTCGGCGAACAATCCGGCGGCCGCCGGTTCGGTGATTCACGTGTACGCGACCGGGCTGGGACAAATGTCGCCGGCCGGGCAGGATGGTCTCGTGGTGACCGGCGCCGCCACTCCGCTTGCGCTCGCCGCGCAGGTCACGGCTCAAATTGGCGGACAGCCCGCGAACGTCGTTTCTGCAGGTAGCACGCCCGGCCTCATCGATGAGGTGGTCCAGTTGAGCATCACGGTTCCGCAGCCGCAGTCGTCCGCAGGCGCTGTATCCCTGGTGGTGAAGGCCGGCGGCCAGAATTCACAGCCGGGAATTACGGTCGCAGTCCATCCCTAGGTGCTCCGCTCGCCGCGCCCGCGTAGTTCCTCCGCTACTGGAGCAGCGCGGCGGAACAACCAAGGTCCTGCCCGGCGATCTTGCGGATGGAGGCGGCCTCGAGCTGCTGGCCTCTTCTCAGATAGTTGCCGATCACATTGCGCGCAGCCGCGCAGATGTCGCCATGCACCAGCGGGCAATCCGGGTTGAGGGCAGGCGTGCCGGCCTGCCGGGTGACCGCGCAGCCTTGCGGATCGATTTCTGCATAGAGCTGCACCAGCGTTGCAGCCACTGCGGGCCGGTTCGGGTCCACCGCCAGCGCCTCCACCAGGGCCTGGGCGGCCTTGTGCGGCTCGCCGTCCGCGCGGTAAAGAGACGCCAACTCTTCCAGAAGGTCCGGCGCCGACTCCAACGACCGCCCGCGCTCGAACGCTACCCTGGCGCGCGCATTGTCCGCGAGGCGCAGGTACGTGCGGCCCAGGTCCAGGTATAGCTTGCTGGGCAGCGAGGTAACGCCCGCCCGGCCGAGCCGCGCGTTGTCCGCCCGGTAACGTTCGTCCCAAGCGAGTTCGATTCGTTCGCTTCGAAGAAGGGCCGTCAAGGATTTCCGGTACCAGTAATCGGCGTCTGGCCCGGCAGACTTGCCGGAACCGTCTTGCGACGCCACCCGGTCTCCGATGCGACGGTAGAAGATGCCTCCGTCTGCGTAAGCGCTGGCTGAGTTTTGCGAATCCGGCAAGCCGTCGAGGAGGGCCAGCGCGCGGTTCGCATAGCCAATGGAACGGGCCGCGTCTTCCTCGGTCGCGAGGACCGTGTTGGTGGCAGCGGCCATGTTCGTTTTGTAGCTGTCCGGCGTCGCCGCTGCGGCGCCGAGCCAGAATCTTTGCGGGTCGAGCCAGTCGCCGTTCCGGTCGTAAGTGCGCGCCGCGCACCCAACCAGAACGAGTCCGAGCCCCGCGGCAGCAGCGTACCGGTAGGCCGGCCTGCCCCCTGGCGCGCGCCGCCAGAGCGCGTCAATAGCCCACGCGGCGGCGACGGCAAAACCCAGAGACGGGAGATACAGAAAGCGCTCCCCCATGGTGGCGCCGATCAGAATCAGGAGATTCGAAGTCGGTGAGAGGACAACGAAAAAAAACGCGATGGCGAAAAACACGGGCTTCCGGATCCTCCAGGAACGGACGGCCAGCACTACAGCAGCCGCGCAGCCGAGCAGAGCCGCGACCGCCTTCCAGTCTTCCCCGCCGCCCAGCCTCCAGTCAAAGACCGGGACCTCATGGTAGCCGTAGTCCCACGATAGGCGCGCCGGCCAAACCAGCAGTGCGAAGTACCTGCCGATCACCTTGACGGCCGTGATTCGCGCGCTCCAGAAACCGGCGCCCAGCAGCGGGTTCTCGTAGAACGGCGTGGCCAGGTGGGGCGCTCCCGCGATCACCTGTGACCGCGCGTACAGATAGATCAGGAATGGGACCGCCGCGGCCGCATAGCTCGGAAGGCGAGACCGCCAGGAGACGGCCCGCGCGAAGGTGAAGTCGTAAATCGCGAGAACCGCCAGCAGCACGATGGCGCTTTCCTTCGAAAAAATGCCGGCCGCGGTCGCGAGGCCGATTGCGCCCAGCCAGACCGCCTTGCGCACACCGGCCGCTGCGATCGCCCTGCGATGGCACAGCAAAGACGCGAGCACTCCTAGCGCCGCCAACAGGTCCGACCTTCCCACAATGTTGGTTACGGATTCCGTCAGTACGGGATGGAGCCCCCATACCGCGCTCAGCAGCAAGGCGGCCCGAGCGCGGTCGAAAAGCGCCAGACCAAGTGCGTAGACCAATACGATGTTCACCGCGTGCAGAATGAAGTTGAGCCAGTGATACCCATACGGCTCAGCGCCACCGCCTAAGACCGCGTAGTTCAACAGGAACGAAAGCGTGGTCAGCGGGCGATAGAGGCCGGTATTCGATGTCTCCCAATATTGCTCCGTCAGAATGCGGCGCACGTGCGCGGGCGTGACTTCGTGGACGCGGGTGTCTTGGAGCACGATCTCGTCGTTGTCGACCAGGAACGGCGCCCGGAACGAATTGGAGTAAGCCAGGAGCGTCACAGCGAGGACCGCGGAGAGCAACAAAGCGTGCCGGACCACCGGCCTCGCAGTGGGAGCCGCGTGGCTCGCGATGCCGCGCGACCCGCTCTTCTCGTTCCCCGGCAGCGCCTTGCTGGCTCGCGCTCGATTGCGTTTCAACCTCGCCTCATCTGGGCTTCTCTCTGCCATCGCGCCGATGCCATTCTTAAGACCTTGGCGGAATGTCGTAGACGTATAAGGAATGCCCCACAATGGCGACCGGCTGGATGCGGCGCAGCCAGTCGCTCGAGCGCGGCAGCGCTGGAATCCGCGCCACGTAATGGGCGCTCACAACGTAAAGCCCGGGCGACGGCTCCCGGGTAAGCTCCGAGGCGCGCAGCAACTCGCAACGGATGCCGTAGGCCTCCGGAGGGAAAGAACTGAAGATCGCCAGCCTCGCGGTCCGGCCGCCGGCATGTCGACTGAGCCAGACTTGCAATTGTTTCAGGCCTTGGCCCCATTCCACATTGCTGTCATCCAGCCAGGCAGGTCCGCATCGGGTTCCTCCGTCAAGTCCGATTTGCGCCGGCTGGTCGAGCAAACAAGCCGCTTCGTTGAAATAGGACAGGTGGTCGGGATAGATCCCGGCAGCCGCGATCACAATCCAGCCGCACAAGACTACGGCCGCGTAAGGAGCCCATCGCATCCTGGGCGCTGCATGGAAAAGCGTCGCGATCCCCAACCCTGCCAGCAGGTAGACGAACGGCAGCGCCGGGATGATGTAGCGGATTCCGAGGTCATCCGCCAGCAGCGAAGCGGCCGCGAACAGAACCGCCGGCGGAATGAGGATAAACAACTTGGCGAGCGTAGGAATCGTTTTGCTCCGGATCAGCGCCAGGAAACCGATGCCGGCCAGGATGATGCCGGCGATGGGCTCCTTCAGGAGATAAGCGACAGCGAAGTAGCTGACGAAATGGGCGCTCAACTGTCCCGCCATGAACATCAGGTAATTCGGATCGTGATCCGCGTTCACCATGCGGGCACATTTGACATACAGCAGAGGATCGGCCGGGAAGAAATAGGTCGCTTGGATCACCAGGAAAGCCACCACGCACGGGACAGCCAGCTCGCCGAGCAGCAGCGGGACGTTCCGGCGCATGTGGGCCACCTGTATCCCCTCCTGTCCGTGGCAGTTTTTGTACTTTTTGCCGCTGCCGCAGGGGCACGGATCCTTGCGGCGGATGGCGCCCGCTGCCCCGCCGAAGTTTTTCAAGGACGCCGCCGGGTCGCTTCCGGATTGCGGTTTCACCGGCCAGCGCAGGCCCGCGAGCAGCAGCAGCGCGGCTACCGGCAGCAGGAGCACGGCCGAGAATTTCGCTGTCAGCGCTGCTCCTAGTGCAAGCCCGCAAAACACGAGCCGCTTCCACCCTGGACTCTGCATGTAATTCCAAAGCGCGAACAGGAAGAGAACCGTGAATGCCGCCAGCCCGACGTCGGTGGTCACCAGGTGCGCATGACCGAGAACCGTCGGGTCCAGCGTGTAAACAAAAACCGCGCCCAGGGCAGCCACGGAGCCCAGCATTCGGCGGCCCCAGAGGTAAAGCACCACCGCCAGCGAGGCGGCTATCAGGATCAGCGGGAGCCGGGCCCAGAACATCACCCGGTCGGCGCCATTGTCGCGAATGATGCCGTTCCCGATCGGCCAGTCCGACCCGAAGACGCGCGATGGATCCTCGCCATTCACCAGGTAATCGGCATGCTCGTTGTGGGGCCAACGGATGCCGGCCGCCATCAGAGACAGCGCGCTGAGTTCCTTCAGCAGCGGCGGGTGCTGTGGATTCGCACGATAGATTTCGTGCGTGACGAAGTAGGAGAGTCCGGCGGCCACGTGCGGCGGCTCATCTGAGGTTGGACTCTGCAAACGGCTCTCCGCGAAATTCAGCAGCAGGAAAACGGCAACCAGGGCGACGGCGAGCCGCGAAAACCATTTTGCGGTAGTGGACGCTTGCATGAGTTGTAAGGCCTCACCCGGCATTTCTTCAGGTTTCTATCATACGATGACCGATGCAGTGCTCAGCCGCGGGGCCTTGCCCGTCCCGTATCCTGAGAGGGGAGGCGATTCGATTGCGAATGGTTGCGTTGGCGGAGCTGGCGCTCTGCTGGGTCGCCTGGTGGTATCCGTTCTTGTTTCGGGCACCGCACTTTCAGAAGAGGCCCTCAATCACCATTCCCTGGCCGACGCGCGCAGGCCTGGTGCTGGAGACCGGCGCGTTCGTCGTCGCCTTTGTTTTCCATCTTCCCGTGTTGCAGCCGGCCGGCGCGGTGCGGACCGTGCTGGGGATGGCGATAGCCATTCCGGCAGTCGCCATGGCGTGGCAGGCAGTGGAGCACCTGGGCAAGCAGTTCCGCCTGCACGCCGGCCTTTACGAGGACCATGAGCTGGTGCGCACCGGCCCGTACGCGATCGTACGCCATCCCATCTACTCCTCCCTTCTCGCGATGCTGGTGGCGAACTGCCTGTTGCTCACGCGATGGCAGTGGGCGATGGTGGCGCTGGCGATCTACATCTCCGGCACAGAGATCCGCGTCCGCTCGGAAGAGGGGTTGCTGGCTTCGCGGTTCCCGCAGGAATTTGCTGCCTATCAGCGCCGCGTGCCGGCCTACCTGCCGTTCGTGCGATAGTGTCTTTATATGAAACGGCGCACTCCCGGGATATTCGTGTTCTTGTTGGCCGCAGCAGCCGCGCACGCGCAGGGAACGCCGGCCGAAGGCCTCACCGAGCACTATCGCGAGACCGCCGGCAAGTTGATCGACGCCGCCCTGGCGGACACCGAAGGCTACGACCGCCTGGCCTATCTGTGTTACCGGATCGGCAACCGGCTCAGCGGTTCGCCGGCCCTGGAGCGCGCCATTGCCTGGAGCGCGGAGCAGATGAAAGCAGCCGGCCTGAGCAACGTCCGCATCATCCCGGCGAAGGTCCCGCACTGGGTGCGCGGCGAGGAATCCGCACGCATGGTGGCACCGCTCGATAAGCCGCTGCACATGCTGGGCCTCGGCATGAGCGTGGGAACACCTCCGGAAGGCATCACGGCTGAGGTGGTGGCGGTTTCCGACTTCAGCGAGTTGGACGCGTTGGGCGCGGACAAGGTCCGCGGCAAAATTGTCTTGTACAACGAGACCTACCACGGCTACGGGCCGACCGTGATGTATCGCCGTAGCGGTGCGCCGCGCGCCGCTGCGTTGGGCGCCGTAGCAGCCCTGGTGCGTTCAGTGACGCCGCTGGCGATGCAGATTCCGCACACCGGCGAAATGCGCTATGAGGATGCGCAGCCCCGCATTCCTGCCGCGGCCGTCTCGCCTGAGGACGCCATGATGATGGCCCGCCTCTGCGCTGACGGCGTCCCGGTGCGAGTCCACCTGCAGATGAGCGCCCGCATGGAACCGGATGCCGATAGCGGCGATGTTATCGGCGAGATCCCTGGCAAAGAGCTCCCGGAAGAAGGCAGCACGTGCGGGTTCCGCACCACATCCCGGCCGCCTTTCCAGTGCTTCCCCTCAGATTGGCCCGGACGCTCCGCACGCTCCGCTTGGCCCGGCTGCGCCGGGGGGTAGAAGCGCCTCGACGAATCGAGGGCCGCCAAGGTGGATGCAGAAGGTAAATGGAGCATCAATAATGTTGGTGGTTTATTGCTGTTCTGGTTGCTTTCTCGTCACGGCCTATTCGACCGGGTCTTTGGCCTCGTGGGTGCGCGTCGCAAGATCGGCCTCGCCCAAGGGGGCTCTCTCGTCGAAGCGGGCTTCAATTCGGGCTTCGAGGCGCTCAATCAAGTTCTCGCGGATGCCGCCGACCGCGAGGCGACATACGCTGTCGGTGAGCTCCTCGGCCTTCTCGATGCGTGGATAGCTTTCTCTGCTCACGGTGCCGCCCGCGCGCTGCAGCGCGGCCTTGAGCGCGTCGTGCGCCTCCACGACCTCGCACTCGGCGACCACCGTCGCGCGGTCGGCCCCGTACAGGTAATCCTCGACGGCGCGGATGGCCGCTTGTCCCACCGGAACCAGCCGCTGCTTATTC
>CAZZHN010000061.1:0-21328 GCA_964654065.1 uncultured Solibacteraceae bacterium
GTTCTTCACCACCACCGAGATCTTGTCGATGGAGAG
Source organism: uncultured Solibacteraceae bacterium (assembly GCA_964654065.1). Lineage (GTDB taxonomy): Bacteria > Acidobacteriota > Terriglobia > Bryobacterales > Bryobacteraceae > Bog-375. Next base: position 37 of record CAZZHN010000061.1, read on the forward strand.
CGGCTTTTCGAGAAAATCGTATGCGCCTAGCTTGGTGGCCTTGACCGCGGCTTCGATGCTGCCGTGGCCGGAGATCACCACCACCAGCGGCCGCTCGGCAAAGGGCATTGCCTGGATCCGCTCCAGCACCTCCATGCCGTCGATGCCCGGCAGCCAGATGTCGAGAAGCACCAGCTCAAAGCCGGCTCCCGGCAGGGCAGACAGGCAGGCCTCGCCGCTTTCCGCCGTCTCCGCCAGGTAGCCTTCGTCCTCCAGCACGCCGGCCAGCGAGCGGCGGATCTCCGGCTCGTCATCCACCACCAGGATGCGCCGCTGCCTCATGCTTTCACCGGCGCAGCGGGCTGCGGCAGCGGCGCGCCGTTTTCAACGCCTTCCGCATCGACGACGGCCGGAATCTCCACCGTAAAGCGCGCGCCCGAGGGCTGGTTGTCTTCCACCCGGATGTGCGCGTTGTGGTCGGCCACAATGTGGCTCACGATGGCTAGTCCCAGGCCGGTGCCGCGCCCCTTGGTGGAGAAATAGGGAAGAAACAGCTTCTCTTTCTCGTCCGGGCTCACGCCGCAACCGGAGTCCGCCACCACCAGTTCCACGGTGTCGGCCGCGCCCGCCTGCGTCGCCACATGGAGATTCTTGACGAGCGAATCCTGCATCGCTTCCGCGGCGTTATCCACCAGGTTGACCACCACCCGCTGGAACTGCTCGCGGTCCAGGTTCACCGCTGGCAGGTCCGGGGCGAAGCTGGTGCGCAGGTTGATGCCGTCCAGCCGGCCGTGAAAAATGGCCAGCGCCTCGCGCGTAACTTCGTTCAGATCGGAGCGCACCGGCTGCGCGGCGGGAAAGCGCGCAAACTGCGAGAACTCGTCCACCAGCGTCTTCACTGATTCCACCGAGCGGCTGATGGTCTGTGCGCACTCGTCCAGGATGCGCCGCGGCGCCTCCGGCAGCTCCAGGCGGTCGATCTGCCGCGCCATGCGCTCGGCGGAGAGCGCGATCGGCGTCAGCGGGTTCTTGATTTCGTGCGCCACGCGCCGCGCCACTTCGTGCCAGGCCGCGGCTTTTTGCGCGCGCAGCAGCTCGCTGGTGTCCTCAATCACGATCACGAAGCCGGAAGTGACCTTCTCCTCCAGAGCGGAAACCGTCATCGCCAGGTGCCGGTTGCGGTTTTCCGTCCGCAGCTCCAGCTGGCGCGAAGCAGCGCCGGTTCGGCGGGCCCGCTTCATCAGGTACTTGATCTCGGCCGTGTCCTCGCGCGAAAACAGGTCTTCCAGGCGGGTAACCTTTTCCACCTCGGCCGCGGGGAAGATTTGCGAGAGAGCGCGGTTGACGCGCTGAATCGCGCCGTCCGACGAGATCGAAATGACGCCCGTGGGAATGCTCTCCAGGATCGCTTCCGTGAACCGCCGCCGCCGGTCGAGTTCGCGGCTGTTGGCTTCCAGTTCCTGCGTCATCTGGTTGAAGCCGCGCACCAGCGATCCCAGCTCATCGGCGGCCCGCACATTCACCCGGTGCGAAAGGTTGCCCCCGCGGACCTGGCTGGCGGCCTCGGCCAGAGCGGCGATCGGAATGCTGATCTGCTTGGAAAGAAACAGCGCGATCCAGGTCGCCACGAACAGTACGAACAGCGTGATCAACGCCATCAGCATCACGCTCACGCGGCGCACCGACCGCGCATAGTCGTAGTCCTCCCGCCACTCGCGTGCCCAGGTCCCGATCACGGCCTTCTTCTTCGCTACGTCTCCGGGCACTTCGGCCGTCACCGTGACGAACCCGACCGTGTGCTCGCCCTGCAGAACCGGGTACGATGCCGAGACCAGGCGGTCCACCTGCGGCTGCTGCTGGTACGGCCCCCAGGAGTCCAGCGGCGGCCCGGCCGCGGAGCCGTAAACCGCTGCCGAGGCGAGCTCGTAGTGCGTCGCGAAGCGCGCCAGAAACCCCGGAGTCCGCGCGCCGCCTTCGATCAACTGCCGTACCTCCCACTGGGCCGCCAGCAGCGCCGCCTGGGCGTCGGTCTCATCTTGCATTTCCTTGCCCAGTTGGCGCGTGATGCTCTCGAATGCCGTCAACTCATTGCCCGCCGGCTGGCGGAACCACGTCGCGATGTTGCGGTTCATCACTTCGTAGCTGAACAGGACCAGAAAGAAGACCGGCACGAAGCTGAGAGCCAGCGCGCCTACCACCAGCTTGCTCTTGATGCGCGATCCTTCGCGCCGGCTTTGGCGTTCGACGTACAGTTTGACGAACTCCCGCGTGAGAATCCAGCCGAGTGTCACCATCAGCAGGAAAATCAGGCTCGAAACCGCCCAGAAGATCAGTGTTTGGTTGGGATTGGCGGGCCGGAAGTTGCCTGGGTTGAATGACCCCTCCCAAACCACCAGGATGACGGAGACCGCCAGCAGGAGGGAAAGGGAGCTGTAAACCAGCCGCTTCTTCATGACATTGCCCTAAGCTCCGATTATACGTGCCTGGCAGCTTGCGGCCAAAGATGCGCGCTGGACGCCCGCGTCGCAGCCCGGCTTCCAAATGGAGGGACACGCGGGCGAACCGCCGGCAGGAATGCCTGATGTTTTTGGGAATGGAATCACGACGGGCCGGCAGGAACTGCTACCCGGTGCGGAGTACCAGAGTTCAGCTAGGATCTCAGCCCGGAATGGGGCGCCGCCTGGGCGCCCGTTCCGGGCGATAAAACGGCCGCTTTCGCGAGCCTACTTCACGCTGTCGACTTTAATGGCGCCGTCGGTCATACTGCCGGTGATCGTGACCTTCTTGCCGGCGAATTCCTTAACTTTGTCCTGGTCGGCGATCTTCGCCACCGTGCCATCCTCGGTGACCAGCACCGCCGGAGAGCCGCGCTTGATGCAGCTCGTCGCACAGGCTACGTTACCCAGCATTGCTTTCTTGCCGGAGCAATCCTGGTCGATGATGTACCCAGTCCACTCCGCCGCCATCGCTGACCCTACAGCCAGCGTAGCCAATACCATCAACTTCTTCATCTTCTAGCCTCCTCCTGCACCAATTAGTATACGGGTTCCGGTCAAAGGACGGATGGATTGTGCTTCGTTTACACCTGTGAACTCTCTGAGTCCCCGACCGGCAGTTGGTCAGCCGCCGCACGTTGGCGCCGGCACACGTATCGAGTGATGCGCGGCGCCCCCGGCCCGCTCTCCGCGAAGAAAACGAGACCCACGCGTGCGTCTACAGCAGTCGTGGGCGGGCTGGAAAGCCCGCCTTCTCAGTAGAACAGGTACTTCCGCCACTGCGCGTCGCTCTTGCCCAGCATCCGGATCAGGTGGCGGCTGGTGTGGAGGCTGAACGGACGCGGCGGCCGCGCCAGTCGCATTCCCGCCTCTTCCGGCGTGCGGTTGCCCTTGCGGTTGTTGCAATGATGGCAGCAGGCTACCAGGTTTTCCCAGGCCGATTCGCCCGCCCGCGACCGGGGCACCACATGATCCAGCGTCAGTTCCCCGGAGGGCAGAATCCGATGGCAATACTGGCACGTGTAGCGATCGCGCATCAGGATGTTCTTGCGTGAGAGCGCCCGCGTCTGGTGGGGGATTCGCCGGTATTCGAGCAGCCGGATCACCGACGGCAGCCGCACCGCCGCGCGCGCCGAATGGATCGCATTCACCGACTCTTCCTCCGCCGACGCCACCCCTTTTAACACCAGCACCAAGGCGCGGCGCGCCGCGCAAATGTTGATCGGCTCATAGCTGGCGTTGAGCACCAGCACCGGTTTCTGTAGTCGATCAGCCATTCAGACCCTTCCCCCGTCGATGGAATTGCCCGCTGGTTGTGCGGTGAGCGAAAATGCAAAACGCCGGTCGGCTCGCGCCAGGGTGAGCAAAGACACACGAGCGGCACCGGCCCGCTTCAACGCCAGCGCGCAGGCTGTGGCAGTCGAGCCGGTCGTCATCACGTCGTCGATCAGCAGGATCTTCCGGCCCGCAGCACCATCCGGCAGCCGGCACTCGAAGGCAGCCGCAACGTTGCGCCGGCGGCCGGTGTTGCTCAAACCGGCTTGCGAGGCCGTGGATCGCACGTGGCGCAGTAGCCGCGCAGATGGGATTCCCGTGTGCGAGGCAACCCGCCGTACCAGCAGGTCCGATTGGTTGAATCCGCGCTGCCAGCGCTTGGTCCAGTGCAGCGGAACCGGCGCCACGCAGTCGAATCCTTCGTCGCGCGGCAGCGCCCGCAGCAGCAGGTCCCCCAGGGGACCGGCCAGCGTCCGAACCTTCCGGTACTTATAAAGATGGATCAACTGCCGCAGCACGCCATCGTAGAAACCGAACGAATAGGCGGCGTCGAAACCGCGCAGCCCGCTGCGGCACAGCGCGCAGCGGCCTTCATCATCCAACGGAAACCGGTTTTGAAACGGCGTCCGGCACGATACGCAGAAGAACTCCGCGTCGAGCGGCGCGGGCTGCCGCAGGCAGTCGGGGCAAACGGGGATCCGGGAAATCTCCTGCAAGGACCGGCCGCAAATGCGGCAATCATCCGGAAACAAAAGGGAAAAAAAGGCACGCGAGGTTGCTCGGACCATCCGGGAACCGGAATTCGAGAGTATGTCCGCCCCGCTACTCGAGAAGACCCACCTCCGCCAAGACTTTCATTATAGCCAAGTTGCAGAAGGGGAGGAGACCCGGTGGAGTTACTTCATCGGCGTCAGGCCCTTGCCTTCGTCGATCAGCACGCGCTGGTTGGCGGCGACGTTTTGAAACCGCTGCTGGGCGCCGCTGGGCCAGTCGACTACCAGGTTGGCCGAGCTGTCTTTGCCGAGGCCGAAAGTGAGAGCCAGGTCGCTTTGCGAACAATAACTGGAGCCGCTGCGCACCATGTTCCACTGCTTGCCGCCGGCGCTTTCCACCCGCACCACTGCGCCAATGCCGTCGCGGTTGGATCTGGTTCCAGTCAGGCGCACACACAGCCAGTGGTTGCGATTGCCGCCGTCGTTGCGCAGCAGGTACGCAGGGCCATTGTTGTTGGTGATCAACAAATCCAGATCGCCGTCGTGGTCATAATCGGCGTATGCGGCTCCTCGCGCGACCATCGGCTGCGCGAAGCCAGGACCCAGCTGGCTGCTCACGTTCTCGAACTTGTGGTTGCCCAGGTTGCGAAACAACAGCGGCAATTCGCGATAGCTGACTCTGGGCTGCACCCGGCCAATCTCGTCTTCGATGTGGCCGTTAGCGGCAAAAATGTCGGGGTAGCCGTCCAGGTCGTAATCGAAGAAGAAAACGCCGAAGGTCAGCGAAAGCAGGCTGGCGCGGCCCACCGTGGAGGAGGGCGCTTCATCCACAAACAACCCATTGCCTTCGTTGTGGTATAGCCCGAGCATCTGATTGGAAAAATTTCCCACCAGCAGGTGCGGCCGGCCGGAGCGGTCGTAGTCGGCCGCGTCGGCGCCCATCGCGCCGCGGGCCACGCCATCCTCACCGTAGGCCACCCCCGCCGTCATCCCTTCCTCCTTGAAGGTGCCGTTGCCCAGGTTGCGGTAGAGCTTGTTCGGCTGCGTGTCGTTGGCTACGAAAATGTCGGGCCAACCGTCGCCGTTATAGTCGAGGATTGTCACCCCCAGCGACTTGCTGGTGGGGTCGCCCACGCCGGCGCGCTCGGCCACGTCCTCGAAGCGCCCGCCGCCCAGGTTGTGATACAGGCGCGAGCGCGTGCCCTTATACGACTCCGGCGTGCAATACGACTTGGTGGACCCGTCGAGCGAACACCGCAGATCGCCCTTCTCGGTCCATTGCACGTAATTGGCGACGAATAAGTCGAGCTTCCCGTCGCGATCGTAGTCCACCCAGGCTGCGCTGGCGCCGAAATTCGCGTTTTGAATGCCGGCCGCTTTGGTCACGTCCCGGAACTTGAAATTACCCTCGTTGTGAAAGAGGTGATCGCCATCCAGCGCGGTGATATAGACGTCGTCGCGGCCGTCGTTATCGTAATCGCCGATCGCCACGCCCATGCCATAGATTTCGATGTCCAGACCGCTGCCCGCGGTGACGTCCGTAAACGTGCCGTTGCGGTTATTGCGATACAGCGCGGCAGTGGTGCGCCGGCCTCGCGGCGTGAAGTCCTCGCCGTTGATCAACAGGATATCCGGCCAGCCGTCGCCATCGGCGTCGAAGAAAGCGGCGCCCGAGCCCATCGCTTCCGGCAGATACTTCTTGCCTGTCCGCCCTGCGTTATGCGTGAAGTGGATTCCGGCCTGCGCGGTGACGTCGGTGAAAACCACCTGCGTCCGGTCCAGCGCCGCCGCCCACGCCATCACCTCCACCGCGGCCAACACCAGCAGACTCGCCGCGCCAAACATGAGAATCGGGCGTTTCATGGCAACTCCGGCCTGACGGCGCTCTCGTGTTCGTGAATCGACTGGCGTTCGTTATTATCTTCGGGACTCTTCATGCGGGCCTTTTCCGTAATCGCCTGCGCCGATTCGTCCGCCTTGAACCGCCGGAACAGCGCCTCTTCGCGCGCCGCTCCGCCCAGGTCGCCCAGGCCGCGATAGCACAGCATCAGCGTGTAGTGCATCTGTACGTCTTCCGGATCCACCGCGCACACCTGTTTCAGCGTCTCGACCGCGGCCGCATATTGCCGCTTGAGGAATTGAATGCGCGCGATCTGGTTTAACACCACCCGGTCGCGCGGGTATTTCGAGCGCACCACCTCAAGCGATTGCAGCGCGCCATCGTAATCGCCATCGGCGCGTTGTGCCGCCGCCTTGAAGAACCAGATCCGGCCCAGTTGCGAATTGATCGCCATCGCTTTCTCGAGATACGGTTTGGCGGCCTCGGTCTCGCCTTCCTGAATCAGAGCCCGCGCCACGTTCAGCCATCCGTCGGCGTACCCAGGCTCGGCTTCGGTCACCTTTTGAAACGCGTATTCGGCACCCTTCAAATCGCCTTGCAGCAGCAAGCCAATGCCCCAATCGTTCCAGCGCTCGCGGTCCTTCTTGCGCACCACAGGCGACCACGCCGGCTGCCCCAGCGGCACTACGGCATGCGCTTCGGCCAGGGTAATGGTGGGTACGTCCGGGATGCGGTCGCGAATCGATCCCGAAACATTGGACGGGATCGAGGTCTGTAGAAATTGATATTCCAGACCGTTATGGTCCCGCCCGAGCAGCGCCGGATCCTGGCCCGGCTTGGGTTGGCCAGCGTAAGAGAACTGGGTGTAATACCAGGAGAACTTGCGGTAATTCAGGCGCGCCGTGAAACTGATGGGACCGCGTGCGCCTTTGGGCACCGCCACGCGGTAATGCACCGTGTCGGCCGCGCCGGGCGGAATCAGGCGCACGTAGAGCACGCTGCGCGCCTGCCAGGCGTTGCGTTTGTTGATAGCGTTCCCGTCGGCATCCAGCTGATACGAACGGTAGAAATGCGCACCCGGGTCCACCGGCCCTTTGCCGCCATCGGCCACATTGCCGCTCCAGAAGATGATGCGGCCGTCGGCGTCGCGGCCCTGCAACTCCAGCCACACGTCGAAGGAGTCAACGGTGCCTGCTGGAAAGAAGTGCCCGATCTTCCGAGTCCGGACCACCACGTCCACCCGCGCCGTCTTGCCGGGTTCCAGCACCGCGCCCGCGGCGTCGATGGGCGCTGCGATTTTCCCGACTTCCCGGATCAACGCCGGGGCGGACTGCTCGGCTTCCTCGCCCACCGCGAAACTGGTATTGGCCGCCACCGGGTTATCTGCCCGCCGCAGCATGGCAGCCTGTCCCTTCACCTCTTCCACCGGCGAGACGGCAAATATGTCCACCGTGATGAATCCCGATTGCAGAAACTTCTTCACTTCCGCCAGCTGCCCAGCATCCTGGTTGGCATACGCCACCGCAGAATTGGCCGCCGCGAAGCGATGCGAATGCACCTTGCCGTCCACGTTCCCCGGATCGTGCGAGACCGTAAGCGGCATATGGCAATCGGCGCAGGCCATCGACTTGTCGGGATAGTAAAACGATCGCGCGCCCTGGCCCGAGATGCCGCTCGCCTGCCAGTTGTCGTAATCATCGAAGCCGCGGAACCAGCGGTACGTGTTCACCGGCACGTCGAGATGAACCTTGTGGCACACCGAACAGAATTCCGCCTCCTTCATGAACGGCTTCAAAAACGTCTGGCGGTGCGGCTGCGGATCGAGGTAGGTAAGGAACGTGTCCACTGCCTGCAGATATTTGTTGTGGCTGGAGGCGATTTCATGCAGCGGCGGGTATTCCACCGTGAAATCGTTGTTGCCCATGCTGCTGCGCACGTGCACGATGGCATGGCACGACATGCAGCCCAGCCCGGCTTGCGCCTCCGGCGTATCGATCTGCTCCTTGATCGGACGGTCGAAGCGGCCGTTAAAGAAAACCGCGTGATCGTGGCAGCCCGCGCACCACTTGCTGGGGCGCGTCCCGGCCACATCCTGGAAGTATTCGATCGATTTCCGGTAAAACTGGTTGTTGAACGAAGCGAAGTGGTGCATCGAGCTTTTCCACTGCTCGTAGATATCCTTGTGGCAGCGCCCGCAGCCCTCCGAATCCATGAAGAAGTTGGAAGGGATGATGTGGCTCGTGTTGGTCTGCGCCGAGGCCGGAGCGAACGGCGAACTGGCGCCCGCGCCTTCCTCATTCATCGAAAGCGGAGGCGAGGCCGGATTGACGATGTGCGCGTTCGGATCCGGATGGATGCGGCTCCAGCCCCATGCGCCGGCCATCATCAGCAGTGCCACGCCGAATGCGGCGCGCAGCGCCCGCCGGCCCTTGGTCAGCGAGCGGGCGATCAACGGCAAAGCCACGACCGCCAGCGCCACATGCAGCCACAGAACCAAACGGTGATCGCGCGTGTTGCCGTAGAACACCAGGTACAGTGCCGGCAGCCCTGCCAGCAGGAACGCTCCGGACGGCCGCGGATGGCTTCGCACATAGCCGATCGCGACCGCCATCAACGCCAGCCCCAGCGCCAGGTGCAGCACCACGTTCGCCATGTAGAAAACGCTGGCCCGCGGAAAAGCCATCAGGTAGCCGCTGTTGAGGATCAGTAGCGTCAGCCCCGCAATCCCGCTGCGAATGAGTCTAGCCTTGTTCATGAACTCCTTGCCCCATGGCGCACGCACTCCTGCGTGCCGCGTCGAGACTCTTCTCGACGCAAGGTAGGATAGACCATCGCCTTTCGTGGTCTGTCATTGCATGTCCCTTCCCCGTCATTGCGCCCTTTGTCCGAGATTGCGTCCACGGTCTGTCGCTGCGCAACAAGCGCTGCGGTGACAGGCGACCCAACGCGATCGTCTGTCCTACCTCCGCCCCAGCCTGCTCCGGCCACAACCTCACGGCCGAGACTCCGTCGTGTCCCCCACTAGCGGCCGGATCAGCCGCAGCGCCGGCCGCGTCAGGTAGTCGCGCTCGTATTGCACATGCGCGGCGTCGGTCGGGTAGTGTTCTTTTGCCGGGTATGGATAGCGGCTCATGCCGTGGAAGGGCAGCGGCAGCACCGATTGCGAGAAAGCCGTGTTGGCATCCGCATCCTTGGCCCAACCGTCCACCAGAATCAGAAAATCGCGCTTCCATCCCGCCGGTACCGGCGGCAGACCGGAGGCGCCAAACCGCATCTGGATTTCGTCGCCCGATCCCATCACCACCATGCGATCGTCGGGCTCCGCCAGCAGTGTATCGACAGGCCCGTAGCGCGTGTACAAACCGGGCGTCGGGTTCCACATCGAGGTGAAGCTCACCGTGTCGTAATCGAATTGCTCCGGCTGCTTGCGTTCGGGATGGATTAGCGGCCTGGAAAACCCGCGGAAATGCAGATCGGCAGCTTCGAGGGGTGTCCGGGTCATGTGCACATCCGGCGGCGCATTGTCTTCCAGCAGGTAGATCTCGTCCCAGTACACGCACAGGTTGGTGACAATGCGCACCTCGCGCGAAGAGGAAAGGAACTTGCCGGCCAGGTCCACCGCCATCGGCTTTGGTTTACCGGACGGCATGCCCATGTCTTCCACCACGGTTTTCCAGTTGCCGGCTGCATCCTTCACCTGAAGATAGGGGAAGACCAGGTCGCGGTGCGCCTGCGAGGCAGAAAGGAAAGTACTGCCGTCGGCCCAATCCACCCAGCCGTAAAGAATCAGCGCGGCGTGATTGGATGTGGCGGCCTTTCCGAAATCCAGGTCCAGGTGATGCAGTTCGGCAACCCCCGCCATGTCGCGGCGGAAAGAATCCGGGTAGACGCGGTCGCGCCGCAATAAGGCGTCGCGCACGTCCGCGCCTTTCGAGTCGTGCGCCGCCACCGGATACACTTTGCGCCTCACGCCGAACAGGCGGAACTCCGGAAAAGGCGGCGACTTGAATTTCTCGTTGGTCACGACCTCCGTATCTGCCGGGTGGTCGAGCGCCATCAGCTTGATCTGGTCGATGTAGGAAACCTCGCGCAATTCCTCCGTCATGCGGACTTCATAAGCGCCATCCCGCAGCCGCAGTGCCTCGCCCGGAACGGACACATATTCCTGGTGGTCCACCGGGAAGAACTCGCCGTCACCGGAACTCGCTCCCAGCGGTGCCACACCCAGCACATCGCTGATGAACTGAAAGCCGCTGCCGTTCCAGGTGAAGATCATCGGGCACGATCCAGCCAGGCGCGGCGCCTCTTTGATCGCATCCACCTTGTTCACCGCCTGGTTGGTCTCGTTCTGCACCAGCCCGTTGGGCCAGGTGATCCGCACCGTGTCTACCTTGGTGCGGTCGCCCAGGCGGAAGACAACGGGCACGCCGGCGTACGTGATTTTCTCGTAGCTGGTCCCGGCCTTCACTTCCACCTTGGCATTCACCGCCGCTTTCGGATTCTTCTCGCCCGTGAGGGCCACTTCGATCCAGTTGCCGTAGTTGGGCGTGACGTCATGGCGGATGGTGAGCGCGCCGTCCGGCTCGATAACCGCGCGGTCCGGGCGGCCGTTGCCGTCAAAATCGGCCAGCACTTCGCGCGGCGGCATCCTCTCACCCGCCGGTGCTGCCTGCGCCTCGAATTTGCCGGGGCGGTTGAGCAGCAGCACGCCGGGCGCGAGAAGGTCCGTGCGGCCATCGTGATTCACATCGCGCGCCACCAGGCTGCCGGCGCCCGCGGGCAGTGCGGGCAGCGGCACGGCTTCGTAGTGGCCCACCAGGCGGTCCCGGTAAAGCACGCCGGGACGGTCTTCATACATCATCACCAGGTCGAAGCCGGGCGTGTCCGGCTCCAGGTCGAAGCGGACGGCGTCGCGCGCGTGGCCTTCCATGAATGGGAAGTGCGCGGTTTCATCGCTGAAACCGGCTTCGCCGTTGTTGCGCAACAGCTTGGATTGCGGGCCGATCAGGAACAGGTCTTCGTCGTAATCGTGATCGTAATCGAGCCAGACCGCCGTATGATAAGTGCCCGCCGCGAGGTCTGCCTGTTTCTGAAAATGGCCGTGGACGTTGTGGTAAAGCGCCGCACCCGAGCGGGTGATCACACACAGATCCGGCAACCCGTCGTTATCGAAATCGCCGGGCACAAGCGAAACCACGTCGCGCAACGCTTCCAGTCCCGAGTCCGCTACCGGCGTCTTGCCATAGCGGAAGGTTTGCGCGTGCCCGCCGCCCCAGGCGATCAGGCTGGGCCGCGGCCCGCCATCCAGGTCGAGCACCGCCAGGCCCGCTTCCTCGCCCGTGAATCCGTCCGCGATTTTCTCGTCGCGGTAGACCGGCGCTGCCAGGGGCGCCGGCGGCGGCTCATCGATGGGATCGTAGATTTCGGCGTACGAACACCAGTCCATGTCCTCCGGGATGGCCGCGCCTTCCTGCCGCGCCTTCACCTCCTGAAACAGCTTCAGTTCGGCTGCCGCGTCGGCGGCGCGGTTCACTTGCCGGTATAGGCCGTAAAGCTGAAAATGGGGCGCGGCCAGCAGCGGGTTCAGGTCGCGCGCCGTTTCAAACTGCTTGACGGCCGCCACGACGTCGCCTTTGATTTTGAGCAGCGTGCCCATCTGGTAGTGGGTCACCGGCTCGGTAGGCACCAGCCGCGCCATTCCCTGGAATTCCACGTACGCTTGATCGAAGTCGCTCTGCCGCTTGTAAGCCACGCCCAGGTTGAACCAGGTGTGCGGCAGCTTCGGGTCCTGTTTCTGCGCCCTTTCCAGCTCGGCGATGCCGCGCGCCAGCTCTCCCACGCGCAGCAGCGCCAGGCCGTAATTCACCCGCTCGCGCACCGAACCCGGCGCCATTTGCAGCGCGGCGCGGAATTCCACCACCGCTTGCTGTTGCGTGGTCGGGTTTTCGTAAAACGCCTTCGCCAGGTTGCGGCGCTCCCAAAGCTGCGTCTCCTGCGCCCGGTTGAGTGGCGCGCGATTGGTTTGCGGAAGCGCCAGCCATGTCCATCCACAGATTGCTATGATGACCGGGGAAAGCCTGCCGGGTAGTGGCATCGTCAAATTGAGCCTCGTAGTAACTGTACCAGCCGCTCCCTCCGGGGCGCCCACTGGGCAGGGCTCCGGTCGCATTCAGGGCCGCGATCGCAGGAAACGGTTGCAGCATGAGGAGTCGACAGCACCACCGGTGCCGTCAAAATATCATATTTGGACGCAGCGCGGCCATAATGGGAACATACTAGTGGACCAAGGCCGATCTCCGACAATCCGCCTGCTGGCCGGGTTGGCCGTCACTCTCTCCGCGGTGACCGTGTACTCGGCATATACGATTGCGCAACTGCGCAGCCTCGAGCAGTTGCAGACCTCCATCATCGACCGCAATCGCACCGATTCGCTCCTGCTGCTGCGCATTCAGAACAACCTGAACACCGTCGCGGTCACCATGCGCGACATGCTGGAAGGCAGCGAGCCCTATCCTCTGACCGCCTGGCGGGCGCCCTTCCATCGCATCCGTACTGACCTGGATGATGCCCTCGAGCTGGAGGGCCGCTCTTCGCCGCTCAACCGCAGCGGCGACCAGCGCGCGTATCTCGCCAGCAGCGTGACACAGTTCTGGGATGCGCTCGACCGCATTTTCGTGCAGGCGGAGACCGATCCCGCCAAAGCGCGTGACCTGATCCGTATCTCTCTCGAAGCCCGCCGCGAGGCGCTGAGCACCGCCGTCGCCCGCCTCCTGGTCGCCAACAACGAGAGCGAGCAGGAAGCCGCTGCCCGCACCCAGGCCATCTACGCGCGGGCCGGGCGCAATGTCTACATCTTTCTGGCGGCCGTGCTGGTCGTGGTCGTGCTCACCAGCATCTACCTGGTCATTTATAACCGGCGGATGTTCGAACACGTCGCCGCGCTCTCCGAGCGCCGCAGCGAACTGGCGCGGCAATTGATTTCGATGCAGGAAAGCACCTTCCGCTCGATCTCGCGCGAGTTGCACGACGAGTTCGGCCAGATCCTCACCGCCGTCGGCGCCATGTTGCAGCGTGCCCAGCGGCGCACGCCGCAGGAGGCGGGCGCCGATCGCGCCGATCTGCGAGAGATCCACGAAACCGTGCAAGCCACCCTCGAAAAAGTGCGCTCCCTGTCGCAGGCTCTGCATCCGGTGGTCCTCGATGACGCCGGTTTCGAAGGCGCCGTCGATGCCTACCTGCCCCGCTATGAAAAGCAGACCGGCATCGTCATCCATTACGAGAAGAGCGGCGCCGGCCGCGAGCTCGACCGCAGTATCGCCATCCACCTCTATCGCGTCCTCCAGGAAGCGCTCAACAACGTCGCGCGCCATTCCAAATCGAAATCCGCCGCCGTGCGGCTCTCGTTCCTGCCCGGCTCTGTAATGCTGGAAGTGGAGGACGAGGGCGTTGGTTTCGGCGCACGCAACGGCCAGGGCATGGGCCTGGTCTCGATGCGCGAACGCGCCGAACTGGTCAACGGCCAGGTTGAATTCATCAACCGCGAAGGCGGCGGCGCGTTGGTCCGCTTGACCGTGCCCACTACGGCGTAAGGTCGAAGCGCGTCCTGTTCACGTTGCGAACGGATTACCGTGGCCGGCCGCGCCCCTCGAGGAAGTCAATCTGCGCCGGTAGGGCATGCTTTAGCTTGCCCGGAATCAAGAATTTACCAGAGGAACACAGATAAGAAAACATACAAGTTTTTTGGGTTCCTATCGGCGTTTATCTGTGTTCATCTGCGGCCAATTGTTTTTGACCAAGAACCAGAAAAACCAGTTCCAGTCTACGTGTTATCCACTTTCTCGCTCGCCCGAAGCCGTCAGATGATGAAGCCGCCACTCACGTTGATGCTTTGCCCGGTGATGAACCGTGCGTCGTCCGAGCACAAAAAGGCAACCACATCGGCGACATCTTCGGGTGTAGCCATTCTGCCGAGCGGATGCCGCTTGAGGGGGCGTTCGTAGACCGCCGGATCGGAGAAATAGTCCGCCGTCATATCCGTCTCCACGTACCCGGGGGCGACCGCATTGACCAGGATCTTGCGCGGCGCCAGCTCCAGCGCCCAGTTCCTGGTGAGCGAGTCAACGGCCGCCTTCGTCGCGCCGTAGAGGCTTCGGCCTCCGGCCACCGCAATGCGCCCGGCCACGGAGGATATATTGACGATGCGCCCTCCATCCTGGAGCAAGGGCAAGGCGCATTGGGTGACCCAAAACGGCCCCTTCAGATTGGCATCGAGGATTTCGTTGACAGCGGCAGCCGGCGTCGCTCCAACCGGTGTGCTTCGCCAGATACCGGCGTTATTGATCAGGAAGTCGAGGCGAACATCGCCTAACCCGGCGAACATGGCCTCAATTTCGTCGATCGAAGCCAGGTCGGCGTGGACGAATCGGACGCCACCACCGATGGAGGCTGCTACTTCCTCGGCTGCGGCCTGGTTGCGATGGTAATGGAGAACGATGCCAGCGCCATCCTTAGCCAGCCGCTGGCAAATCGCTCGTCCGATGCCCCGCGAGCCGCCGGTGACCAACGCCGTTGTTCCATCGAGCTTGCTCATATCTCCTGCAAAAAAACCGGACGTAGCTTGACCCTGGTTCCGGCTGCTACCTCACCAGTCTGACACGAGAGCCTTGCTGCCCAGCTTCCCGGCGGCTCTGCCCCTAGTGCTTTTCGGCCAAGCGCACCAGCAGAAATTGCCCGTTCTCGTAAGCAGGCAGGATCGGGAGTGCCTGGGAAGTGAGAACCGGCATGAGAAACCGGCGGTCATCCGCCCGGCTCTTATCGGCAACGATGTAGTCCGGGCGCACGCGGCGCAGATAGTCCGTCATCCGCTCCGGCGGGCCCTCGGCCGGCCAGCCGCTGGCGTGCCTCCCCGTCGAGAGCGCGAACACGCGCGGGTTCCAGAAAATCACCAGCGCGTTCGGATCCGTCTGCCGGCGCACCACGGCGCAAAGGGCTTCATACCGCGGCGCGGTCACCAGCGTGTCGCTCGGATCGGATTGGATCAGCACCGCGTTGGCGGCCGGCGCAAACAACAACAGCGCTGTGGCGGCTGCCTGCAGCGGCAGCACCAGGCGCTGCGGCATGCGCGCAGCCAGCATCCGGAAGCCTTCCAACATATAAACCATGTAGATGGGCATCACGCACAACAGGTACCTGGGACTGGGAACCCAGTACACGCTGTCCACCGCGAGGATCGCCAGCAAATACAGTTCGGTCACCCCGGGACCCGTGCGGACCCTCCGCGAAAACGCCAGCAGCGCCGGCAGCAGCGTCGCCGCCCAGAGAACATAACGGAAATAGTGGCTCAGCGGGTTGGCAAACACATAGGAAAAGAACCCCGCATAAGCCGCCGCATGGCGGAGGATGAGCGGGACGGACAAGGTGAATTGATGGGCGTAGCTGCTGTCCTTGTGCAGCAGCAGGTTATTCAGCACCATCAGGGGGAGGAACGACGCCGCGGCGGCAACCAGAAACTTCGTGATGCGCCGCTTTCGCCACACCTCCGCCCCGGCCGCAGCCAGCAGAAAGGCTAGTCCGAAGGGCCGGATCAGATAGGCCGCCGCCATGCCGAATCCGGCCAGCAATCCCCATCGCCAGGGGCTCGTATCGTCGAGACCCTGGTCGCGGATCCGCAGCAGCACTAGCAGCACAAGAAAAGATACAAGCTGATACGGCGCGTCGGAGCCGATTCCGTCGAAGTTGGCCAGGTAGAGCGTGGAAAAGCCCAGCGCCACAATCAGGATCAGCGAGCAGGCCGGCGTCAGTGTTCTCCGCGCATACAGATAAATCGGCCACAGCGACAGCACCAGGAAGGCGGCATTCAGCAATTTGAACAGGGCGAGATTCAACCCGAAGAGGGCGTAAAACGGCGCCAGCAGAAGCGGAAACCCCGAGGGATAGGAGTTGGCGCCAACTTCGGTGGTCGATTCCGGCTGAAACACGTATCCCGTCTCCGTGTAGGGGAGCCCCTGCACGATATTGCGCGCGTGCATCACGTACATCGCCCAGTCGGTTCCTTCGGCGTGCACCCCCGGCGACATTTTAGCCGCCAGGAAAGCATAAAGGACGATTAGAAACGCGGCCGCCGCTGCCGGAATCGCCAGCCGCGTCTTCATCCTTTGAGTACCCAGAGTTGATTGCGCGGCACCGGCGCCGCTGGATCGAACGCAAGGCGCATGCAGATGTTCTGCCCCTTGCAAGGCGGCTGATGGGACATGTGAACGCAGGGAGAGCACGGGATTTTCTCGTAGTGAATCTCATCCCGGCCGGCGGAGCCCGGGCGCAGCAGCGTCCGTGGGTCGGTCGGGCCCCAGAACGAGACCGTCCGCCGTCCCAGCAGCCGGCTGAAGTGCAGCAGCGCCGAATCGATGCAAAGCACTTCGTCCATGCCGGCCAGGGTCTGCACCGATTCCCTTAAACTCGTTTTGCCGGCGTGGTTGTGAACCGTGGCGCGGCCCGCAAACCGCGCCTCCAGCAGGGCTGCCAGTTGTTCCAGTTCCACGCGGTCCGCAGGGCCCCCCAGCAGATGCAACTCCACGCCGGCCTGCTCGGGACCCGTCAATCGCCGCGCCACAATCTCCACCCATTCCTCGCGGCGCAGCATCCGCTCCTGGCTCAACCCGGAGCACGCCGGCGCGATCGCGATCCGGAACGTGTCCCGATCCAGCCCGCCTTCGCCCAGCCTGGCGCGAAACTCCCGCTCGCATTCCGCCGCCTCCACCGGAGAGGTGCCGAACAGCGCCGCCAGCTGATCGTAGAAATCGTAAATGCCGTTGGTGACGTTGCAGAACAGCAGGTGCGTGTTCAGATAGCGCCGCCAGAAAGAGATGTTGGTGAAGAAGCCGATGCGGTTGCGCGCGGCCGTCAGCAGGGCGAATACCGTGGTCAGCCGGCTGTGAATCTCCAGGTCGATCAAAGCGTCGTAGCGGAAGAACTTCCGGAAGGCCCGCAGCGAATCGGCCGCCAACGTCAGCAACCCGCGATCGTCGCGAACAAGCACAATCTCGTCGAAGGTGCCCAGCAGCGCGCCGAACGGCGCAATCGCCGGCGTTGTGATCAGTGTCAGCTTTTCAATTCCGGGAAGACGCCGCAGCGCCAGCAGGGCCGGATACGCAATCACCAGGCTGCCGCCTCCCAGCAGCTTCAGAATCGCGATTTGGCGGCATCTCGTGAGATCGTGGTCGCGGCGCAGCAGCTTTCCCAGTAGAATCGTCGGGACGCGCAGAACGCCGTGAAGAAAGCCTCCGACGTAATAGTCGAGGAAGAGCTTGGCGCGGAGATTCATTTTGTCGGGTCGCCAGCGATCTGGTGAGAAATGTAGTGGATGCGCCTTCCCACCTTTCTTATAGCAGTTTCGCCGCTGGCCTCGCCATGCCGCGCCGCTCTGTTCCCCGGGCCGCCCCGGCCTTCGTTCCAATTTGAAACGTGTTCCGTTCCGGAACATTCCCGCGGTCGTCAAATTACAGATAAAAAAGTACTTAAAGCCTAAATAGTTTGGCACTAAGGCTGCACTCCTAGCTGTGCCGGCCGGTTCGGGCCGGGTCAAAACTCCGAAAAAAGGGCGGTACAGCATGAAAGCGCTAAGTGTGTCTGCAGTCAGAGAGCGCAGGATTTCCCGCGAAACTCGCGATCAAATTGTGCTCGAACATCTTCCGTTGGTGAAAGCGATTGCCATTCGCGTTCATGAAAACCTTCCGGTGCACGTCGACCTCGACGACTTGATTCACGCCGGCGTGCTGGGCCTGTTCGATGCGGTGACCAAGTTCGATCACCGCAAGAAGGTGGAATTCCACAGCTACGCCAAACACCGCATCAAAGGCGCCATCCTCGACAGCCTGCGCCAGCTCGATTGGGCATCCCGCGACATGCGAAAGCGTCAGAAGCAGATCGATGCAGCCAGGAGTGGCCTCGCCGCCACTCTGGGCCGCAACCCGAATGAGAGCGAGATCGCCGCCGAACTGGGCGTCAGCACCGACCGCTTGCGCCGCATCCAGGTGGAACTGCGGCACCTCGGACAGGTTTCGATGACGGAGCGGGACGACCTGGACCGCGACCGCCCGCAGGAGTTCCCCGCAACGGCCGAGCTTCAGCCCGACCACATATGCGAGCGGCGTGAGCTCAAAAACACCCTCGCCCGCGCCATCGGAACTCTTTCGGAGCGTTACCGGAAAGTGGTGTTTCTGTACTACAGCAATGAGATGACCATGAAGGAAATTGGCAGCCTGTTGGGCGTCAACGAAAGCCGCATTTCGCAAATCCACAAGACGGCGCTGAAGAAGATGGCGCTGGCCCTGGAGTCGGAGGGGATCCGCTCCGTGGAGGCATTCCAGCCGGTATAAGCCGGTTTCCCGGCGCGGCCCCGGCTCCGAAATCTGACTAGAAACACCGCGCGCTGTAAGTATTTTGGCGAGAAGTTCTCGCGAGCCGGCACTTTATTGTTAGTGATGAAGCCCAAGACCGAGCGTCCGGCCGGCAGCCTGGACGATCGCATCTCCGAAGCGCGCGGCCAGTTGCAGCGGACTCCGGAATGGCACCCGGAATTCGAACGCCGGCTCGCCAGGCTGATACGCCTCGTGGACGAGCGGGAGGAGCGCCTGGCTGCACCCCGCGCCCCGGCTTCCTTCGGGGTCTGGCGCTGCGTCAGCCGACAGGCCTAACCCCAATCGCTCCTAGTGGCTCTAAAGGGCCGCTCACGGCCCATGTAACCAGACGCACGGAGCAGCCCTCTAACTAACTAGGAGGGAAGTGACATGAGGACAGGGGCACCCATAAGAATTCTGGCGGCTGCTGCCTTGCTGGCCGGCGCTGCGCTGGCAAGCTCAAAGGACAGCTTTCCCGCAACCGACGATGCGATTGCCAAGCGGGTACGGCATGAGGTGCTGACTTATCCCTATTACAGCATGTGGGACCAGGTCGGACTTTTCGTGCACGACGGCCAGGTTCAACTTTCCGGGGCGGTCACGCAACCGTTCAAGAAGTCCGACCTGGCACGGCTGGTGCAGCGCATTCCCGGTGTCACCGGCGTGAACAACGAAATCAAGGTGCTGCCGCCTTCGCCGATGGATGACCGTCTGCGGCGGCAGGTGGCTCGGGCTATTTTCTCCTATCCGTCCCTGACGCGGTATGCGGCCGGCCCGCTGCCTTCCATCCACATCGTGGTGGATAGCGGTCACGTGACGCTAAGCGGCTCAGTCGCCACCGACCAGGACAAACAGGTGGCCGGCATCCGCGCCAATGGCGCCGGGTTGAGCTTCGGCCAGGTGGTCAACAACCTCGAGGTCGAACATCCCGCAACCAAAGGAAGCTAATCCACACCGCTACGCGCGAAGGGCTTTTGGGCGGGCCTTAACCTTCGATGGCCCGCCCTCAACGTCCCGGTAGGACAGACGATCGGTTTGTGTCGTCTGTCATTTGTTTTGTGTTTTCTCCGTACCCCGAAAATCGACAGACCACACAAACCGATGGTCCGTCCTACCTCGCCCGCAGGGGCGGGCCATACCCGGTCCGCCCGTTAACGTTGAACTTCCGCAGCCCGCGCCGCGGAGCCTGTAGCGCCGACGGTCTTGCCGCCGGTGTCTTGCCGTAGACGGCACAACCCGTCGCCCGTCCTACCTATTTCCCTCCGGTCGGCGGATTGGCGGAACGAGCGCGGCGCTTTTTCGCCCAGCCTTCTTTATTCACCTGGCGAGTGCGGCCCACCGCCAGCGCATCGGCGGGAACCGGGTCGGTAATGACGGAGCCGGCCGCGAGATAAGCGCCTTCGCCGATTTCCAGCGGCGCCACCAACGTCGAGTTGCTGCCCACAAACGCGCCGGCGCCGATCCGAGTGGGGTGCTTATAGGTGCCATCGTAGTTGCACGTGATGGTGCCGGCGCCGATGTTCGCTTTGGCGCCGACCTCGGCGTCACCAAGGTAGGCCAGGTGATTGGCCTTGGCTCCGGCGCCCATGCGAGTTTTTTTCAGCTCCACGAAATTACCGATGTGCGCGCTTTCCGCCACATGGTTGCCCATGCGCAAGCGGGAGAACGGCCCGGCTTTCACGCCGCGTTCCAGATGTGAGGCGGTCACCACTGTCATCGGAGCGATCTCCACATCGTCGGCAAGCGTGGAATCTTCAATCACGCTGGAGGCGCCGATGCGGCAGTTCTCGCCGATGGTGGTGGAGCCCAGAATGCGCGCGAACGGCTCGACCACGGTATCGATGCCGATCTGGACGCCACCGTCAATCGTTACCGTCTCCGGCTTCTCGATAGTCACTCCCGCCAGCATCAACTCTTTCGCTTTCCGTTCCCGCAGGATCCGGTCAACCTCGGCCAGTTCTGCGCGGTTGTTGATCCCCAGGCATTCGCGCGGATCGTCGATCTTCAGCGCCGTAACGAAGTGCCCGCTCCGGTTGAGAATCTGCACCATGTCGGTGAGGTAATACTCGTGCGCCGGATTGTCGGGACGCATCTCGCTTACGTGCCGCCAGAACTGGTCCGCCCGGTAGCAGTAGATGCCCATGTTGGCTTCGCGAATCGCCAGCTGTTGAGGCGTAGCGGCCTTCTGCTCCGCGATGGCCGTCACGCTGCCGCTGACGCCGCGAATCACGCGCCCGTAGCCAGTGGGGTCCGCCATGTCGGCCGATAACAGCACGCCCGCGGCATCGCTGTGTTCCTGGGTCTCGATCAGCCGCCGCACGGTGGCCGCCTGCAACAGCGGGCCGTCGCCGTACACAATCACCAGGTAGCCGTCCAGATGGGAGAGCGCCTCGCGCCCTACCATCAGCGCGTGGCCGGTGCCCAGCTGTTCGGTCTGCGCGATGAAGCCGACGCCGCGTGCGGTGACGGCGGCTCGCACCTGCTCCGCCTGATGGCCCACCACCACGAAGACGCGGTCCGCGGTGGTCAGCGCGAGCGCGGTATCCACCGCGTGTTCCACCAGGGTCTTCCCCCCGGCCCGGTGCAGTACTTTGG
>CAZZHN010000062.1:0-21284 GCA_964654065.1 uncultured Solibacteraceae bacterium
TACGAGCTCACCGCGCGCGCCCGGGACGGCAAGACCACCGTGGTATCTTACAACGCGACCACCTTCTATGACCGCGACAGGAAACTGCAAGGCGTGTTCGCGGCCGCGCGCGATGTTACCGAGCGCAAACGTCTCGACCAGGCGCTGCAGGAGCAGAACGTCGAGTTGAAGAGAGCCAGGGCTGCTGCGGAAAAAGCCAATCTTGCGAAATCGGATTTCCTTTCCAGCATGAGCCATGAGCTTCGCTCACCGCTGAATGCGATCCTCGGATTCGCTCAGCTCATCAATTCCGATTCCCCGCCACCGACGCCGGCCCAGGCGGCAAGCATCGATCAGATTCTCCACGCGGGATGGTACCTGTTGGAATTGATCAACGAAATCCTCGATCTCGCTCAGATTGAGTCCGGAAGACTCGCGCTGTCGCTGGAACCGACGTCGTTAGCCGAAGTGATGGCCGAATGTCAGGCCATGATCGAGCCGCAGGGGCAAAAACGCGGCATCAAGATGACCTTTCCGCAGTTCGATCTCCCTTGCTTTGTGGACGCCGATAGGACGCGGTTGAAACAGATTCTTATTAACCTCCTTTCCAATGCCATCAAGTACAACCAGGCGGACGGAACAGTGGTCGTGGATGCGAACTGCGCGAGCAGCAATCCTGATCGCGTTCGCATTAGCGTCAAAGACACGGGTGCAGGGTTGCCTCCAGACATGTTGATACAGCTTTTTCAGCCCTTCAACCGTCTGGGACAGGAGAGGAGCGCCGAGGAGGGCACCGGTATCGGACTGGTGATGAGCAAGCGGCTGGTGGAACTGATGGGGGGTGAGATCGGTGTGGACAGCACCGTCGGGAATGGCAGTGTGTTCTGGTTCGAACTGAACGCGGCTACTCCGCTCCAACTCGCGGTTGACACGGATGAACCTGCGGCAAATCCAAACGAGCCAATTCAACCCGGGGCGCCGCTGCGCACAATGCTTTACGTCGAGGACAACCCGGCTAACCTGAAGTTGGTCGAGCAACTCATCGCACGCCGGCCGGATATGCGCTTGCTAAGTGCGACGGACGGAACCCTGGGTGTTCAGCTTGCTCGCGCCAACCAGCCGGAGATAATCCTGATGGACATCAATCTACCCGGCATCAGTGGCATCGAAGCCCTAAAAATACTCCTCGAAGATCCCGCAACGGCGCACATTCCCGTGGTTGCTCTCAGTGCCAATGCGATGCCACGCGACATCGAGAAGGGCCTGCAGGCAGGATTCTTCCGGTATTTGACCAAGCCAATCAAAGTCACTGAGTTCATGCAAACAATTGACTTAGCGCTGGACTTTGCACGACAAGAAGCCTGTCATATCAAATAAGCTGCGACGAAGACCATGGTCAGCCGAGCCGACATTCTGAATGCCAGAATCCTTGTGGTTGACGACCAGGAAGGGAATGTCCGGCTGCTTGAGGGTATGCTGCGCGTCGCCGGCTATACTTCCGTCGAATCTACGACCGATCCGCACTTAGTCTGTGAACTACACCGCCAGAACGGATACGCCCTCATCCTGCTCGACCTCCAAATGCCCGGCCTGGACGGATTCCAAGTAATGGAAGGCCTGAAGGAAATCGAAGGGGATGGTTATCTTCCGGTCCTTGTCATCACCGCGCAGCCGGATCACAAGCTCCGTGCTCTCGAAGCCGGCGCTAAGGATTTCGTCAGCAAACCGTTCGATCTGGCCGAGCTGCGCGCGCGCGTTCACAACCTTCTGGAGGTGCGCCTGTTGCACCTGGAAGCGAAGAACCACAGCAAGGTGCTCGAGGAGATGGTGCGGGAGCTCGAGGCAAGCCGCGAGGTGATTCGCCTCAAAACCCTGGAGGAGCAAAAGCAACGCGAGCAGGAATTAGCCTTGGCGCAAGAAACTCAGGAAAGCCTGCTGCCCCGTTCCTTGCCGCAGTTTGAGAATTTTGGCATCCATGCGTTTAACAATCCCACGCGTTACGTGGGAGGAGATTTCTACGATTTTCTGCGGCTGAGTTCAGGGGAATGGGTGGGGGTTTTGGCAGATGTCTCCGGCAAGGGGATGTCCGCGGCCTTGTTAAGTTCGATGGTATTGGGAGCTCTCAGTGTGGAATTTCACTCAAGGACACAACCACAGGAGGTTTTGACGCGGGTTAACCGGCTGCTTTGCGAGAAATCTCTTCCTTACCAGTTCGTGACGCTCTTTCTCTTCCTTCTAAGCCCTGGGGGCCTGGGACAATTCATTAGTGCGGGACATAATCCGGCCTATTTGTTCCGTTCCGCAACGGGAGAAATCGAAACGTTGGTCTCTAACGCCAATGTCCTCGGGCTGTTCGATGACGTCTCTTATGAATCTCGCCCGTTCCGTCTCGACAAGGGAGATATTCTAGTGGTGTATTCCGACGGCCTCACAGACGCGGAAAACCCGCACGAAGAAATGTTTGGAGAGGAAAGATTGCTCAACATCATTCGGCAGGAGGCCCCCTCGGGAAGTCACGCACTCGAACAGGAGTTCCTGAAAGCCATTGAGGAGTTCACACAGGGCATGCCACAAACTGATGACATCACCTTCATGGTCATTGAAAAAGGTTAGTGAACGCGCTGTCGCAGTTCGACGCATAGTAAACGTCAACGCCGTGCTGAACGTCGCCAATGCGGCGTCTCGGTTCAACAGTACCGCGAGAACCCCAGCCTAATAGCTTCGAAACAAACAGCTCTTCAAGAGCCAACCGTCGCACCTGCCACAAGTCGCGCCCCTTCCCGTTAACATTCAGCCTGCACTCGCCCTCGTCGTTAAAGGTCAGAGTCACCTCAAACATCTGCGCGCCTTCATCACCCCGCACTGAAATCGCGTGCTCGGCAAGACTGAACATTACCGACCTCTGAACATCTTTGGCTTCCAGAAGAACCGCGAAGTCGGCGCCGTGCTCCACCACCGAAAACTCATAAGAGGAATTACTGGGGCGCAGGGCGTTGCGAGCCTTAACGTCTTCTATTACTTGTAATCTGAGTGCCTTGAATACGTTCGGTAGAGAGCACGAGGAACGCGCAGTTATCCAGTCGAACTTGGACATATCCTTCTCCACCTTGTCGTTCACGCTTTCACCTCCAAATGTCGCCTACTCTCCTAAGATACTGCACGGTTCCCGTTGCCGTGGCAAAGTGTAATGCGGCCACTATCGAGATGATCTCGATGGCAGCCTGCTCCGCGGTGATCGCCAGGATGATTCCCCAAAGTCTCTTGATGTCCCTTCCACCCCGAGGTAACCATTCAAGAGCGAAGTTGCGGCGCTCCATCAACAGTTCTTCGGTGCCGCGATGGACCGGCTGCACTTGCCGGCGCGTGGTCTTCGGCCGGCAATGCTCTCGGGGCCCAAGCCTTTCACGCAAAAGATGCGCTGCTTGTCATTGACGACTTCGCACCGCAGGGTAGCATCTCTGACGTGTCCCGCTATCATGCCGCGGCAGACAGAGCCTTCCGCGCGGCCCGGGAACCATGCGGGTCGGGGTCGGCTTGGCTCCACTGCAAAGCTGCGGCAATCAAAACCACCCCGGGCGAGCGTTCTTACTGCGGTTCCGCCGCGGCACCGTGCGCGACCCTGGAAATGGCGTTCACCAGCTTGCGATAAGGCACCGCGGAGAAATCGTCGAAGCCTAGCCACTCGCCATCGCGCCAGCTGGAGTAATACCAGCGCGCAAGGAGCGCCAGCGATTCCTGCCGCTCATGCGTGCCGGATTGCCGCGGCTCCAGCGCAGCCAGCGAGTCGCGCAACTTCGCGTCGAGCGACACGGGCTTGCCCTCCTCCACTTCGAACCCCAGGCGGACCGCGGGCTGAAGATTTCCGCCCGCTACGAACCACAGCTCGACCGCGGAGAGCGCCGCAGAAGGCAGGATGGCCACGCCGTGCAGGCGGTCGATATCGCGCGCCAGTTCGTCGCGCAGTTTCAGGACGTCTTGCACCTTCTCCAGCCGTTTGTGCTGGCGCGCCGCCTCTTCGAACTGCATCTGCTCGCTCAGCCGGTCGCGAGAATGGAGGATGGCTCCGAGAAGAGACTGGCCGTCGCTGCGCAGGAATTCGAGCACGCGATCCACTTCGTTCCGGTATTCCTCCGCCCCGACCACCTGCTGGCAGGGCCGCAGGCAAAGATTCATTTCGCCGTAAATGCAGCCGGGATGCGACGGCGAAGGCGCCAGGTCTTCCTGGCAGCGGCGCATCTGGAACAGGTCCAGGAACTGCGATTCGAAACGCTCCGCGGAAGCGCGCGACCGGAAGGGCCCGAAGTATAGCGCCGGCGTCCGCGAAAGCTGCGTGGCAATCATGCTGCGCGGGTAGTCGTTCTGGAGAACGATTTTCACGTACGGCGGCATCCGCAGCCTGAGCAGCTTCAGGTAGCGATCCGGGAAAAGACGCCGCGCCTCCCGGTAGAGCAGCAGCGCCGATTCAAACGCGGAGCCGGTGACCTGGTACTCGATGCGGCGCACCGCCTGGCGCAGGTTGAGCATCCGCGAAGGTCGCTCGCGCCCGGCCAGCAGGCGCAGCAGGCGCCGGCGCAGCATGCTGGTCTTGGACAGATACGGCTCGCCCTCCGCCGGCCAGAGGGCGAAGACCGCCGGGCTGTTGGGCAGGCCGTCCAGCAGGGCATCGAGCGCCGCCAGATCTCCGCCGGTTTCGACGGCGTGCGTGAGGTTCTCCATCCGGATGCCGTTAGTTGCAGGTAACCACAAAGCGCCGTCCCTTCACAACCGCGAAACGCCGACAATAAGAAGGGTGAGCAAACGGCTTTTGCTTTTCGCGGCGACCACCGGGTACCAGATCCGCGTGTTTGCGGATGCGGCGCGCCGCTTGGGATTCGAGCTGACGCTGGCGACCGATGCCTGCCACCGGCTGGACGACCCGTGGGGCGACCGCGCCATTCCGGTGAAATTCGACCGCATCGAGGAGTCTCTTGCGGCGCTGCGCGGCCGCGAATTCGACGGTGTGGCCGCCGTTGGCGACGGTCCGGCGGTGCTGGCGGCAGCGGTGGCGGAGGCGCTCGGCATTCCGTTTCATCCGCCGCCGGCGGCGCGTGCCTGCCAGGACAAGTTTCTGGCGCGCCAGTTGTACCAGGCCGCCGGGCTGCGCGTGCCACCGTTTTTTCGCGCCGGCATCGAGGAAGATCCGTGCGCTCTGGCGGCGCGCACCTCCTATCCGTGCGTGCTCAAACCGCTCGGCCTTTCCGCCAGCCGCGGCGTGATTCGCGCCAACGACGAGCCCGAATTCATCGCTGCCTTCGGCCGCATCCGCCAGCTGCTCGAGACCAGCCACGACCTGCGCCGCAAGCGCTTCCGCCACCTGCAGGTGGAGAGCTACATCCCCGGCCGCGAATTCGCCGTCGAGGGGCTGGTGACGCAAGGCGAACTCCGCGTGCTGGCGATCTTCGATAAACCCGATCGGCTGGAGGGCCCGTTTTTCGAAGAAACCATCTACGTGACGCCTTCGCGCCAGCCGGACGCGGTGCAGAAATCGTTGGTCGAAACCACGGCGCGCGCCGTGCGGGCGTTGGGCCTGCGCCATGGGCCGGTGCATGCCGAGCTGCGCCACAACCAGGACGGAGCGTGGATCCTGGAGACCGCGGCTCGTTCCATCGGCGGCCTGTGCGCGAAAGCGCTGCGGTTCTCCGGCGGCGTGCCGCTCGAAGAACTGGTCCTGCGTCACGCGGTAGGCGAGGATGTGGAAACAGTTCGCCTGGACGGCGGCGCCTCCGGGGTGATGATGATTCCGATTCCCAGCGCGGGCGTGTATGAATCGGTGGAGGGGGTCGAGGCTGCTGCGGCGCTGCCCGGCATCGAGGAAGTCATCGTCACCGCGCAGCCGGGGCAGCGGATGGTTCCATTGCCCGAAGGCGCCAGCTACCTGGGATTCATTTTTGCGCGCGGAAATTCAGCGGCCGTCGTGGAAGAGGCGCTGCGGCGCGCTCACACCGGACTGCGTTTCCACATGGCCACGACGCTGGAAACCTTCAACCCGTAGCCGCACGCGCCTGCGCCAGCCGGCCGGCCGCTTCCGGTCAGGC
The DNA here is from genome assembly GCA_964654065.1 of uncultured Solibacteraceae bacterium. Lineage (GTDB taxonomy): Bacteria > Acidobacteriota > Terriglobia > Bryobacterales > Bryobacteraceae > Bog-375. The sequence goes on from CAZZHN010000062.1 coordinate 6,054, forward strand.
CTTCGCCCGCGGCGGCACGAAATCCGGAGGCAGCGCTGCGCCTTCGCCAAAGAAGTAGTTGTCCATCTGCTGGACGAGAAACTCCTGCGCCTGCTGCGTACCCAGGTTGAGCCGGTACTCGTTCATGAGCATCTTCATATGCTCGACCCACATTTTCCAGGCTTCCTTGGACACGTTCTCGTAGATCTTCTGCCCCAGCGGATGGCCTTCGAACGGCACTTCGTCCAGGCCTTCCATGTCGCGCTGGAACTTCACGCAGAACACCTTGCGCGCACCCGGCGGAATGGTGTTCTCAATCTGGTTGAAAGCGCTGCCCCCTCCTCCACATCCCATGTCGATCGTCGCTCCTCAGGTTCCAGGATACAACGGGCCCCGTAGCGCACGCACTCGTGGGTGCAGCGTCGAGACTCTTCTCGACGCGTCTTCGCGAGAGGCGCCCAAGCCTCGGCTTTATGTGCCGACGCGGCACGCACGAGTGCGTGCGCCACGTTACCCCAGCACAATTCTGCCGGCTCAGTCTGCTCGCGTGGCGCACCCTGTCCAGTGTGCTGTGTCCAGAAACATCTCGACATTTCTTTTCCGCGATGTGGGTCGCTTCGGCACTCCTGCGTGCGCCACGCCTACTGCCCGGTCACAAATCCCAAACCCTGCACCACGGCGCCCAACTCTCTTTTGTCGGTTGCGGTGGGCGGCATGGCGGGGTTGACCCGGATGCTCACGCTGGTGGTGGGTCTGGCCAACAGCTCCCGCGGGACCACCCTGGTCAGGCGATGCCCGCCGGGCTCGTAGTACACGGCCTTCGTGAACGGCTGCCCGTTCAGCATCACGGAGACGGTCACCGGGCTGCCGGCACGGCGCATGAAATCGGGCGGAAAGAAAAGCTGCAGATCGAACTGCACGGCGGGCGCCGGCAGCGGGCGCAGCGTGGCCTCCGCTTCCGGAGCCATCCAGCGCCATGCCCCGTCTTCGATGACGTACCAGCCGGAAACCAGCTGCGGCCGGCTGCGGATGTCGCCGAGGTTCAAATAGGACAGTAACTCCGGTTTCGCGCCGGGTATGTCCGGCGGCGCCTGATTCGAATCGAGGACTAGCTCGCCCCATCCCACGCGCAGGGCCGCCGGGGCCTCCACGAAAAAGAGGGCTTCGCCGAGCCCTGCAACCGGCAGCGTGTGCGGCTCCCACAAATCGCCATCCACCTGGATAATTTCGTCGAATAGACTTTCGCCGGAGACGCGCTCAATGCGGAACGTCGCCGGTCCGTTGCCATTTCCGAAAAGCGCGAAGTGCAGCGTTCCCTGCGAACCAAGCGGTAGGCGGAAGGCGTCGCGGGCGGCGCCGGCGTGCTTGAGCAGGTAAACCAGGTGGCCGTTGAATTCACTGGGCGTCCAGTTGAGCGGCGCATTCAGGAACGACGACGTCCGCGAGTACGTGATGCGGTCCAGCGGCTGGTTCGAAAACGAAAATGGCAGCAGCCCGAACGATACCGCGGAGAAGCCGCTGTGCGCGCGGCGGTCCACCAGCCGCAGCGGGGTGCGGACGCCCAGATCCACCGTGCGCAGCGGCGTCGCAATCTCTTCCGCCATGCTGTCATACTGGCCGGCGAGCGAAAGGCCGGAGGCCACGATCCACTCGCCGGGTTTGGGTACGCTCACCGCCTCCAGCGGCTGCCCGCCCCGCGCCACCAGGTAATAACGAAAGCCCCACTCGCCATTGACCAGATAGGGCCGGCCCGGCGGCGGTTCGACCTGGGCGTACACGCGGGAAAACTCGTAAGCGGCAACGGAAATGTTCAGCCCGATCAGTAAATTCACCGCCAGCGCCAGCCACAGCACGCGCGGCCGCTCGCGAAACTCGATCGCGAAGAGCAGCACCATGGGCGCCGCCAGCGGCAGCAGGTAGCGCGCCGCGCCGGCAAAGAACGCCACGCACGCGAATGCGAAATAGAGCAGGCACCACGCGGCCAGCACCGGCTGGCGGCGGCGCCCCTCCCACAGCCAGAGCAGCGCGTTGACGCCGAGCGCCACGAAGATCACCAGCAGCAGACGCTCCCACCACGGATAATCCGAAACCAGATATCCGGCCAGGAGGCCCGGGGCCAGCCCCCACAAGCGCCGCCACGCCAGCGGAACCAACGTCACCAGTATGCCGAGGTGTTCGAGCAGCGCGAGCGCACTCTCGCCTTTCAGCCCGATGCGCGATAAGTTCGGGTCGCTGGCGTAGCCTGCCAGCACGGCAGCCGGCAGCCGCCCGGTGAGCGCCCATTGCAGCGCCTGCCACCCGCCAAGCGCTAGATATGGCGCTACCAGCGCACACCACGCTGCGGCCGGCAGCATTCGAATCCATCCGTAGGGGCCGGGCATGCCCGGCCCGCCCAGCTCTGTCCCGTCGCCGGCCGCACTCTCGCGCTTCACAAAATACGCCAGCAGCAAAATCGGCGGCAGCGCCAGCGCCTGCAGCGCCGTCAGGCCCGCCAGCGCAAGCGCGATTCCCGCCATCCAGAACCACTCTCCGAAAAACGCTGCCGCGCCCGCCAGCAGCAGGGCCAGTGCGGGTGCTTCCGGCGAGGCGAGCGTGTTGGTGTTGACCTGTACCAGCGGCGACGCCGCGATCAGCAAAGCTCCCCAGAGTGGCCGCGTTGTGAAGCGCGCCGCCAGCGCGTAGCCGGCGAAGCTGATGCCCAGCGCGAACAGCAGGTAGAAGCAATGAAAGAAGAAGATGGAGAAATGGCCGCGCAGCAGCCACGCCGCCGCCAGCAGGTAAGCGTTCAGCGGCGGATGCGGGTGGCCGGCGGCATCCACTAACCGGCCCATGAAGACGAACTGGAAGTTGAGCGGCGTCAGCGGCTGCTGAAGAACGTGGGCCGCCATGTCCAGGTAATTGACTTCGTCGCCCTGCACCGGCTGGCGCAGAAAAGGCGCGTGCAGCAGCAGCGTGAAAGCCGCCAGGATCAGCAGGTCGCGCTTGAGGCCCGCCCTTACGCCGGCTTCCATCGAAGCACCGGCTTGCGCGCGGCCAACACTTCATCCACGCGGCTGGTGCGCGTCGAGTGCGGCGCCTGCTTCACCATCTCCGGATCGGTCTCGACCTCTTTGGCAATGGAGATCATGGCGTCGATGAATTGATCGATTTCCAGCTTGCTTTCGGTTTCGGTCGGCTCAATCATCAGCGCGCCGTGCACGATCAGCGGAAAGCTCACGGTGTAGGGATGGAAGCCGTAATCGATCAGCCGTTTGGCCAGGTCGCCGGTGCGGATGCCGAGTTTGGCCTGCCGCTCGTCGCTGAACACCACTTCGTGCATGTTAGGCGCCGGGTACGGCAAATCGAAGTACGGTTCGAGCTGTTTGCGGATGTAGACCGCGTTCAGAACCGCGTCCACGGTGGCATTGCGCAAGCCGGGGCCGCCGTGCGCCAGAATGTACGCCAGCGCGCGCACCAGCACGCCGAAGTTGCCGTAGAAAGCCCGCACACGGCCAATCGAGCGCTTGCGATTGAAATCGTAGGCCCACTTGCCGCGAACCTTTTTCAGACGTGGGGCGGGAAGGAAAGGCTCCAGCACTTTCTTCACAGCCACCGGGCCGGCGCCGGGACCGCCGCCGCCGTGCGGGGTGGAAAACGTCTTGTGCAGGTTGAGGTGCATCACGTCGACGCCGAAATCGCCCGGCCGCGCGATCCCTACCAATGCGTTCATGTTGGCGCCATCCATGTACAGCATGGCGCCCTTGGCGTGCAGGATCTCCGCGGCCTGAACGATGTTCTCTTCGAAGACGCCGAGCGTGTTGGGATTGGTCACCATCAGCGCCGCGACATCGCGGTCCACGGACTTTGCCAGCGCTTCGAGGTCCAGCACGCCGGTTGCGGTCGATTTCACGTTTTCCACGGAGTAGCCGGCAATCGCGGCAGTGGCCGGATTGGTGCCGTGCGCGGAATCGGGAATCAGAATCTTGCGGCGCGGGTTACCGCGCTTTTCGAGCAGCGCGCGAATCAGAAGAATACCGGTCAGCTCGCCCTGCGCGCCGGCGGAGGGCTGCAGCGTCACCGCGTCCATCCCGGTGATCTCGGCGAGGGCGGCTTCCAGGCGCGCCATCACTTCCATTGCCCCCTGCGCCAGCGCTTCGGGCTGATAAGGATGCGCCCAGGCCAGGCCGTCTATGCGCGCCACCATCTCGTTGATCCGCGGATTGTACTTCATGGTGCAGGAACCCAGCGGATACATGCCGTAATCGATGGCGTAGTTCCAGGTGGAAAGGCGCGTGAAGTGGCGGATGGCTTCCACCTCGCTCACCTCGGGGAAACCCTCGATTTCGGCGCGTACGTTGGCGGCGCCCAGCACCTCGGCCGCGTCCACGGCCGGGACATCGAGCTCGGGAAGTTGCCAGGCGCGCTTGCCGGGCGAGCTGCGCTCGAACAGCAGGGCTTCGTTTTGCGACGGGTGGGTGCGGACTTTCCGGATCATGCCAGAACCTCCGCCGCCGCCATCGACTGCAAGACCTGGCTCATCTCATCCATATCGGCGCGGCGCGTCATTTCGGTGGCGCAGACCAGCATCGAATCGGACAGCTCCGGGTAGAAGCGCCCCAGGGGGAGACCGCCGATGATTTTCTTCTTCAGCAGCGCTTTATTGACGGCGTCCGGGTTGCCTGCCCGGACCACGAACTCGTTGAAGAATTTCCCGCTGAACGCGGGCTTGAGACTTCCGGCAAGATAGTGTGCCTTGGCCGTGTTCTGCAGCGCCAGTTCGCGCAGGCCCGCTTTCCCGTAGACGGTCATGAAGACGGTGGCCATCAAAGCAATGAGCGCCTGGTTGGTGCAGATGTTGGAGGTCGCCTTCTCGCGGCGGATGTGCTGCTCGCGCGTGGAAAGGGTCAGGCAGAAGGCACGGTTGCCGTGCGTGTCTACGGTCTGCCCCACCAGCCTGCCGGGCATCTGGCGCACGAACTTTTCCCGAGTGGCGATGATGCCGGCGTAGGGCCCGCCGTAGCTGGGCGAAATGGCGAAAGATTGCAATTCGCCAGCCACGATGTCAGCGCCGGCCGGCGGTTCCAGAATCCCCAGCGACACGGCTTCGGTGAACAGCACGACCAGCAGTGCGCCGCGCCGGTGGGCGATCTCCGCGGCGGCTTTCACATCGTCGATCACGCCGAAAAAGTTGGGCGACTGGACGATCACGGCAGCGGTCTGGTCGTCGATCTTGCGCTCCAGGTCCTCCAGATCGATCGCGCCGGAATCCTTCGCGTAGCCGAACTCCTCGACCCGCATCCCCTGGTTCCTCGCATAAGTGCGCAGCACTTCGCGATACTCCGGGTGCACGCTGCGGGCGGCCAGCGCGCGGTGTTTGCCGGTGATCCGCGCCGCCATCATAGCCGCTTCCGGCACGGCGGTCGAGCCGTCATACATGGAAGCGTTGGCCACGTCCATGCCGGTGAGCTGGCAGAGCATGGTCTGAAACTCAAAGATGGTGGTGAGAGTGCCCTGCGAGATCTCCGCCTGGTAGGGTGTGTAAGAAGTGAGGAACTCGCCGCGCGAAACCACCGTGTCCACCAGCACCGGCCGGTAGTGCCGGTACACGCCGGCGCCGAGGAACGACGCATATTCACTGGCGTTTTCCGCGGCCCGCTGGCGGAAGTAGTCCACGATCTCGTATTCGGAGATGCCTGGCGCCAGCTCCAGCGGGCGTCGCAGCCGCACTGCCTCCGGCAGATGGGCGAACAGGTCTTCCGCCGATGCCACCCCGCAGGCATCCAGCATCTGGCGGCGTTCTGAATCGGATTTTGGCAGGTAGCGCAACTACTTTTCGGCTCCTATGTAAGTTTGATAGTCGGCGGCGCTCAAGAGCTCCGACAATTCGCCGGGCGCACTCAGGCGGATCTTCACCAGCCAGGCGGCGCCGTGCGGATCTTCATTCAGCTTTTCGGGCGCGTCAGCCAGCACCGGGTTGATCTCGGTCACATCGCCCGTGACCGGCGCGTAAATGTCGGAGACCGCCTTCACGGACTCCACCGATCCCATCGACCGGCCTTGCTCCACGCGCGTGCCGGGCTTGGGCAGGTCTACGTAGACGATGTCACCGAGCTCCTGCTGGGCGTGATCGGTGATTCCTATGGTGCCGATGCCGCCTTCCGCCAGAACCCATTCGTGTTCCTTCGTGTACCGGAAATTTTCTGGATACATGGTTATTTCGCTCGCTTATAGAAAGGAGTTTCGACGGTCACCGCGTCGGCGGGCTGGCCGCGGACGATTACCTGGATGGGCACGCCCGGCCGCGCATGTTCCACGGGAAGATAGCAGAGGCCGATATTCTTGTTCAATGCCGGCGCCGGCGAGCCGCTGGTGACCCACCCGGCGGCAACGCCGTTCCTCTGCACTTCGTAGCCATCGCGCGCAATCGGCCGGCTGCGCATCTCGAACCCCACCAGCTTGCGCCGCAGGCCCGCTTCCTTCTGGCGCGCCAGCGCCTCGCGGCCCACGAATTCGCCCTTGTCGAGTTTGACGATCCAGCCCAGATCCGCTTCGAGCGGCGAAATGGAGGCGTCAATTTCGTGCCCGTAGAGCGCCATCTTGGCTTCCAGGCGCAGCGTGTTGCGCGCGCCCAGCCCGCAGGGTTTGATGCCGAATTCGGCGCCCGCCTCGAGGATCATGGTCCAGAGGCGCTCGGTTTCCGCCGGCGGAATGTAGATTTCGAAACCGTCTTCGCCGGTGTAGCCGGTGTGAGCAATGCGCGCCGGCACGCCCGCCACCTCGCCGTCGGTAAACCAGTAATACTTGATGCCGCTCAGATCCACCGGCGTCAGTTTTTGCAACGTAGCGCGCGCCTGCGGGCCCTGGATGGCGAGCTGGCTGTAGCGGTCGCTGGTGAATTCGACCGCGGCATCGAAATGGTTGTGCGCCCGTATGTGCTCGAAATCCTTCTCCTGGTTGGAGGCATTCACGCACAGGAAGAAATGGTCGGGCGCCACCTTATGCACCAGGATGTCGTCCACGAACCCGCCGTGTTCGTACAGCAGTCCGGAATAGTGCGCCTGCCCGATCTGCAGTTTCTGGACGGCGTTGGTGGTGACGAAATCGGTGAGCTGCGCCGCCTGCGGCCCGTGGATCTCGATCTCGCCCATGTGGCTGACGTCAAACACACCGACGGATTTGCGCACCGCCAGGTGCTCCGAGAGGATCCCCGAGTACTGTACGGGCATATCCCACCCGCCGAAGTCGACCATTTTGGCGCACACCGCCCGGTGCACAGAATTCAGCGCTGTAAGGCGCAGCGGGGAGACCTGGGGCATGAAAATTCAGGCTAACAGCGGGAGGTAGGGGTGTCAATCAAGGCGTTGCGGCGATGTCGCAGGGGCGTGCGACATGGAAGTGGAAACCCGGCGGCTGACTTTGTATCAGGGCATCGGCTTCAGCCGTGCCGTGACACATCCGTAGTCAAAGGCACGCGCTGAGACTTCCCCGCGGCGGGCGCAGGGGCTGAAGCCCAGGTTTTTCCCCATTCATCGGCACGGCTAAAGCCCGTGCCCTGATACGAAGCGTCCTGGCTAAGCAGGCCTTGTCTACGCTTACACTCAGATTTATGCGAAGTCACCAGGAATGGAGAGTAGGGCTATTGCTGCGTTGCACACCCGATTCGCCGCCGGGAGTTTAGGAGTTAGATGTCCTATCTTATGATTGCTCGGAAGCGGACCGCATCGCGGCTCCAGGATCCTCTTGGAAGTTCCGGCTCAAACCAACGCGGGAGTGACCAAATTGAAACTGAAACGGTTGTACTCGCTCTTCGTGGCGGCGCTCGCCATTTGCATATGCTGCTCCGCGACGATGAGAGGCAGCACGCTGTTCAGCGACCTGGGGCCGGCGGGCGACGTTTACGGGGGCGACTCGTGGTGGTAGCCGGCGCAGCCTCGCCAGCGGCCCCATTGGGGTGCAGAGTGATGTCACGATATCCTGATTCTGGAGGATCGATGGGATCCGCGTCACCACTGATCCCGCTGGTAGGTTGCCTGATTCTGGCATCCGCATCTGCTTACTCTCAAGCGACGGATACGCCATCATTCGAGGTAGCAACAGTCAAGCTGTCATCTGCGGCGAAGGCGATTCATTGCAGTGGCGGCCCTGGCACGACCAGCCCAGGTATCTGGAGATGTGCGAACATACCGCTCGCGTTCTTGATCACCCGCGCGTACAGCTTCGAGGCGTACCAGTTCTCTCCGCGCTGCGCCTGTTGTCAGGCCAGGGTTGACGTGACCGCCAAAGTGCCGGAGGGCGCCACGAAAGAGCAGTTTGCAGGGATGCTGCAGAACCTGCTGGTGGATCGTTTCCAGCTTGCGCTCATCATGAGCAGCGGGAGATGCCGATTTACGAGCTTACCGTGGCGGAGAACGGCCCGAAGATGAAAGAGTCCGCACCGGATGCGGCGCCGCCGCAGGAAGACCCGTGGGAGGCGCCGACGTTCGACTTAGGCAAAGACGGCTATCCGGTGTTTTCGGCCGGCCACAGTGGCTTGGCCGGGCTGGACGGCCACTATCGCTGGACCGGATTCAGCGTTTCCATGCAGGAGATCGTCAAGACGCTGTCGTTCCACCTTGGCCGGCCGGTGATCGACGCCACCGGGCTCAAGAGAAAATATGACATCAATCTGACCTGGAATATTGATGCCGCCTGGCTTGCCGAAAGGGCCGGCGCTCCAGAGCAGGTTGGAGACGCGGAAGGCACCGGATTTCACGGCCCGACCCTCCAGCGCGCGGTGCAGGATCAACTCGGCCTGAAGCTGATTTCCCAGAAAGGCCACGGCGACATTGTGGTTGTCGACCACCTGGAGAAGGTCCCGAGCCAAAACTGACGAGGCGCGCTACCCGCCGACGCTAGCGGCGCGTCGGCATCTGAGCTTCGGGGCCGAGAATTCCCAGACGGGCGGCGGCGGCTCGGATGCGGTTCAAGGCGGCGACCATGAGGAACTGGCGGTCGAGGCTCGGCGGGGTGAACAGGGTTTCCAACTGGGCGGCGGCGGCGCGGCAATGTTCGAGCGCGGCCTCGAAGCCGGCAGGCTTGCGCGCGGGCGGGGCTTTCTTCGCCCTGGCGCGCACCTCACTGATGACGGCGGCGATCCGGTCGCGGTTTTCGGGCGCCAGTGGAACGGTTTCGCCGCCGGCTTCGAGCCCTTCGGCGCAGATCCGCGCCGCGATCGCGCGGTACTCGGCGGGAGTCAGGTACGCCAGCTGCGCGACGCGAAAATAGGCTGGACCTAGTTCGTCGAAGAGCCGGATATTCGCATCGACGGTGCGCCGGCTCGCGCACAGATATTTCTCGCAAAACTCCCGCCATGTGCGGGCGTGACCTCGATACAACTTCTCATTGCGAAGCCGGTGCAGGCACTCTATTTCAGCGGCGGAACAGCGTCCGGCCACCGCACCAAAGGCTTCCCGGCGGCCCAGCCACTGGCCCAGTGTGAGGGTGGCGGCCGCCGCCGGCAGAGTATCGATCCGATCTTTCTTCACGTGCGCTCCGTTGAGATTTGGGCAGAACCTGCCCAAAGTTTACCGGGAACAAAGAAGTTAACCCTTGTTTTTCGGCAGGCTCTGCCCAAATCCCACTCTCAGGATCGCGCACCAATCGTCAAAACCGGCGTGTGCCATCGCGAGTTTCCGGCGAAGCCGCTGACAGGGCTGGCGCGAGATTTTTGGGAAAGGCTGTGAACGGCGTAGGGAGTGGGGCAGGTCCCCGACCTGCCGGGCTGGCACCCGGTTGGCAGGTCGCGGACCTGCCCCACTGGCTATTGCGACCGATCTTTCAATAGCTGCTTCCATCGCACCCAGGCGGCGGTGCGGGCTTTCTGGTTGGGCTCGGTACCGGCCGGGTCTTCGCCGGCGCGCATGAAGCCGTGGCCGGCGCCGTCGTAAACCACCGCATCATATTGTTTGTGGGCGGCGGCCATCTGTTCTTTGGCGGCGGGAATGGTGGCTCCAATGCGGGCGTCGTTGCCGGCGTAGAAGCCGTAGACGGGGGCCTGGATTCTCGCCATCGCGTCGGCGGCGGGGGGCGGGCCGTAGAAGACAAAGGCGCCTTTCAGGTCGGGGCGATTGGTGGCGAAACGGAAAGTCTGGCCGCCGCCCCAGCAGAAGCCGGCGACGAACAGCTTGCCGTTGGCGGACGGCAGCTTCAGGCCGTAATCGGCGACGGCGTTCAAATCGGCGGTGATCTGGTCGGGGCTGAGGTGGCCGATGGCCTCCATCACGGTGTTGGGCACGAAGTCCTTGGTGCGGCCGCCGTTGGGGGCCATGCCGGAAAGCAGGTCGGGCGCCACGGCGATGTAGCCGGCTTCGGCCACCTGGTCGGCCAGATCCTGCACCCAATCGGTCATGCCGAAAATCTCGTGGATGATGACCACTACCGGCGTCTTGGCGGCGGATTCGGGGTAAGCCACGAAGGTCTCGACGGAGCGTCCGTCGTGCTTCACCGTGACCCATTCCCGATGGCGCGGCGACTTTTCGAGCCTGGCGATGGCCCAATCCTGGGCGGAAAGGGACGCGGCCGCGAAAATACTCAGGAGCGCGATGCGTGTTTTCATTTGTCCTCAGCCCGGGCCGGGCATGCCCGGCCCCTACGGGCAATGTGGTACGGCCAGGTCCTGCGGGTTTACGCGACGCCCGCCACCGGGCCTGTCATGGTTCCCTGGTAGGGACGGGCCAGGCGGTAAGGCTGGAAACGGTACCCGATGCCGAAAATGGTCTCAATGTACTGGTCCGCGAACGCGCCCAGTTTCTTGCGCACGCGGCGTACGTGCACGTCCAGCGTCCGGGTGCGGATGCCGGAGCCATAACCCCAGATCTCCCGCAGCAAGGCATCGCGCGGAACGATTTCACTGGCATTGGCGACCAACAGCGCCAGCAGCGCGTATTCCTTTCGCGTCAGGCTGACCAGATCGGAATCCAGCGAAACGATCCGGCGTTCAAAATCCACCGTCAGGTGCTCGTCCTGATACGGGGCAAGAGTGACAGGCGACAGCGGTCCCATGGCCCCTCCCTTATGTCAACTATAGTACTGCTATGAACAACACTTGTAAAAGGGATTAATTGCGTTAGGCGGGCTCGGAGAGGGGCCGGGGGTTAGTCGATCACGAACGGCCCGTCGTTGCCCACCCGCAGCTGGCGGCCGCTGCCATCGAAGGCCCGGATCTTGAAGCGCACCGAGCCGGGGGGATTCTGCGCCTCGGCATGAAAGGCCGACTCTTCGCCGCGATTGACCTCGTCATCCTCAACGCCAGCCTTCTCGCTGCTCAGCAGCTCGCCGTCGGAACTCAGGAAGTCGAAGGTCAGGGTGAGCCCGTTGACGGATTTCCTGCCGGTGACGCGGACGCGGCCATCGATCGAGATGCGTCCTTCTTCCACGCGCCGCGCCTTGGCTTCCAGCACCTCCACGTCGTGCCCTTTTTGCGCCAGCGCCATAGCGCCGGCCAGGAACAACAATGACGCCGCAGCGAGAACCCTCATGGCTGCCAGTTTAACAGGAGAGAGCGCGCGGCACCGCGGGCAGCGCGGTAGGGCGCACGATCGGGGTGCGTCGTCTGTCAGCCGGAGGGGAAGCATGACGGGCCACGAAGAATAGTTCAGCTCTCGACAGTGGTGGGCTCCGCGGGCCGGGCGTGCCCGGCCCCTACAAGGACCAGCGCGCGGTACGACTCGAGAGCATTTTTCATTCGCTTTCGCGGGACGGAGGCGGGCATGACAGGCCACAAAAGGCGATGGCCTGTCCTACCTGGCGGGGCGGTGGGACAGACGATCGGGTTGTGTCGTCTGTCGGCCGGCGAGCGTGACATGCCACAAAAGGCGATGGCCTGTCCTACTTCGGAACCGGAGTACGCCATCCCGCTCAAGCTGTGACATAATGTAAATCCTTCTCAAGAGCAGGTACACCGTTCGGGGCAAACGCGGACGGCCGACTGAAGAAAAACCGCGCGGATGAGCGAGACAAACGTAAGCCGGAGATCGGTGATGCTGGGGGCGGCGGCGCTCCCGGTGATCCGCATGGTGTCGGCGAAGCCCGGCCCGGCGGAGGTCGTAATCTCGAGCGCCAACCGCTTTGACGGCGGCGTCAACTGCTGCGCCAAGGCGATGGAGCTGATCAAGGCCGGCGGCGATACGCTGGACGCGGTGGTGGCGGGCGTCAACATCGTGGAGCTGGATCCGCGCGACAACAGCGTGGGCTACGGCGGGCTGCCGAATGAAGAAGGAGTGGTCCAGCTGGATGCCAGCGTTGTGCACGGCCCGACGCGCCGGATGGGTTCGGTGGGCGCGATCGAAGGCATCAAGACACCCTCCAAGGTTGCTCAGCGGGTCATGGAAGACACCGACCACATGATGCTGGTCGGCGCGGGTGCACTGAAGTTTGCCAAGGCTGAGGGATTTCCGGAAGAGAACCTGCTGACCGAGGAATCGCGGCTGCAATGGCTGGTGTGGAAGCGCTCGCTGCGCGACCGCGGCGGCCACAGCAACTGGGGGCCCGGCGTGGATGCGCCGTCCGAAACGCAGAAGACGGCGTACCTGCAGGAACTCAAAAGGGAGTTTCCCTGGGCGAGCGAGGAGTTACTGGCCGAAGCCATCGAAAACGCGTACCACCCTCCGCACGGCACCATCAACTGCATCGCCCTGAACCGGAAAGGCGAGATGTCGGCCGTTACCACAACCAGCGGCCTGGCCTGGAAGATCTCCGGCCGGGTGGGCGACTCGCCGATTATCGGCGGCGGTTTGTGGCTGGATGAGGATGTCGGCGGCGCCGGCTCCACGGGACGCGGCGAAGAGAACCTGCGGGTTTGCGGGGCGCACACGGTGGTAGAAAATATGCGCCACGGGATGGCGCCCAAAGAGGCGGCGCTGGACGCGCTGGAGCGCGTCGCGCGCAATTTCAATCGCGATCGGAAGCGCCTGGAAGCGATCGACCTGAATTTCTACCTGCTGCGTAAGGATGGCGCGTATGCTGGCGCTTCACTGTGGGATAAACCATCAATTCAAGCGACCCGATCGGCGCAGTTCGCGGTTTGCACGAGCGATGGCGCGAGCCGTCAGGAGAATTCCGTATTTCTCTTTTCACGTGGTTCGTGAAAACATGTGATGACGCGATTCGGTTGGAACTTCGTAACAAGTTTTGCATCTTACAGAGGGATCGAGGCTGGGACTGAAGGCATGTCGACGAGCAAGGTGGCGGGAGTTGCTGTCTTCCTGATGCGGACTAACCATATTCTGGCTATGGAAGCGGGGCGAAAGTAGCGCGGCATGGCCCAGATCTTTCATAAGAGCGCGAACGCGTTCGCGCGCATGTCGGTCTACGGCGCCGTGTTCGTGCTGGCGTTTGTAGGCTGGGCGTTCGATGCTCTGAACCGCAGCGCATACAACACGCGCGCGTTTATGGCGCGCGAGCAGCCGATTCCCTTCAGCCACGCCCACCATGTGGGCGGGATGGGCCTGGACTGCCGCTACTGTCACACGTCGGTGGAGAGTTCGAGTTTCGCCGGCATTCCGCCCACCAAGACCTGCATGAACTGCCACTCGCAGATCTGGAGCACGAGCCCGATGCTGGAGCCAGTGCGCGCCAGTCTCCGCACGGACCAGTCGATACGCTGGACGCGGATACACGACCTGCCGGATTTCGTTTATTTCAACCACAGCATCCACGTGAATAAGGGCGTGGGCTGCGAGAGCTGTCACGGCCGGGTGGACCAGATGCCGCTGACCTGGGCGGTGGCCTCCCTGCAGATGGACTGGTGCCTGAACTGCCACCGCAATCCGGAAAAAGTGCTGCGGCCGCTAGCGTTCATCACCACCATGGGCTACCAGCCGGCGGGCGATCAGGACGAAATCGGGCGCCGGTTGATGAGTGAGTATCACATTCAGAGCACGCAACTGTTGACGAGCTGTTCCACCTGCCACCGATGAGCGACTCACCGAAACACCTGGATCTTGCCGGCGCGCGGGCGCGTCTGGAGGGGAAGCGCGGCCGCGAGTACTGGCGCAACCTCGATGACCTTGCCGCGACGCCCGAATTCGAGGATCTGCTGCAGCGCGAGTTTCCGCGCCAGGCCATCGGCTGGAGCGACGACGAAGACAGCGTGGAGGGGCGCCGCAACTTTCTGAAGATGATGGGCGCGTCGCTGGCGCTGGCCGGGCTGACTGCCTGCACCCGCCAGCCCACCGAGCACATCATGCCCTACGCGCGGCAGCCGGAGGAGCTGATTCCCGGCCGGCCGCTGTTCTACGCCACGGCAATGACGCTGGGCGGCGTGGCCAACGGCGTCCTGGTGGAAAGCCATGAAGGCCGGCCCACCAAGGTGGAAGGCAATCCGGAGCACCCGGGCACGCTGGGAGCGCTGGACGCGTTTGGCCAGGCGTCAGTGCTGCAACTCTACGATCCGGACCGCAGCCGCACGCTGTACGAAGGCGGCGAGATCCGCTCCTGGGCGGATTTTCTGGAGATGCTGCGCGGCTTGCTGGCGCAGCAGCGCGCCAATGGCGGAGCGGGCATCCGGATCCTGACGGAAACGGTGACGTCGCCGGCCATGGCGGACCAGTTCGCGACGATCAAGAAGCTGTTTCCGGCCTCCAAGTGGCACCAGTGGGAACCGGCCGGTCCGCACAGCGCGCGCACCGCCGCCATGCAGGCATTCGGCCAGCCGGTGCACACCTATTACAACGTTTCGAACGCCGAGGTGATCGTCTCGCTGGATTCCGACTTCCTGGCATCGGGCGAGGCCAGCCTGCGCTACGCCCGCCAATTCGCGGCGCGGCGCCGGGTGGAAGATGGCAACAGCGCGATGAACCGGCTGTACGTGGTGGAGCCGATGCCCACGCCCACGGGCAGCAAAGCGGACCATCGCCTGGCGCTGCGCGCCGGCGAGGTGGAAGGGTTCGCCTGGACGCTGGCCGCGGCCCTGGGGGTTACGCAAGGCGCGAAAACCAGCGACAACGCCGCGATCAATAAGTGGATGGGCGGCCTGGCGAAGGACCTGATGGCCCATCCCGGCGCCAGCCTGGTGGTGGCGGGCGAATTCCAGCCGCCGGTGGTCCATGCCCTGGCGCATGCCATCAACGCCAAGCTGGGCAGTGTTGGCAAGACCGTCTTCTACACCGATCCGATTGAAGCCAGCCCGGTGGACCAGGTGGCGTCGCTGGAAGACCTGGTGGGCGATCTGGATTCGGGCGCGGTGGACCTGCTGCTGATTCTGGGCGGGAACCCGGTGTTCAACGCGCCGGTGGA
>CAZZHN010000063.1:0-3726 GCA_964654065.1 uncultured Solibacteraceae bacterium
CAGCGCGAAAACCAGACGCTGGCGACCATCACCTTCCAGAACTACTTTCGCTTGTACAAGAAGCTGGGCGGGATGACGGGCACGGCGGAAACGGAAGCGGCCGAGTTCCAGAAAACCTACAACCTGGATGTCACGGTGTGTCCGACCAACCGCAAGCTGATCCGCAAAGAAAATCAGGACGTGGTTTACCGCACCGAAGACGAGAAGTTTCGCAACGCGGCCAAGGAAATCAAGACGGTGACCGACACTGGGCAGCCGGTGCTGGTGGGCACGATCTCGGTGCAGAAGTCGGAGCGGCTCTCCGGCATTTTGAAGCGGATGGGCGTGCGGCACGAAGTGCTGAACGCCAAGAATCACGAACGCGAAGCATCGATCGTCGCGCAAGCCGGGCGCAAGGGCGTGGTAACGGTTTCGACGAACATGGCCGGCCGCGGTACCGACATCCTGCTGGGCGGCAATGCGGAATTCATGACCAAGGACGCCTGCCTGAAGGAAAAGCTGGCGGAGCGCCTCCCCGAAGACCAGGCCCAGTACGTCGCCGACGAACATTTTTACTACTTCACCCACCACGACCAGTTCTACCGTGTGCGGCGCGACAAGTGGGACGAGGTATTTGCGAAGTACAAGCTGGAGACAGACGCGGAGCATGACGTGGTGGTGGGCCTGGGCGGCCTGCACATCGTCGGCACGGAACGGCACGAATCGCGGCGCATCGACAACCAGCTTCGCGGGCGCGCCGGCCGGCAGGGCGACCCCGGCAGTTCTAAGTTCTTCCTTTCCCTGCAGGACGATCTGCTGCGCATCTTCGGCGGCCAGCGCATGCAGAACCTCATGCTGCGGCTGGGCATGGAAGAGGACGTACCGATCGAATCGAAGCTCATCACGCGGCGCATCGCCAAGGCGCAGGAAGCGGTCGAAGTGCAGAACTTCGAAGCGCGCAAACACCTGCTCGAATACGACGACGTCAACAACAAGCAGCGGCAGGCCGTGTACGGCATGCGCCGCCAGCTGCTGGAAGGCGTGGACCAGAAAGAACACATCCTGGACATGATGCAGGGCATCGTGGAGCAGTTCGTGGAGATGCGCTGCCCCAACGACAAGCACCCCGATACCTGGGACCTGGGCCCGCTGCGGAATGACGTATTAAGCACCTTCGGCGCCAAGATCGACCTCGCCGACCTGGGCAGCATGACGAAGGATGAGATCTCCGACGCGATCGCCGACAAGCTGAAACAGAAATACGAAGAGAAGGAAGCGCTGGTGGGCGCCGACACCATGCGCCACGCCGAGCGCATCGTCATGCTCAACGTGATCGACAACCAGTGGAAGGATCACCTGCTGTCGATGGACGAATTGAAGCAGGGCATCGGCAACCGCGCCTACGGGCAAAAAGATCCACTCGTCGAGTACAAGAAGGAGTCCTTCGAACTTTTCAGCGCGATGATGGACCGCATCGAAGACGAGACGGTGCGCTACCTCTACTTCCTGCAGGTGACCCAGAATGCTCCCGTGATGCCCTTTTCCGAAGAAGGCGAAGAGGAGGAAGGTGGCGAGGAAGAGCCTGCCCGTCCCAATGGGGCTTCCGCCGCCGCCGACGTTCAGCGCCAGGCCGCCAAGAGCACCATGGAGGACTTTACGCGCAACATCCAGCGCAAGAAGGAAAAGGAGCTGCAGGACTTGCAGCTCGGGGGCGGAGACGGCAGCGGCGGCCCCAAGACGGTCAACGGCGGGCAAAAGGTCGGCCGCAACGACCCCTGCCCGTGCGGCAGCGGCAAGAAATACAAGAAGTGCCACGGGGCGTAACCCGGTTCCCGTGGCGCAGGCAGTCCCGCCTGATGTGCCGAGAGTCGTCTCGACATATCCTGTTTTGATGGATTACACCGGCGCTGCCCCCAAACGTCTCTAAAAACCGAACTGCAGCCGCGCGCTGATGCTGCGAGGCGCTGCGATCGCGGTCCCGGAGAACAGTCCGGCGAAATCGATCACGTTAATTTCATTGGTGAGATTCGTGCCATCCACCTGGAACCGGACCGGATACCGCTCCGAGCGGCGGATGGTCACGCCGATGGACGCATCCAAAGAAACAAGGGGAAACGGCCGGTAATCGGAGAAGTTTACGCGGTTGAGGATGGCCTGCCCGTACTGCGCCGCAGCTTCCGCGTAGGTTCCGTCGAAATCGATCGGCAGGCCGCTATCGTAGGTTCCGCCAATCGCCGCCCATAGGCGCGCCGTCACATCCCAGCGAAAACGCGCCCGGACCGCGTTGCGCTCGTCCTGCGACACGGGAAACACCGTGCTACCGGCGCTGATAGCTTGCGCCGCCTCGTCGCCCAGGAACAGGCCGCCGGTAACCGGAAAGTAGCCGTTCCCTCTCGAGTTGGAATAACTGATGTAGCCCGAGAATGGCCCCCAGCGCGGGACGTCTAGCTTCACTTCGGCGCCATAGATGTCAGCGCGAACGAAGGTGATCGGGAAGCTGACGCCCGTGTTCAGCAGCAGGTCATCATCCGGGTAATTGCGATACCCGCGCCAGAAGAAGTTCCCGTCAATCCGGACGTGCTGCAGGAAAGCACGCCCAAAACCGGCCTGATAATAGTTGCCGCGCGCCGGCTGCACGGGCAGCCGCAAAACCTGATCGCTGAGGCTGGCAACCGCAGGCGAACTCGACACCAGCAGGTTCTCAAACGGCGGCGTCTGAAAGATCCTGTCGTATGCGGCCCGGAAGACGATGCCGGCCCACGGCCAGAAGTAGGCGACGCCGGCGCGCGGGCTGGCTGCGCTCTGATCCACCAGCAGGGAGTAGTGATCATACCGAACACCGGCGCTCAACGTCAGGTGCTTCCAGTGGATCTCGTCCTGGGCGAAAGCGCTCTGCTCGCGGTCCGGCGCGTGACCGTAAAAACGAAACGCAAGCGGTGTGGCGGGATCAAACAGCGCGGGATCGGTGATCCGGTAGCTGAGCGCTTCCTGTATCGATGCGTAATCGAAGTCGCCGCCCACTTTCCATTCCTGAATTCCGGAGTGGACGGACACCGCGCCCTTGGCGTACTGCTCATGGTAGCCGCGGTCCTGGCTCGCGATCATGGGAGTCGACAGATCGTTCGACCAAAGGCCGGCCGTGACGTCGCGCGTCATGGCGCGCAGAAACGCGAGCACATTGGGGGAGAAGATGTGGTCATAGGAGAATTGCGCAGCGCTCTCGAAGCTGCGCCGGTCCTGGCGCTGGCCGGCTTGCTGCTGGATGATTTCGTCCGGCACTTCGAACTTGGACTGTTCGCGGCGCAGGATGACTCCGATGCGGTCCTTGTCGGTGATGTCGCGCTCATAGTGCGCCATCCAGTCGAGCAGGGTGCCGTGATTGGTGTAGTTCTGCAGCACGGGTGGATCCAGATAGCGATCGGTCATCGTGCCGGACCCGCTCAGCGTAAGGGTGTTGCGGCCCCAGCCATATTGGCCCTCTAGATAGGCGCCGGCGGTATCGAAACTACCGCCTGAAGCAACGGCCTTGCCGTGAAAACCCGGGCGGGAGTCGCGCTGGGTCTGCATTTCGATCACGCCGCCCATCTTCCTGCCGTATTCCGCCGGGAAGCCGGCGGTCAGAATGCTCATTTCCTGCACGTCATCGACGTCGAAATCGGGGACATAGGCGACCGATCGGTTGTCGGTCAGCGGCAAGCCGTCGAGTACATATTGAACCTGGTATTCCTCGGCGCGCGGATGAAGAAT
>CAZZHN010000063.1:3736-21187 GCA_964654065.1 uncultured Solibacteraceae bacterium
TGGCTTCGAACAGCCAGCCCGGCTCCTGGTTCACCAGGTCGGCAACGGAGCGGCCGGGCATGGCCGTGATACGGTCTTCCAGCGCTGCGGCTCCGATGCGGTTGGCGGAGCCGTAGTTGCCGGGATCGAGAAGCGTGCCTTCCGTGCTCACGCTCACCGCGGTTTTCACCTGCTCGACGCCCAGGCTGATCTTGAGGTCTCTGGGGATAACCGAATGAATGTCCACAAGTTGCGAGGCGGGAGCCAGACCAGGATGGCTGGTGCTTACCGAATAGGCGCCGAATGGCAGGCGCTTGATCACGGCGCGGCCTTCGCCATCGGTCTGGAAAGTTGCCCGGTACTGATTCGCCTGGCTCGCTACATCCACCCGGCCGCGAACCGGCAGGCCGCTGGAGTCGGTGACCGTCAGCCGCAACTCGCCAAAATCGCTTTGCGCGAAAGCGGTTCCCGCCAGCAGCAGGAGAAGAAGTGGTCGATGTGGCATGACTACTGGTTACCGGGCGCGGCAGGGACTCGCCGGAGGAGACCGCATAGGAACTGCCTCACAACTGGTCCGCAATTGTCAGTATAGGGGACCCTGCGATACCTCGAACCCCGTCAGGATTCCGCCGGCCCTTCGACCGGCTACGCCGGCGCCTTGGCCGGCAGGAACGGCTTCCTTTTTCAGGCCAGCTCCGCGATCTGCCCGTAGAGCGGCTTGAGCGCCGGATAGAGCGCCTGGTAGACGCGGTGGGCGCGGGCGTAGAAGTCGGCATCGGCCGCGACCGGCGCGACCGATTCGGTTTCGCGGATGACGGCGCGGCAGGCTTCGGGGACGGTGGCGTATGCGCCCGTTCCGACCAGCGCCAGCAGGGCGGCGCCGTACGCAGAGCCTTCCTGCGTCTCGAGCGTGACCACCCGCTGGTTGAGGATCGACGCCAGAAGGCCGCGCCAGAAGGGGCTCTTGGCGCCGCCGCCGGAAGCGCGCACACTCGCCACCGGTATTCCCAGCGACTCGACGATGTCGAGACAGTCGCGCAGGCTGTAAGAGACGCCTTCAATTACGGCGCGGATCAGATCGGCGCGCTTGTGCCCGGCGGTGAGGCCGATCCATCCTCCGCGGGCGGCGGCATCGAGGTGCGGAGTGCGTTCGCCCATCAGGTAGGGCAGCCAGAACAGGCCGTCGGCGCCGCGTGGCGATTGCGCAGCTTCGGCGGTAAGGGCATCATAGGAGGCGCCCGGAGCGAGCTGGTTGCGCAGCCATTGCAGGCTGAGCCCTGCACCCTGCGTGACGCCCATCACATGCCACTTGCCAGGCACGGCGTGGCAAAAGGTGTGGACACGGCCGGCTGCATCGTAGGCCACCTGCTCCATGTGCGCGAAGACGACGCCCGAAGTGCCGATGGTGCAGGAAAGAATGCCTGGCTCGACAATGCCGTTGCCGACGGCGCTGGAGGCCTGGTCGCCGCCGCCGCCCACCACCGGAGTTCCGGCAGCGAGGCCGGTGAGCGCGGCTGCCTCCGCGCTCAGGGAGCCGGTGACGGCGCTGGATTCGTAACAGCGCGGCAGGATGGCGCGGTCGAGGCCCAGCCCGTCCATCATTTCCATCGACCAGCGGCGGTTCACCACGTCAAACAGCGCCGTGCCGGAGGCGTCGGAGACCTCGGTTGCGTAGTCGCCGGTCAGCCGGAACCGCACGTAATCCTTGGGAAGCAGCACCTGGCGGACGCGCGCGAAGTTTTCCGGCTCGTGGTCGCGCACCCAGAGCAGCTTGGGCAGGGTGAAGCCGGTGAGAACGGGGTTGGCGATGTAGCGGAGGATGGCTTCGCGGCCCAGCCTGGCGTTGACCGCATCCACCTGTGGCTGCGAGCGCTGGTCGCACCAGATCAGCGAAGGACGGATCACGTGGCCGTCGCGGTCGAGAATCACCAGCCCATGCATCTGGCCGGAAAGGCCGACGCCTTTGACCTGGCTGCCGGCCACTCCTGCGGCTTCGAGCGCCTGGCGGATCGCCGAGACGGCGGCGTCCCACCAGTTCTGAGGCCGCTGCTCTGCCCAAAGCGGGCGCGCCATCATCATGTCCTCGTGAGGAGCGGTGCAACCCGCGCGGACCACGCCGCGCTCATCCACCAGCAGGGCGCGCGACCCCCCGGTGCCGATATCGATGCCGAGCCACATAGTAAGAAATTATAGTGGCACGGCGCGGCCTTCGACGTGAGCCCAAGCGTTCCAGCTCCGGAAATCGAGGCGCTATACTGTTGGGCGAAAGTGCAGATACGGGTTCGGGGCCATTTCGGCGCGCGCTGGCTGGCGGCGATCCTGTGCGCGACCGCGCCCTGCGGGTGGGCTCTCAATCCACGAACCAGCCTGACGCAGTATTCCCGCACCGTCTGGACCCAGGCCGACGGACTGCCGCAGGACACCATCCGCGCCATCACCCAAACCACCGATGGGTATCTCTGGCTGGGAACCGACGAAGGGCTCGCCCGGTTTGACGGCTACGATTTCACCATCTTCGACAAGCACGATGGGGATCTGCCGTCGAATTCGATCACGGCCCTGGCGGCAACCGCCGATGGAGGGCTGTGGATCGGCACCGCGAGCGGCCTCACCGAGTACCGTGACAAACATTTCCGCACGTTCACAACCTCGGATGGCCTGCCCGACAACGCCATCGTCGGCCTCTATACCGATCACGCCGGCACTCTTTGGATCGTCGCCGGCGCGGGTCTCAGTCGTCTGGAGAAAGGGCGCTTCACCAACTACGCGCCCGGGCCCCAGTTGCCGTTGACCTCGGTGCGGGCGGTGGTCGAGGACCGGCGCCATCAGCTTTGGGTAGGGGGCCTGAGCGGCGCCGGACGGTTCTCGGACGCCGGCTTTGTTCCTGTGATCGGCGAAGCGCAGCTGGCCGGGCGGATCATCACCTGTATGACGGTGGGAGCGGACGGAACACTTTGGATCGGCTCCAGCGGCGGCATCCTCGCGCTCGCGCCGGAGGGCAGCCTGAAGAGTTACCGAACGGCGCAGGGTCTGCCCGATCCGCTGGTCCGCGCCCTGTGGTGCGATCGCAATGGCTTGATCTGGGCGGGGACCAACCGCGGCGTGGCCCGCTTTGAGGGGGATCGCTTCAGCGCCGCGCTGGCGGAGACCGGATCCGTCTCTGTTCGCTCGATTGTCGGCGACCGCGAGGGCAACCTGTGGGTAGGGGAGAATTCGGGTTTGAGCCGGCTGCGCGACGACGTGTTCACGGCTTATGGCCAAACCGAGGGTTGGCCGAGCGACGAACCAAACACGGTGATCCAGGATCGCGCCGGGCGCATCTGGGTGGGATTCCACGAAAGCGGGCTGATGATGCTGAGCGGCGGCGAGCGGCGCGTTTTCACCAGGCGCGACGGGCTGCCGGACAACGAGATTTTTTCCATCCGGGAAACGCGTAGTGGAGACCTGCTGATTGGGGCGCGAAACGGCCTGGCGGTCATGCATGGCGACACTTTTCGCGTCTACCGGCCGGAGGACCGCCTCGGCCGCTTCAACGTATTCGACGCGCTGGAGGACGGTGAGGGACGCATTTGGGTGGCGACACCGGGAGGGCTGGAGCGGTCCGTCGGCGGCCGGTTCGTGGTGGTCCAGCCGGGCGGTCCGGTGCTGAACGCGCTGATGGTGACGCTCGGCCTGGGCCGTGACGGAGCGGTTTGGGCAGGCACCTTCGGCAAAGGCCTGTGGCGGATACAGGGGCAGGACAAGCGGCTCTTTACGACGGCCGACGGCCTGTCCAGCGACGCCGTTCGCTCGATTTATCAGGACCCCGGCGGAACACTGTGGATCGGCACTTTCGGCGGCGGTCTCAATTCGCTGCGCGACGGGCGTTTCTCGCGCTACACCCAGCAGGACGGGTTGTTGAGCGATAACGTCGCCAAGATCATCGACGATGGCTCGGCGCTTTGGCTGGCGACCACCCGGGGCATATGCCGGGTAGACAAGAGCCAGTTGCGCGATCTCGCGGCGGGCAGGCGGAAGACGCTCAGCCCGGTGAACTATGGAGTGGAAGACGGGATGCGCAGCGCGCAATGCGCGCCAGAATATCCCGCCAGCGCGGGCGGGTTCCGCATGCGGGACGGCGCCATCTGGTTCCCGACCACGCGCGGAATGGCGGTTTACGATCCGCAGGCAAGGCCGCAGGCCAGGATTGCGCCGATTGTACACATAGTGGAAGTTTCCGCGGGCGGCGTCCCCGTCGACTCGAGCCAGCCAGCCAGACTGGCGCCGGGCGAGGACAGGCTGCTGGTGCGCTACACGGCGCTTCACTTCAGCGCGCCCGAGCGGGTGGAGTATAAGTACAGGCTGGATGGCCTGGACCACGATTGGGTGCGGGCCGGCAGCCGGCGCATGATCAATTACAACAGCCTGCCGCATCGGACCTATCGCTTCGTGGTGAGCGCGGGCACCCCTGGCGGGCCCGCGGCTGAAGCCTCCTTCTCTTTCGTGCTCCTGCCGCATTTCTACGAGACGGCCTGGTTTCAATTGTTGGCGGCCGCGCTGCTCGCCGGTTTGGTGTGGCTCGGGTTCCGCATGCGCGTGCGCCAGATCGGATCGCGCTTCGCGCTGGTCCTGGACGAGCGCGCGCGGCTTGCGCGGGAGATCCACGACACGCTGGCGCAGGGATTCGTCGGGATTTCGTCGCAGCTCGACGCGGTGGCGATGTCGATGCCGGATGACGATTCGCCGGCACGCAAGTATCTGCAGATGGCGCAGCGCATGGCACGCCACAGCCTTACCGAAGCGCGCCGTTCCATGATGGACCTGCGCGCCTCTGTGTTGGAGGATGGGGACCTGGCGGTGGCCCTGGAATCCGGCACGCGCCTGTGGACGGCGGGCCAGCCCGTAGAGGTGTCAGTGGACGTCAGCGGCGACCGCAAACCGCTCCCGCAGGAGATGGAGCAACAGCTCCTCCGCATCGCGCAGGAGGCCGTTACCAACAGCATGAAGCATGCCCACGCCAGCCGGATTGGAATCAAACTGCAGCAGGAAGCAAAGCGCCTGCGCTTGCGGATTGTGGACAACGGGCGGGGCTTTGAAGGGCGCGACGCCTTTGCCGCGCACGTCGGCCACTTCGGCATGATCGGCATGCGCGAGCGCGCCGAGCGGCTGGGCGGCGAGCTGCGCCTGGCCAGCCGGCCGGGTGAAGGAACCGAAGTTGAGGTGAGCGTACCACTGCCATGAGCGAACCCATCCGCATTCTCGTAGCCGAAGACCACCTGGTGGCGCGCGTGGGAGTCACCACCATCGTCAACATGCAGCCGGATATGAAAGTGGTGGCGGAGGCGTCCAACGGGCAACAGGCGGTCGAGTTGTACCGGCAGCACCGGCCGGACGTGACGCTGCTCGATCTGCGCATGCCGGGAATGGGCGGCGTGGAAGCAGCCCGCGCCATCCGCGCCGAGTTTCCAGGCGCGCGCTTGATTGCGCTCACCACCTACGGCGGAGATGAGGACATACGGCGCGCCCTGGCGGCGGGTGTGCAGGCATACCTCACCAAAGACGTCCTGCACGATGAATTGCTCAAAGCGATCCGTGCCGTGCATTCCGGCCAGACCTATCTGCCGACCGCGGTGGCGGCCGCCCTGGCCGCGCAGGTGCCCCGCCCCGATTTGAGCGGGCGCGAATTAGAGGTTCTGGGGTTGATCGTTCAGGGATTGGCTAACAAGCAGATCGCTTACAGCCTCGGGATCGCGGAACACACCGTGAAGAATCACGTCAAGAACATTCTGAGTAAGTTGGGGGCTCAGGACCGCACGCAGGCCGCCACGGTCGCCATTCAGAGGGGGATCATACACCTGTAGGGCCGGTGGATCCCCACGGTCCACCGGCCCTACACGACGCGCGGATTGCTCCTTGCCCCACGCCAACTACCGCCGCGCCATGGTAACCTTCGGGACTGCCAGGTACCCCGTCACCTCATCCTTCTTCACATCGTTGACTACGATCTCGACCGGCTGGCGGTTGCCGGCCACATACAGCTGCACCGGCTCATTGATGGTGCGGTCTCTCTTCTCCACCCGCTTGTCGTCGGCCAGTACTTCCAGCGTGAACCGGTTCCTCTTGGGATCGGCCTTGGCAAGCTGTAACTGAATGCCGCCGAGTTTCTGGGCCGCGCTGTTCTTCTTCAGATCGAATTCGATGTAGTTGCGGTCACCCAGTTCTTTGAGCTGATTCAGTTCGTGGGCATTGGTGGCGATCAGGCCGCTCATCACGCCCATATCGCCGGTGACCCGCTTCAGTTCGTTGCCGTGCTGATCGAGCACCGACTGGGCGGAACTGACATCTCCCTTGACGCCGGTGATGTCGCCGCTGATTTGCTCGATCTTTGAGCTGGCGGTGCTGCTGGCTTGCTTGAGCTCATCCAGCTGGCCGGCCACCTGCTGCTGCGCCTGCTGTTGCGTCTTAGTTTCGTCGGCGATCCTGGCGGCCAGGCTCGCGTTCGTCCGGCGCAGGTCGGCCTTGGCCTGCTCCTGGGTGGTCATAACGGATTCACGTGCCTCCTGCGCGACCGAAGCCATGCGCTGGCTGTTTTCCTCGCTGTTCTGCGTGATCAGGTCGCCCAGTTTCGAGATCTGCGATGCGGTGGCGTCCTTTTGTTCAGCGACCCGGGTTCCCATTTGGTGAATGCTTACGAAGAGAATCAGGTTCGCTACCAGCGCAAGCAAGGTTGCCGCGTACCAGAACATGTGCTCTCGCGCGGGCCAGCGCGACGGAATCTGGCTCGGCCGATTTTCAAAGCTTTCGTTATTCGTCGACATAACTCACTAACCTCCAGGGCGGGCCGCTGCGGCCTGTTCCGCCACTCGGCTACATATAAGCACCTTGTCTGCCAAGGTTAGGGGCGGCGGTTACTAACCTGAGAACACTGGAGATGTGTTGATACACCCAGATTCTGCGGCGGCGCCGGGGAGGTCAGCAGAGTAAATTTTTCACGAACCGGCGCCGCCGTACGTACCTGGCACGGCCAAAAGGATCTCTAAGTCCCATAGAGAGGGCAGAAGCAAGGCGCGCGACTTGCGCTGGCCCCAACATTGCTCCAGGACATCGGTATTGCGTTTGGGCTTACGCCCGGGTGGGTGAGAATCGTGGAGGCCAGGGATGCAGTTAAGTCGACGATTGACGCTGTCATTATTGGGTGGAGTCGCCGCAGTATCGCTGGGCTTTGCCGCCTTCCAGGCGAGAGCGGAAATGCACGTTCTCGAAGACGAGGTGCGGCGCCAGGCATCGGTCCTGGCGGAGAGCCAGCGGCAGCCGGCCGAGCTGGCTCTCGCGAGGGGCTCCGCCGCCGATCTGGAAGCTCTCGTCGATCGATTCGAGAACCAGGACCATCTTGCCGGCATCGCGATATACAATGAGCGCGGCCAGCCGCTGGCCATCACACCCGGACTGCGGCCGCGCCTTAAATCAACTCCCGGAGCGGTGGTCAGCGCCCTCGATGCCGGACAGTCGCGCGCGCAGCTTCTTCGCCTGGGCGACCAGCCGTTACATATTTTCGCCTTACCTCTCTACGCCGGCGGCCGGACAGACGGCGCCCTCGCCGTCTTTCATCGCGTCGCCTTCATTGCGGTTCCGGTATTGCGCCACGCCATCATCAGCGTCGCGCAGACCGTGCTGATTGTGGGGCTGACCCTCCTCATCGTCCGCTGGAACCTGGGCAGGCCCCTACAGCATCTGACCGACTGGCTGCGCGATCTGCGCACGGGGCGCGGGCTGGGAGCGCTGCAACTGAAGGAAGGCATCTTTCAGCCCCTCACCAATGAGGTAGCTCAGATTGCGACGAGTCTCAACGCGGCCCGCCAGGCGGCGGAGGAAGAGGCGCGCCTGCGCGACGCAGCCCTATCCCGCTGGACTGCGGAACGGCTCCGCGTATCCATGCAGAGCAAGATGAATGGAAGCCGCCTGTTCGCCGTGTCGAACCGCGAGCCCTATGAACACATGCATCGCGGCACCGCCATCAGCTGGTCGGTGCCCCCCAGCGGGTTGGTGACGGCGCTCGAACCGGTGCTCCGCGCCTGTGACGGAACCTGGATCGCGCAGGCTACAGGGGACGCGGACGTCGAGAGCGCCGATGAACGGGGCCGGCTGCGCGTGCCGCCGGATCATCCGCAGTACACCCTGCGGCGGGTTTGGCTCGGCAAGGACGAAGAGGATGGCTTCTATCTCGGCTTCGCCAACGAGGGGCTCTGGCCGCTTTGCCATATCGCCCACACGAGGCCTGTATTCCGCGCTGCTGACTGGGACCAGTATCGAGAAGTGAACGAGAAGTTCGCCCGCGTTCTGCTGGAGGAGATGGAGGCGGAAAAAGAGCCGCTGGTGCTGGTGCAGGATTACCACTTCGCCCTCCTGCCGCGATTGATCAAGGAGCGCCGGCCGGATGCGCGCATTGCGATCTTCTGGCACATCCCATGGCCGAATCCGGAGGCCTTCGGCATCTGCCCGTGGCAAAGTGAACTGCTCGACGGCATGCTGGGAGCGGACTTGGTCGGCTTTCACATCCAGGCGCACTGCAACAATTTCCTCGAGACGGTGGACCACGCGCTCGAGTCGCGCATCGATTGGGAGCACTTCGCGGTCAACCGTCACGAGCACATCACCAGAGTGAGACCTTTCCCGATCAGCGTGGCATTTCGCGAAAACGGCGCGGCGCACGCGGACGAGCGCGCCGGGCTTTTCCGCCAGCTCGGCGAGAAGCCGGTGCCATACGTGGGTCTCGGCGTTGACCGCGTCGACTATACCAAGGGGATTCCAGAGCGGTTTCGCGCCATTGAGCGGCTCTTCGATCTGCACCCGTCCTACCGTGAAAAGCTGGTCTTCGTGCAGATCGGTGCGCCCAGCCGGACGCGCATCAAGCGCTACCAGGATCTGATGACAGAGGTTGAGGAGGAGGCCGGCCGCATCAACCGCCGCTTCCGCACCGGCGCCTGGAAGCCGATTGTGTTTCTCAACAAGCATCACAGCCACGAGGAGGTCCAGGCGTATTATCGCGCGGCCGATTTCTGCCTGGTCACTTCGCTGCACGACGGCATGAACCTGGTTGCCAAGGAGTACGTCGCTGCCCGCCCGGATGAGGACGGAGTGCTCATCCTGAGCCGGTTCGCCGGCGCCAGCCATGAGCTGCCCGATGCCCTGGTGGTGAATCCCTATGACGCCGACGAGTTGGCCGGGGCCATCCACAGCGCTCTTTCGATGCCGGCCGGGGAAAAGCGCGCCCGCATGCAGCGCATGCGCGCCGTCGTCGAAGAACACAACGTCTATCGCTGGGCGGGAAACCTGATCGCTGAACTTGCGGCGATCCGTCCGGAGCACGCCCTCGCCCCTGTTGCCGGCGAGTCAAAGGCCGCGGCGCACGCGCCCCGCGCCTTTTCCGGCGCGGCTTAGGGCGAGACCTGGCGCGCTTTGACAATGAATCGATCGGGCGCGGCGCCGACGTAATGGAACGGATAACAGGTAACCAGCGTCAGCTGCGGATGATTCCCGGCGGCAAGCACGGCGACATCATCGGGCTTGACGATTTCGATGCTCTCGACCTGGTAGTCATACCTTCCGGCCAGCGTCCGAAACTCAATCCGATCATGCTTCCCAATCGAACGGAGGCTTCGAAACAACGTGTCGCGATGACCGGCCACGCCGACATTGCCGCCCTGGCCCGGCAATGCAGTCCCCGGGATGTGGCCGAGGGCCAGGCTGAGCGTGCTTTCGCCGTCACCTTCGCGAACCATCTCGCCAAGATGCAGCCGGGGGATCACCAGGCGGCCGAGCAAAGCGTCATTGGCGATGGGCCGCTGCCGGGGAGCATGCACTTTCCCAGGCGTGGGGAGAGAGGTTGGCTCGGACTCACCCCCGCAGCACCAGGCCACCTCGGCTGCCACGACTCGCTTGCCGTCGTACGCGAGATAGCGCGCCAGCGTGGGCTCACTGCCCTGGAGCTGGCATTCGAAGGCGAAGCTCTGCCAGCTCTGGTACGCCGCGGTGCGCACGTACGACCCGGCCCAGATGCCAATGGCGCTCAAGCCGGCGAGTAAAAGTACCCTCTCCGCCCAGAGCCGTCCCTTACTTATTGTCCGGATTCTCGGCTGGCTCATAGCTATAGCTCGTTCGCGTGCGGGCGGTCAAGTGCGAGTGACCCGGGGCTGTGACATAGACCTGAATGCGGCGCAGCGCGCTGGCGTGCGCCGGCGGCGGCGGATAGCCAATGGTGTAGCGCGAGCGAATCTCCTGCGCGATGCCAATGCATATCGGAGCCATGCTCGACAAATCGGCGGGAAAGTGCGCCTCCCCGCCACTCACCCTGGCGAGTTCCTTCAGCAGGCCGAGATCGCGGTCCGGATCGCCCGGACTGGACACTCCGATGGTGTAAATAGTGGCGAGGCTCTTCTCGACGCGGGCGAGCATGTCCTTGCGTCCGGCATGGCTGGCGTTGTCGCCCCCATCGCTGATCACCACCAGCGTCTTTTTGCCGCACCTCCCCATCTCCAGTTGCTGCAATCCCTCGACGATCGCGTCATTCAGCGCCGTTCTGCCCTGCGGCATGCCTCGATGGAGCGCAGCGCGTAATTGCCCGATGTCGTCGGAGAAGAGCAAGCCGTTCGGCAGCCCCCGCGTCACGTGCTCATTGAAGTTCAGCACGAAAACCTCGTCTTTAGGGTTGCTCTTCGCAATCAGCGTCTCAGCCGCGGACAACACCTCCGCGCGCTTCGGCGCCATGCTCAGGCTCTCATCCACCAGGATTCCTACCGTGACCGGGACGTCGTCGTTGGCAAACACCGTGATCGGCTGGCTGAGCCCATTTTCGGTAACGTCAAAATTCCGCCGTGTGAGGCCTGCCACCAGCGCGCCCCTGTGGTCCGTCACCGCCACGTCGAGAAGCACCAGCCGCACATCGCTGCGAATGGTATACGGCGGTTCGTCCTGGGCGATCGCACCGGCTCGGCTTACGAGAACTAAGACGGCGCTTGCCAGTGCGATACATCGAACTGCCAGGCGCCGTCGCATGGATTTTGGCCGGTTCCTTCATCCAGACTACTGCGTTCGCCGCCGCCGCAGTAAGCCATAGAGACCGACGGCCATCAGGCCAGCCAGCCCGATCGGAGGATAGGGGCTCGCTGTCTTGGGTAGAGTCGCCGGTTCCTGAGCCGGTTCCTGAGCCGCCGGTTGGAATTCCGGAGCGGGTTGAGGCGCGGGTTCCGGAGTGGGGGCAGCAGCCGATTCTGCCATCTCTGTGGGCTGAGTCGGCCCCGGCGCCTCCGCCGTCCCGCTTTCGTCTGGCAGCGCGGCAGGCGGCCCAGGCGCAGCCTCAGCTTCCGGCGCCGGACCCGGAGGCGGCGCGTTCAGCGCAGCCGTCAGCACCGCGGGATGCTTGGGATACGCGAACTCCCGTCCATAATTGTCGCCGTGATAGTACCAGTCGCGCATCGCTCTCGCGGTTCCGGCCGGCGTTTCCCAAAATGTGAATTCCGATTTGTCCGGCGGCCGCAGGCGGTAGCTCGGGATTGCGAACACGGTGTCGATGATCCGCGTTTGGTCGCCGTTGAAGATCTGCACCGTGTACCGGTCCGATGCCGAGTTCAGCAGCCGGAACACATAGGTACCAGGCTCCAGAAGCCGGTCCCGGACCTGAATCGGCTGATTCAGGGTGATCACGGTTCGTTTGTCCCACTGGTCCGCTCGGGCGCATGGTGCACCCAATGCGAGCCCGACTGCCACACCGCATATTGCAGTAACTGCCAGTCGCGAATATGTCAGTGATGTTACTCTTTTCATACTGCTTCCTTTCCTGAGTGGTTTACATCCAGCCATGTGCGCGACCCTTCGATGGCCCGGGCGCCAATTGCGGGCGCCCATGCCGCCGAAAGGCCACGAGCACCGTCTCTGGGCAAAACCTGCAACTGCTGACCAGAGTCTCAGTGATCTTGCTGAGTCTCCCATCTGGCAGCTGCGACGCCTGCTTACTGCGTCCCTCTTTTTCGTAGCGCACCATAGCAACCGACCAGCAGCAATCCAGCCACGCCAATCGTGGGATAAGGGCTGGCTGTCTTGGGAAGTTCCGCTGGCGCTGGTGTTTGCGCTGGCGCCGGTTCCTGCGCTGCAGGCTGCGGTTCAGGCGCTGGCGCAGGCTCAGCGGCTGGCTCCGGCGCCGGAGCCGCTTCCTCTACCTGGGCAGGCATCGCTACAGTTTCCGCTTCAGCCGGCGCAGCCGGAGCGGGAGCCCCTTCCGCCGTTTCCGTTGCTGCCGCCGGCGTCCAAGTGTGCACCTCAGCCGAGAGCACTACGGGGTGCTTGGGATATGCGAACTCACGTCCGTAATTGTCACCCGGGTAGTACCAATCACGAAGCGCGCTGGCGGTTCCCGGCGGCGTTTCCCAATAAGTGAAGGCCGACTTGGCCATCGTCCGCTCTCGATAGGCCGGAACCGCAACCAGCATATCGATGATGCGCGTCTGGTCGCCATTAAAGATCTCCACGGTATTTCGATCCGTGTAACGGTCTGAATGTCCGCCGACCAGCACGAACACATACGTGCCAGGTTCGAGCAGCCGGTTGCTAACCTGCACCGGTTGATTCACGGTGAGCACCGTCCGCTTATCCATTTCGTCGGCACGGGCACATGATGCACCCAATGCAAGCGCGATCGTAACAGCGCAACCCATGGTAAGGATCGCTCGTGCCTTTGTTAGTGATTGTCCTTGCCTCATGTTACTTGTTCCTTTCCTAACTGGACGCTTTCTCAAGTCGTCAATGGAGTCGCTTGGCCGCTCCACCGCATACTTGGAAGGCATCTCGCCTACCATTCGGTAACCCGCTGCGCATCAATCACCCGCCTGCCTCATGTAAGATTCCCGACGGTAGTATTTCCACGCCTTTGGGTGATGAAACTAACATGAACGGGACAACTCTTGCGCAGCATCTCCTACAATTACTAACGCGCAGCGCCCAGCCTGCGTTTCCAGACCACGCCGCGGCATGTGCTGGTAATCACGCAACCGCACAACTGGATGC
This sequence comes from uncultured Solibacteraceae bacterium, assembly GCA_964654065.1. Taxonomy (GTDB): domain Bacteria; phylum Acidobacteriota; class Terriglobia; order Bryobacterales; family Bryobacteraceae; genus Bog-375. Next base: position 16,751 of record CAZZHN010000063.1, read on the forward strand.
GGCTTGCTCTTGGGGTCAGGCGAGGTAAATCATGCTTTCGCCGGGATGATCGAGCGCCAGCATGGTGAGAATGTAATCCCTGACGTGCCGGGTGACCAGAAAGTTTTGGCGGACGTGCTGGTATCCGTTCTCGCCCATTTTGTCGCGCAACCTCCGGTCGCCGAGCAGTTGCGCGATGCGGGTGGCCGCACCCTCCGAGGAATGCACCAGGAATCCGGTAATGCCATCGATGATTTGCAGCTTGATGCCGCCCGCCGCGCCGCCCACGACAGCCTTTCTTTTCCAGAGCGCTTCGCTCACGGTGAGTCCGAAGCCCTCCCGAATGGATTTTTGTACCATCACCGTCGAACCACGCACCAGGGCGTTGATCTCCAGGTCGCTGAATGGCGGCAGCAGAAGCACGTGAATATCGGGATCGCCGGCGGCGGCCTCCTGGACGTCGCGGAGCACCTCCTCGCCTTCGGGGTCGTCGGGAGCGCCGCCGCCCGCCAGCACCAGCTGGCATCGATGGCGCTTTTTTACGAGGCGATACGCGGCGATGACCCCCAAGGGATCCTTGAATCGGTCGAAGCGCGAGATCTGCGTGATGATGGGCCGGCCTGGATCGACGTTGTATTTCTCCAGCACCTTATTCACGTAGCCGGCTTCCAAAGGCTTGTTCTTGTCGCTGAGCGGATCGATGGACGGGGCGATGCGGTACTGCGCTCCGGGCAGCCGCTGCGCGAAATCAGGCATGGAGAAAATGGCGGCGTCATACTGTTCGATGGAGGGGCGCAGAAACTCCCAGACGTCCGCCTGCGGCGCGGACACGTCAATGTGACAACGCCAGACCCAGCGCCGCCCAATCTCCGCTTTGCGCGCCACCAGCCCGGCCGGCTGCGGATCGTGCACGAAAATCGCGTCACCGGTGAAATTCAAATCGCGCAGATTGGTTTCTGTATTGGCGCGAAAAATCTCGTACATCTCGGCCGTGATCTCCTCCCGCTTGCCGTGCAGCGCGTTGTGGAACGCCTTGGTCACGCTGAAAAAGGCCTGATCGCCCTTGATCACGTCCCATGCGGCGTCCACACCCAGTTCGCGCAGCAGTGGCACCAGGCGGGTCAGGATTTCGGCCACTCCGCCGCCCACCGCAGTGGAGTTGATGTGTTGCATCTTACGCCCGGCGACGCGGCCCGCCAAGGCTCGCAGCTCCTCGATCACACCCGGGCCGGCAACGTCCTGGTAGTCCTCCAGCTGGATTGGCATGTTACTTCGACGAGTATCTCCTTCCTAACTTCACGATTTCGTGTTTCAGCTCATCCAGCGTCATCGCGTACGGATTCAGGCTGTTGATCCTGGCCGCGAGCCTCTTCTGGCCCAGGTCTTCGAGCCATTGTGAGAAGTCGTTGGTGGGCCGCTCCAGGCGGAGGCGTGCTTCGAAAAAGTGGAAATGCAGGCAGTCGTTGGTGACGTTGCCCAGCAAGTCGAAAAACTCGGACACTCCGGCCGCGACCAGGCCGGTCGGCATAATGAAGCTCTTGGCCTCGCAGAAGTGGAATTCCTCTCCGGGTGGGCAGGTGCGAATGGTCTTTCCGTCGCCTTCCAGATGCTTCTGCATCACGCGGGCGAGCGCCTCGCGCAGATCCCGTATCGAGGTCATCTCCAGCAGGTCGATGGCCGCCAGCCGCTCCGCCAGCCGCTCCTCCTGCAGAGCCTGCGAAACCCAGTTGGCGAATTCGTTATAGAACCTGGGCTTTTCGAAATGATGAGTGAGGTAGAGGTAGTGCGTGTGATAAAAAATGCAGGAACCGGAAACCTGGGTGAGGTGCTGGAGCAGTTGCGCGAGGTCCGATGCTTTCCGCCCGGTCAGCCCCACCAGACGGGTTTCGGTAAAGAACGCGAATGCTTTGGCCTCGGTCGATGGCGCCATGGTTTTCAGGCCCGGCGCGCCTTGGGAGCCGTGAGAGTTGCCAGCCATCGCAGGAGTTCGTGAACTGCAGCCGGATGCGGCAACCGGTAGCGGGCGTGGGTCGGCTGCGCCCCGCCAACCTTGATGGTCACCGCGTCGGGCAGAACCTCAAACGCTTCCTCGTCGGCGGCGTCGTCACCCAGGTAGATCACCAGGGCACCGTCACCACCGAAGCGATTGAGGATCCACTGTGCCGCCGCACCCTTGTGCCACTTCGTGCGCGGCAGAATCTCGATTGCCTTGATGCCGTGCAGGAGGCGAAACAGGCGCTCGTCCCGGCCGGCGGCGACGCGCACCGACTCTTGTATCTCGGCGTAGTCCGATTCCGCTGCCTGCCGGTAATGCACGCTCGACGTGAGGCCCTTGAACTCGACCGCGGTCCCGGCGATCGGCCGGAGCCGCGCCGCGATGTCATTGGTGAGGCGCTCCAGGCTGTTGCGCCGTCCCGCTGCCACGGGCTCCACAAAGTGGACGTTCCGGCCAAATATTTCCTGCCCGTGATTGCCTGCATAAATCAAACCCTGCAGCCGGATGCGGGCAAACAGGTCTTCCACGGCCCGGCCGCTGATGATGGTGGTGATGACCGATGGGTTCGAAGAGAGCAGCGCCAGCGTTTCGCCCAAACCGGGGTCCAGCTTGGGAGCCGCGAAATCGGCTTCAATCGGAGCCAGCGTGCCGTCAAAATCCAGGAACAGGAACGTCTTTTCCTCGGCTTCAAACCGCTCCTGAATGTCGACGATGGTATCAACCAGATAACTGAGCATGATTCTGCTGTAACCAGGGTTGTAACTTGCGCCATTTCCGGCCCGGCGGGTGGATGGCCCCAGCGGGCTCACACTCCGAGGGAGACGAATCGGGTGATGGTTGTCACAACGGGTTACCTCCTGCCGTAAAGTCCTCGCAATGCCCGTGCCATTCGGGGTGGGCTGCTGTGGTTTCTTCAGCTTGGCGGTCGAATGGAGTCGCGAAGTAGCCTCCGCGCGCAAATACTTCCGGCCGAGGTCACGCGGCAGGGCGCGAATTTACACCACGCTCGACTTCAACTGCCCGCACGCGGCGTAGATATCCAACCCGCGGGGCTTGCGGATGAAGCAGGGAAGAGAGCGGCGCACAATGGCTTGAAAACTCGCGACCCGGTCAGGTTCGGGGGTCTGGTAAGGAATCTCCGGCCCGGGGTTCAGCGCGATCAGGTTGACCTTGGCGTTGAGACGAGCCAGCAGCTTGACCACCCGGCGTGCGTCGGCGTCGGTGTCGTTGACGCCTTTCAGCAGGACGTATTCAAACGTCAGCTTCTCCCAGGGCCGCAAAGGATAGGCCTGGCAGGCTTCGATGAGATCCTTCAAATGGTACTTGCGGGTGATCGGCATCAACTCGCGGCGCGCCTCTTCGGTGGAAGCGTTGAGCGAAATCGCCAGCTTCGGCCGCACTGGCTCGCGTCCCATCTCGGCGATTTTGGGCACCACGCCGGCCGTGGAAACAGTGATGCGCCGCGGTGAGAGTCCGAAGCCGGCGGGATCGAGCAGGATGCGTGTGGCTTTGATCACGTTTTCAAGGTTGAGCAGCGGCTCTCCCTGCCCCATCATGACGATGTTCAGGCGCCGCGAGGCGCTGGCCCGGTCGAGCCCGTTGTCCCGCGCCAGCGCCAGCACCTGCCCGACGATTTCGCCCGCCGTCAGGCTGCGCTCCAGGCCCAGCAGCGCGGTCATGCAGAACTTGCAATCCACCGCGCAGCCGACCTGGCTCGAGATGCAGATGGTGTCGCGCTCACCCTCCGGCATCAACACGGTTTCCACCGTGCGGCCGTCCTCGAGCCGCAGCAGATAACGCCGCGTGCCATCGATCGACTCAAAGCGGTGGCCGATTTCCGGCAGCCCGAAGGGGTGCCGCTCCGCAAGACTCCGGCGCAGCGCCGCAGGCAGAGCGCTGATGCCCGCCACATCGGTTGCCCGGCCTCGATAGACGGCCTCATAAACCTGGGCGGCGCGATAACCGGGTTGGTCGGAGCCAAGGGCCTCGCGGAGGTCGGCGAGATCCATCCCCACAAGCGGTTGGGTCATGCGTGCCTTCTATTCTAAGGGAGGCGGGAACGGCAGCGGCGGGTCGGAATTCATGCCCCGCCCGGCGTTCCGGAGTTACAATAGCACCGACCTATGGAAACCCGTTCGATCTGCACCTCCGGTCCGGTCCGTGGCGGCGCATTCATTCGGCCAGAACGGGGCCCCGCCAGCACTCTCTCGAGCCGGGTAGTCTCATGAGCCGGCCCTCCTGGGACCTGCGCATCGCGCGCGCAGCTGAGCTTGGCGGCCGCTATCCGGCCGCCGCTCCGTTGCTGGAGTTCTACCGCCAGACCGCGGAGCTGCAATCCCACCTCTACCGCGATTGTAAATGGCCTTGCCAGTGTTCCTCCTGTGGGGATAGTTTGGAATTGCTACGGAAGTACAACAATAGTTAGTGGTAACGTCACATGGCCCTAAAGCGTAGCTGCGCTC
>CAZZHN010000064.1:0-20845 GCA_964654065.1 uncultured Solibacteraceae bacterium
ATGATGGAGCAGATGGGCATGAGCAGCAAGAACCAGCGCTTCCAGAACACCGACGGCACTCACCTGGGGCAAGCGTTTGGCGGCCAGCCGGAGAGCATGATGGAGTTCACCCGCCTGGAAAACTACGCCGCGATCTTCAAGCCGCCGAAGGCGCAGTTTCCGGACCTGGAGGCGCAGGTCTACTCCAAGATCAGCTATAACATTTTGCCGTGCAAGGTGCGCACGGATTTCTTTCCGGTGACAGACGCGTCGGTGCTGACGTACGTCACCGTGCAGTTTGACAACAAGGATCTGCAGTTCACATCGAAGGAAGGTCTGCAGCGGGCGACGGTGAACATTTTCGGCCGCATCACCACTATGACCCGCCGTATCGTGTCGACCTTTGAAGATACGGTCACGATCAATGCGGCACCGCAACTGCTACAGGCGTACCAGGCGCAGAAGTCGATTTACCAGAAGCCGATGCCGCTGGCGCCAGGGACCTACCGGCTGAACGTGGTGTCGAAGGATCTCACCGCCGGGAATATGAACAACTACGAGGCGGCCATCACGGTGCCGCGCCTCGATCCGGACAAAGCCACCACAAGCTCGGTCATGCTGGCGGACATCATCGAGAAGGTGCCGATGAAGAGCATCGGCGCCGGGCAGTTCATTATCGGCGATTCCAAAGTCCGGCCGCGCATGGACGATGTCTTCAAGCACGAAGAGAAGATGGGGATCTATCTGAAGGTTTATAACCTGGGTGCCGATGAAACGACTCACAAGCCGGTGGGCACGGTAACGTACGAGCTGGTGCGGTCTGGGTCCAACGAGCGAATCTTCGACTTCACGGAGAATCTAGGGGAAGTACCGGACGCTTCGGCGTCGCAGCTGACGATCGAGAAGTTCCTGCCCTTAAAGTCCCTGCTTCCAGGGCAATACACGTTGCGGATGAAAATTGTTGACAAGAGCCGCAACCAGACCCTCACACCTTCGGCCAAGTTTACGGTAACCTAGGATTCGGGTATACGTCCGTCAAAGGCGGGCGAGCGTCGCGATGGTGACGATGAAGGCGCAAAACACGTCGGCCTGGATGCTGGCAGGGGCTTTGTGTTTGCTCGCACCGGGCGCTCGCGGTGCTGAGCCGATCCGCCTGGCCGGCTCGATTGCGGGCGTTGTCAACGATTCGCGCGGTGTGCCGCAGATGGGCGCCGCAGTGATTCTGTACAACCGCCAGGACCGGCAGATCGGCAAGGTGCTGAGCGACCAGAATGGCGAGTTCCGCCTGCCCGGCCTGTTCCCGTCTCTGTATTCCCTGCGCGTGTCGCTGGCCAGTTTCGTCCCCGCCGTCCGTAAGGACATTTCGGTCGAGGCTGGACGGCTGAGCCGCCTGCACGTCAGCTTGAACTCGCTCTTCAGCTCGATCCAGCTGGACTATCCGAACATCGAGAATGGGAGCATCATTTCCGACGACTGGAAATGGGTACTGCGGAGCGCTTCCGATACGCGCCCCGTGATGCGCTTCCGGGAGAACCCGGTGGGCAGCGGCAATCCGCCGGTGACGGTGTTTGCGGACACGCGTGGAATTCTCCGCCTCTCGGCAGGCGACGGCCCCATGGTGGCCACCGCCGCCAGCGAAGCGGATCTGGGCACGGCCTTCGCCCTGGCAACCTCCCTTTACGGCAGCGGCCTGCTGCAGTTTAGCGGCAATCTAGGTTATGGCTCGCAGACCGGCGTTCCGGCGGCGGCCTTTCGCACCAGCTACAGCCGCGAACTGGCAGGGGACAAGCCGGTGATATCGATCACGATGCGGCAGCTGTATCTGCCGGAGCGGTTGGGCTCGGTCCTGGCTGGAACCGACATGGGGCTGCCGATCCTGCGTTCGCTTTCCGCCAGCGTGGATAATCGCACGCAGTTCTCCGACAGCTTCTCGATGCAATACGGCACGCAAATCGACACGGTCGCATTCCTGGACCATCTCACTTATCTGAGCCCCTATGTGCGCGCTGCGTGGGCGGTGAACGCGGCGACGGACCTGGAGCTGGCCTATTCCTCGGGCACTGCGCGGCCGGAGATGGCGGACTCGGTCGGGGATGATGCGGATTTGCGGCAGGACCTGAACACGCTGGGAATGTTCCCGCGGCTTTCGCTCGCCGACAGCCATGTCCGGCTGCAGCGGGGACAGGAGTATGAGCTTGCAGTGGCGCGTAAAATGGGCTCGCGGAGCGTCCGCCTGTCCGCGTACCGCGAGATGCTGACCGACGCCGCCATCACGATGGTGATGCCGGCGGGCTTCTTCATGGGCGGCAACGTGATTCCCGACCTGTTCTCCAATAGCTCGGTATTCAACGCCGGCAATTTTGCGATGGATGGCGCGGATGCCGCGTTCACTCAGAACCTGGGCGAGCACGTGAGCGTCACGGCGTCCTACGACAACGGGGGCGCGTTGACCACATGGCATGAGGAGCTGGTGAGCAACAGCCCGGACGAGCTGCGCTCGATGATTCACGCCGGCCGGCGTCAGGCCGTCACGACTCGGGTGGCCGCCACGGTTCCGCGCACCGGCACGCGGCTGATCGCGAGCTACCAGATGACGATCGGCGACGCGCGCTGGGTGATGTCGGGTAATCCGTATAGCATGCAGCCGTTGCGCTCGGCTCCGGGACTGAACGTCTGCGTGCGGCAGCCGATCCCGGGCTTGGGGAAACGGGTTGAGGCGACGGCCGAGCTGCGCAACGTTCTGGCACAGGGGTACCTGGGAATCAACTCGCCAGGCGGCCAATTGCTGCTGGTGGACAATCCGCGCAGCGTGCGCGGCGGTCTCGCCTTCATCTTCTGATTGCGTCTCGACGCCCACCAGTTCTTCACCGCAGAACATCTGCCTTCTCACCTCGAATCCATCCTGAGACGTGCGCGCTTTGATGGATCGATCGCGACCGCGCAAAGCCAGGAGGAGAATGCCGGGCTGCTGGCGCTGGCCGGGGAACACGGATACATCAAGGGCATGATCGCTCGCGTCCGGCTGGACGGCCCAAAGCTGGAAGCCGCGCTCGACGGCTACCAGCGGCATCCTTTGTTCCTAGGCGTGACGGGTAGCGACCTTCGTCCCGGCGGGGAGTTCCCGGCGGGACTGCGCGTCCTCGAGCGCCGCGGCGTCCCGTTCGATGCAGAGATTCCAGCGGCGGAGATACCTGCGCTGCTGGACCGGCATCCTGATCTGGCGCTAGCGATTGTGCATCTGGGCCGACCCGATGGCTCCGAGGCGTGGTTTCGCGGCATCGAGCGCGCCGCCCAGTCGCCCAAGGTCTACGTGAAGGCAAGCAGGCTGCTCACCGGCTGGGGGAAACAGTGGAGCGCCGGCGCAGTTCGTCCGTTTGTGGCGCACGCGCTCGCCATGTTCGGCCCTCATCGAATGATGTTCGGCAGCGACTGGCCCTCGTGTTTGCCTGATTCCATCTGGAAGGAAACGCTGGCAGTCTTCACCCAGGCGATCGGCGCGCAAAGCATGGAGACAAGGGAATGGCTGCTCGGCGAAAGTGCGCGCGCGTTCTACGGAATTGAAGAGACCGGCCGCGACAGAGCGTGAAACCGCCGCGCATCGCAGCCAGCCGCGCGTTGCTCCGCCGCGGTTACTCTTCGCGCAGCGAAACTGCCGGATCCACGCCGGCTGCGCGGCGAGCGGGACGCCAGGCGGCGATGGTGGCCGCTATCGCAAGGATTGCGGCAGCGAGCGTGAGCGAGAACGGGTCGAAGGGCGAAACCTGGAATAAGGCGCCGCGCGCGAGGCGCGCTAACGCCGCGGATGCGGCCCAGCCAGCGGCCATTCCAGCGATGGTCCAGATGCCGGCCTGGTGTACCGCCATGCGAGCGATTTGGCCCGGCGACGCGCCGAGCGCGATGCGCACGCCGATCTCGCGCGTGCGCTGCGCGACCAGGAATGACAGAACGCCATACAGCCCAATCGCGGCCAGCAGCAGGCCGAAGAAGGCAAACAGGCCGATCAACACTGCCAGAAACCGGGCCCGCTGGCTCAGGCGATCCACCTTGGTTTGGATAGTTTCAATGGTGACGGGCAGCGCGGGATCGATGGCTGCCATTTGCCGGCGCACCCAGCGTTCCAGTGCGGCCGCATCGAGCGGCGTTTCGAGCACTGCGACGGCACTCAACCCGGGCGCCCAAGACTGGTGCATGCGCAGCAGGTAATACTCGGGCTGCGGCGTATCGGTCAGGCCGGAATTCTTCACGTCCCCGGCCACACCCACCACCGGAGCCCACTGGCCGTCGTCGCCGAGTCCGATGCGCTGGCCGACAGGGTTTTCGGCCGGAAAGATGCGCCCCGCCAGGGACTGGCCGAGGATGACGGGAGTCTCGGCTGCGGAGCGTTCCCTTTCGGCGAAGTCGCGTCCGGCTACGATGGGGACTCCGAGCGCGCGGAAGTAGCCGGGTGTGACGTAGCGGAACGCCACCATGCCGCCCTGCTCGGGAAGCGGCGGGTGGCCGGCGACGCGGATATTGGAAAACGGCCGGCCGCGCAGACCGCCCGATGGCGGAATGGTATCGCTCAGGGCGAACCGGCTGACGCCGGGTATGCCGGCTAGCTGCCGCTCCACCTCGGCATAAAGGGCATCTTGTTTTTCCGCCGTGTCGTAGCGATGCCGATTGAGCGTGAATGCCGCGCTGACGACGCGCTTCGGCTGAAAGCCAAGCGATTCGCTTTCGAGCTTCCACAGGCTGCGCACCAGGAGCGAGGCCCCGGTCAACAGCACCAGGGAGATCGCCACCTGGGTCGCCACCAGAACGGGCCGCGCCCAGGAGCGCGCGTTTCCGGCCGAGTGCCATCCGGCGAGCGCGGCCGCGCTCAGGCGCTCCCAGGCCGGCAGCAGGCCGGTGGCGATCGCGGCGGCCAGCGATACCGACAGAGCGAAAAGCAGAACCCGCGCATCCAAGCGCGCCTGGGCGAGCCGCGGCAATGCTTCGGGCGCGGTCGCCAGCACGGCGCGCAATAGTGCCCGGGCGAAAGCGCACCCGGCAGCGCCGCCGGCCAGGCTGAGCAACAGGCTCTCGGTGAACATTTGCCGCGCCAGGCGGCCACGGCCGGCGCCCAGCGCGGCGCGCATCGCCAGTTCCTTACGGCGCGCGGCAGCCCGCGCCAGCATCAGGTTGGCCACGTTGGCGCAGGCCAACGCCACCAACGCCAGCACGGCGCCGAACAACAACCACGACGCGAGTTTCACGTCGTGAATCTGCCGGTCGCGCAAGCTGCGCACCACCAGCCCCACTTCCCGCCGCAGCGGCGGAGGCACATAACGCTGCACGCTATCGGCAAACAGCGGCAGCATCTGCTGGCGCGCGGTGTCAGCGGTGGCGTCATTCTTCAGACGAGCGAACGTGCGCAGAAAGACGGTGGAATTGGGGGCGCGCGCCACGCGTTCGTCCAGTTGCTCGGCCAGAAGGACATCGGCGTCGCCCAGTTGCGGCATCTCGAAAGTGCGCGGCAGAAAGCCGATCACGCGGACGGGGCCGTCATCCAGGCGAATTGTCTTGCCGGCCGCGGCGGGATCGCCGCCGAAGCGCGACTGCCACATCGAGTAAGAGAGCAGGGCTACTTTGGGCGCGCCTGGCCGGTCGTCCTCCGGGCGGAAATCGCGGCCGGCGGCGGGGACGATCCCCAGTGTGGCGAGGAAGTTCGCTTCCACCTGGAAACAGGGGACGCGCAGCGCCGGCGCCTCGCCGAGGTCGCATTGCCCGCCGGGATACATCGAGGTCATGGCGCTAAACGCGCGCTGGTGCGCGCGCCAGTCCAGATAGGCGTTGCCGACATTGAATTCGCTGGTGTCGATGGGCCCGCTGAAGCCGATCGAAACCAGGCGGTCGGCGCGGGGGTAGGGGAGGCTGCGGAAAAGCAGCAGATCGACAACGCTGAACACGGCGGTAGAAGCACCGATGCCGACCGCCAGCGTGGCCACCGCCGCCAGGCTGAAGGCGGGCGAGCGCCGGATCACGCGTAGACCGTGACGCGTATCCTGGACGAGCGCGTCCAGCCACGGGGCCCGGTGCACCGCGCGTACCGCCTCCAGCGCGCGCAAACGGCTGCCGAAGGCACGCGCAGCCTGGATGCGCGCCGCATCCGGCGCGGTTCCGTGAGCCCGGTGCCATTCGGCCCTCATGGCAAGATGGCTGTCGATCTCCTCCTGCCAGGCAGAGTCGCGTTGAAAAAGGCGCTTCAGGAATTCGACAACGCGCTTCATACGTACCTCAGTACCCGCTCGATGCCGAGCGCCACGGACGACCAGCTTGCTTCACTCTCCGCCAGCCGCTTGCGGCCGGCGGCGGTGAGCGTGTAAATACGGGCCCGGCGCCCGCTATCTGTTTGACGCCACTCGCCGGCGACGAGCCGCTCCCGCTCCAGACGGTGTAAAGCCGGGTACAGCGAGCCCTCTTCCATGTGCAGCAAGCCCTTGGAAACGGTGTCCACGTGAAGGGTGATGCCGAAGCCATGATTGGGCCCAGCCGCCAGGGTCTTCAGGATGAGAAGCTCGAGGGAACCAAAGAGGCGGTCCTTACTTTTCATGATTTCATCTCGCGGCGATTCCCCATAGACTGCTAGGGTAGATCTCTAGGGAGATCATGTCAAGAGTGTCGTTTCCGTATAATGTGAGTTTTCTGCTCATGCCTGACGCTGCGATTGCCGCCGCTGGGCCTGCTTGGGTAATCCCCGCTCCGAGGGAGCGGCGCTTCGCCCGCTTCGCTTGGGCGGTGCTGGCGTACAACCTGGCGGTGGTTCTATGGGGCGCTTATGTGCGCGCCACCGGCTCCGGGGCGGGCTGCGGCAATCACTGGCCACTTTGCGACGGGCCGGTTTCGCCCCAGACGCCGGCGGGTGCCACCATCATCGAATTCACCCACAGGGCAACCAGCGCGCTGGACGTGATGCTGGTGGCGGCCCTCTTGATCTGGGCCTTCGCCAGGTACCCGAAACGGCACCGCGTGCGGCTGGGGGCGATGCTTTCCGCTGTGTTCCTGGTGACCGAAGCGCTGCTAGGCGCGTCCCTGGTGCTACTCGATCACGTTGCGCGAAATGCCTCCGCGAACCGCGCGTGGTCGCTTTCGGCACACCTCATCAATACGCTCACTCTGCTGGCCTGCCTCACGCTCACCGCCTGGTGGGGCATGGGCCGCCCTGCCATACGACTGCGCGGCGGCGGCGCCGGGATGGCCGCCGTCACACTGGTCGTGTTTGCGGTACTGGGAGTGAGCGGCGCGATTGCGGCCCTCGGCGACACGTTGTTCCCCTCAACCTCGCTGGCCGCGGGCCTGGCGCGCGATTTCGATCCAACCGCCAATCTCTTCGTCCGCCTCCGCATCTGGCATCCTCTGATGGCAGCGGCCGCCAGCGCCTGGATCCTCTACTACGCGGTGTCGGCCGTCTCATCGGCGGTGGGAAGGCGCCTGTCGTATGCGGTGCTGGCGCTCGTAGGCGGCCAGCTTGCGGCAGGGGCGATCAACCTGCTGCTGCTGGCGCCCATCGGGATGCAACTGGTGCACCTGCTGCTGGCCGATCTGCTGTGGATCGCGCTGGTGCTGCTCTCCGCCGAGCGGCTGCAGGCCTGAGATTTTATTAGGCCACGTGGGGCGGCGGTAAATGGGGCGGCGCGACGCTCAGAAGAAAAGCCGAGATGACTCTCGGCTCAGCAGCCTGGACAGGCTGCGCCACGGAGGCCCGCCGGCTCCTACGGGCGACCGATGAACTTCGCGATATCGTCCACCACTTCGGGCGCCACGTGGCCGGGCTTGCGGTACTCCTGCTCATTGCTGGGGCCGGTGCCGGCGACGAATGCGTGATTGAGCGCCGGGTAACTGCGGGCGGTGACATTCTTGCGGCCGGCCAGCCCGCTCTGCCACAAGTCGAAATCGACTTTTGGCACCTGGAAGTCGCGCTCCCCATAAAGGATGAGGATGGGTAAGGAAAGCTTCTTGACCTCGGCCGCGGGGTCATAGCCTTTGAGGTCCAGCCAGTAAGCGGCCGGCAGCCCCAGTATGGCCGGCGCGTCGGTATCGTTTTGTTCCAGGCTCTTGACGCGCGCCACAGCTGCTTTGGCCTGCTCCAGGTCTTTGCCCGTGACGGCGGGCACCAGTTTGCCGTCCTTGTCCGGGATGACCATGGTCTGTAGTTCGTCGAGCATCAAATTCTCGAGCGGCCGCTGATTGGCAGCCATCACGACGATGCCAGCCAATTTGGCGTTTTCGGCGGCGATGCGCGGCGCCAGGTAGCCGCCCAGCCCGTGACCCACCACGTAGACCTGCTTGGGATCGACCACGGATTGCGTGCGCAGGAAGGCTAGCGCGGCGACGGCATCGTCCACGGTTTCGTCGTCGGCTGTGTATGGCTTGCCGGACATGCGTCCGGAATACTGCCGGATGCGCTTTTCGTAGCGCAGCACGAGTACACCACGCGATGCCAGCCCGTCGGAAAGATCACGGAACGGCTTGAGCTCAGAATGCGAATCATCGCGGTCCTTGGGCCCGAAGTCCTGCACCAGCAGCACGGCGGGAAACGGACCGGCGCCGTTGGGCACGGCCAGCGTCCCCGGCAGCTTCCATTCGTCCTCACCGAAGGTTACGGCGCGCTCCGTAAACAAATCCGGCTTGCTGTAGGCGGGCCGCTTCCACACGGTTTCACCAGGAAGCAGGTACATGACCGAGACCTGACCCGAGGGGTTGACGGCGAAGCGCACCTTGATGTTCTTGTCGGCAAAGGAGACCGGGAAAGTCACCACTTTGGCCGGGCCCATGTCCTCGAAAACCGGCTCGCCGATTTTTCCCACCGCGCCCCAGGCCTTGATCTGGCCGCCCAGCTTGCCGAAAGCCTCCTCGTTCTTGAGCTGGGGCGCGGCCAGGGTGGAGAACTCGGGATAATTCTGCGCCAGCAGAAACTCGAGGGCCTTACGCGCGGTCGCTACAGGATCCGCAGCCGGCTGCGAAAACAGAGTGCCAATGGACAAGAGGAGCAGCGGGACCGAAGCCATCCGCAGGCCGAAACCCGTCCTTGGGGTTCCGCCGAAACGCACGAACACGGACGCAAGCATCACAATTCAATGGTATCGCGTCGTCGCGGCCGCGATGAATGGCTCGGCAAGAACGACACGCCAAGCGGGCGCGCAACGCGCGATCCAGCCGGGCGGACTGACCCCTTGGGCGGACGAACCCCGCTTCTGCCAGGGAGATTACCGCTGGGCCAGCGTGCCAGGAGTTGCGTGGCTGGCGGCGGGAGGTGCCGCGAGGGTGAGGGCGACCGTCGCCAGGCTGGTGCCTGCGGCGGAGATCCACTGATCCACGCCGTGCGGAAATCCATTGTCGAAGTAGGGCTGGAATCCCGCTGCTCGTGAGCGCACGTGCCACGACCCGTCGTCCAGCTGGGTGTTCAGCAGGTACTGGACGCCGCGCTGGTAAGCCGGGTCGGAAACCGGCAGGCCGGAACTCTGCAGCGCCAGCATCGCCAAGCCAGTCGTGTAAGCGCCGCTTTCCATCGAAGGAAGGTCGGACCATCCGCCATCGGAGCGTTGCGCCGCCACCAGCTCCTGCCGGGCCTTCGGGGTGGCTTCTTTGTTCGTGCCGGCCCAAGCCAAGCCTTGCAAACGCCATGCCAAGTCGTAAACGGTCTTTGGCTGGAACCCGGCGATCCACCTGGCCGCGAGCTGAATGGACCTGGCGTACACCGCCTTGTCCACGCGCGGGCTGTACAATTGCAGGCCGCGCATGGCCAGCACGGTCTGGCCGAGAGTGTCCGCACACAGCGGCGGCCTGGCTTCGGGACCGAATGCCCAGTGGCCGTCCGTCATCTGGTGTGATTGGAGGTACATCGCCACGGCATCCGTGCTGAGGTCGGCCTTGAAGTGCTCCGCGTCCAGCCCTATAAGGACATAAGACAGGATCCCCGGACTGGCGTTAATTCCAGGGATAAAGAAGCCCTGATGGACAAGGTCGCGGATGCCGGCAAGCGCTCCCGCGTTGACCCTCACCTGCCGGGCCGCCGTCGGCTCGTCCACCTGGAATCCGCTCTTGCGCGCCAGCGCCACAGCGATGGCTGAGAGGCTCTGGTTATGGCAGGAAACGCACCCCGCTTTTGGCACAAAGCTGGCATCGGTGCTTTGCAGCAGCGGCAGGCTCTTCGACACGGCGGCCTGGATGGTGTTGCCGCGGCGCATGGACGCCGGTTCCACCGATACCGCTGGAACCCCGCTGACGGCTCCGGATTTCAACAACAGGTCGACCACGGCCGTGTTGCCGTGGAACCTGGCGAGATCGAGCGCCGTGCGGCCCGTGTCGCTGGACCGCGGATGTGAGCTTTTCGCGTTGACGTCGGCCTTTTTCTCGATCAGCAGCTTGATCTGCTCCACAGGGAGCAGGTCGGACACCGCGGCGTACATCAGCGCGGTCCTGCCCGTCGGATCGGGCGCGTTCACCTCCGCGCCGTGCTCGAGCATCAGCCGGATCAAGCCGGGATTATTCAGAACCGCCACCTGCCCCAGCGCGATGGTGTACTGCATCGCGTCGAGATTGCGGGCCACCAGCAGATCGATGCACTTTGTGCAATCGGCGCCCGCGGCGCTTGCCAGCGCAAATCCGCCGATGTCTTTGAACTCGGCGCCGTGACCGAGCAGCGCCTGCATGATTTCCGCATCGCCTGCCAGAGACGCCTCCAGCAGGGGTGAGGATTCCGCTCCGGGCTTCGAGCTGGGATTGGGATTCGCGCCGTGGGCCAGCAGCAGTCTTACGATCGGCGCGCCCCCCGGTTTGCCCGCGGCGATCATCAGCGGCGTCCGCGCGTCGTCGGACTTCGCATTCACATCCGCACCGTGCGCGATCAGAACTCGGGTCTTTTCGAGATCGAAAGCCGCCCACATCAGTGCCGTGGCGCCGGCGTCGTTGTGCCCGTTCGGATCGGCGCCCCGCTGGATCAAACGTTCCAGCGTGGCTGCGTCGGAATAGAGTACGGCATACATGAACGGGGTGGAGCTTTCCGGACCGCGCGCATTGAGGAGTTTGGGATCTTCCGCCACCATCTTGTTGAAGGCCAGCCGGTCAGCCGTGCGCAGCGCCTCCACCAGCGCGATTGCCTTGGGGTTCAATGGCGGCAACTCGACTTCATTAGCCAAAGGGTCCGGCCATGGTGCGCCCTGCTCGATCCACGCCTTAATGATCTGGATCTGTTCCGGGTGGAGCGGGCCGGTGGGCGGCATCTGAATTCCAAATTCGGATCCAATCAGTCGGTGGTACAGGAAGCTGTTCTCCAGGCTGCCCGGCATCACCCGGCGGGAACCCGGCTTCATCACGGAGCTTCTGCGGTCGACCCGCAGGCCGTTAGTTTGCTTGGTCGGTCCGTGACAACCGATGCAGTTCTGGCGGAATATCGGCTGCACGTCCCGTGCGAAGTCTATTTCGGCAGGCGTCTGACAAAACACCTGCGGAACAAGGCAAAATCCTGCGACGAAGCACGCTACAAACGAACGGACCATCTCACCCTCCAGCTAAATCCTTCACCCTCTCGTCTAGTGACGGCTGGGTCGAGTGTACAACAGAATCGGTGCTGATGTTTACAATCATTAAGCCACTTCCTTGACCAGTCGGAGCTTCGAAATCAAGCGGTTTATTTTCAATAACTTTATGCCTGTGGAAGGGCCGCATGCGGGCGACTGGCGTCATTCCGGCAGCGGCTGGCCTTTGGTTTCAGGGGCGAAGGGGAGGGCGAGCAGGCCCACCAGGAAGACGGAGCACATGGTCACGCCGGCGTAACGCATGGCGTCCGGTCCGTGAAATACGCTGCTGGTCAGCAGGCCGAGCGTCAGCGGCCCGGCAGCCGCCACGATGCGGCCGACGTTATAGCAAAAGCTGGTGCCGGTGCTGCGGAGGCGCGTGGGGAAAAGCTCGGGCAGATAAATCGCGTAACCGCCGAACAGGGCGAGCTGCGTGAAGCCCATCGCCGGCACCATCCAGAACATCTGGCCGATGGTATTGAGTTTCCAGAAAGTCCAGGCGGTCATTCCCAGCGCCGCCAGGAAGCTCACGGCGAAGGCGGTGCGGCGATTGGTCCGCTGCGTCAGCCAGGTGAAAGCGTGAACACCGAGGAAGGAGCCGGCGTTCTGCAGCAGCGAAGTCACGCCCAGCCAGATGGTGGTCTTGCCGGCGAGCGCGGCGCCGGTGATGCCCTCGGCGCGGAAGGTTCGCTCCAGCACCGGGCGGAACAGGTCGTAGCTGAAAAAACCGATGCCCCACAGCCCTACTACACCGGAGAACGCCAGCAGCAGGCCGACGATCGAATTCCGCCGCCAGCGCGGGTTGCCGAGCAACTCCGCGAACGAACCCATGCGCTTCTTTTCAGCCTTCGCCTTCAGCCACTGGTCCGGCTCGCGCAGCTTCTTGAACACGATGAGCGCCAGCGGCGCCGGCGCCGCGCCGGCCAGAAATTCCCATCGCCACGCATGCGCGATCAGCCCCGCCTGCTGTGCCTGCCCCAACACGATCACCGTCGTCGCGGCCACCATGTTGCCCACCGCCGAAAAGGCTTGTACCATGCCCAGCGCATATGGCCGGGCGCGCTCGGGAACCACTTCCGCCACCAGCGCTACGCCGACCGCGAATTGCCCGCCCACGCCCAGGCCGCAAAGAAACCGGTAGACGTTGAAATCCCAGACACTCGTGGAGAGCAGGCTCATCCCGGTGAAGATGGTGTACGCGAGGATGGTCAGCATCATGGTCTTGGCCCTGCCTAGACGGTCTCCCAGAATGCCGAACAGAACGCCGCCCAGCCCCCATCCGATCATGAAGACCATGGTGGCGATTCCGGCCTGTTGCGCCACCGCTCCCGGCGCCGGCGATCCGCTCATCAGGTCGCGCAGCGCTGGCACCCGCGCCAGGTTAAAGAGTTGCTGGGCCATGGTGTCGAACATCCAGCCGACCGCGGCTACCGCCACGACAAACCACTGGTATCCGTTCAGATCCCGATACCAGGCATATGCAGCCGGCGCAGTCCTGCTGGATGAAGTGGGAATTGCCATGAAGCAGTTATTGTAGTGCTTCATGGCGTAGTGGGATGCGCGGACGCGAGTTTCGGTCAACCGCTCCCTAACGGTCGCGGCTCCGATGCGCTCCGAGCCGCGACTGTTACGGAGCGGTCGGCACTGCGTACTTACTTGCCGAAGGTGATGTCCGACTCAGCGGCGTACTTGCGGTAGTTCCGGAAGTCGATCTCGTTCTTCATGCAGGTGCCGGTGCCGCTCATGCATGCAAGGTTCGCACTCTTGACGGGCAGGAGGTAGTTCTCCTTGCCAATGCGAACGAAATCGTAGTCGAGCGTGGATTCAGCCTTATCATAAGTGAAGCCGGACGGAAATGAACTCGTCCGCATCTCCAGGCGCAGAACCCGGTGGCGTTCCTTGTCGATCCACACTGTGCCGGTGTAACCGGGCGCTTCGGAGCGGCCGCTGGGATTGACGAGGACCCAGTGCGAGTTCTCTTTGCGCACAGTGAAATCGTATCGGTACGCGTCCCTCCCCACAATCCTGTCATCGCCGCGCCGGACGAATGCGGCGTCGGTTTCCGGCGAAAGGAGGTTCCTCAGCGTGGTCACGAACTCGCCGGTCGACCAGGCGCCGGTTTTCTCCACCGGTTTCGGGGATGGTCTCCCATCGATGAGAATATTGTGATATTCCTCCTGGTCGTTGACGCAGGTCACGTCCGCGCTGACAGTTCCATCGGCGTGCCACTGCGTCCCATTCGAGAAGCTGTGATAGCGAGTGGTCAGCTGCTGGACCATGAAGTTGGGAAGTTCCTCCATGAAGGCTTCGGCGGCGCGCCGCGCATCCGCGACGACGTCGTCAACCGGGTTCATCCCGCCCCGGGAGCCAGTCACCGAGCCGGCGGCTTCGTCACGTTCCAGATCCGGACGGCGCGGAGCAGTGGACCCTGGTCCAGGTGCAGGCTCCGCCGACCCGCTGCCTGCGGCGGTTTCGGGGCTTGCGATGTCGATCGTACCAGCGGGCCGCATATCGGCCTCAACCGGTGTCTGCGCAGAATCGTGGTCGAAGGGGCGTTCGCCAGCGGTGCGTTCGGCCGGCGTGCCCGCCCGGATCAGCACGACACGTAGAGCCGTCTCCGGGTCAAGCTTGGTCGCTTCGACCTGAAGCTGGTCGCCGGGCTTCAGCAGGGAATCGCGCACTGGCTCGCCGGCCTTATTCTTGAAGTCGGTCTTGGCGAGCATGCGGAAGCGCAGCAGGTGCTTGGGGGTTTCCAGGAACAGATCCTTTTCACGGAGCTCGCGCAGCGTGCCGTCCACTCCAAGTACGGTGATCTTAGTGGCATCGCCACTCGGTTTCTCGTCCTTTGAGCCGCGCTTGGGAAGTTGGATGGTCGGGACGGCCACGGGAATGCCGCCGGGAAGGCGCATCGTCGGGTCGGTCGGATAAGGGTATTGTCCAGGAGGGTATTGACCTGGAGGATATTGTCCGGGTGGGTATTGGCCGGGCGGGTATTGGCCGGGCGGATATTGACCAGGATAGGTCTGGCAGAATCCGATGGGCGACGCCACCAGAAGGGCGATGAGCGCCCAACCGGCGCGGCGCAGGGTGCGGTCCAAGGCCACCGTCACACCTCCTTCTGAATTGTAACGCTTAGAGGAGGACGCACCTGCGCCTAAATTCGTTGCGTGGAACGCAGAATCCGCCGTCCGCCGCTACCTGAGACGCGGCCGTAACGCCGGCGGTCTTGCCGCCGGTGGCTTGCATCTCATTTTACGGTTCCCTTCGCGCCGCCCTCAAGACCACCTAGTTGATCGAGGTGTTGCCTTTGCTCAGAGCGTCGATTATGGCTTCCAGGCCCTTGCGGTTCAGATCGTCGGGCGCTTGCGGCAGCGCCTTCCTGGCATGTTCCAGGGCCTGCTTCGCATCGCCGGACGCGGCGTAGCCGCGCGCCAGTCCGACATGCACCGGCCAGGTGTCGCCATTCCGGTCGGCGTTATATTGGAAGACTTTCATCGCTTCGTCGGTCTTCTTTTCGGCGAGCAACTGGCGGCCATATTGATGGATTTCGATGGGCGTGGTTGTCGGAGAGTGTAGCGCCACCTCCATGATCGGTTTCGCTTCGGCCTCGCGGCCCAGCTTGGTGAGAATCTGAGCCTTCACGCTGAGGGTATTAAAGTTCTGCTGGCCGATGAACGGCAGGGTGATCGCCGCATCCGCCCACTGGAGCCCCTGGTCAAGATTCTTGCCCGCCTGCAGGCAATACTGGGCGGCGGCCAGGTAGGCCTCGTGACTGAACCCGGGTACCGAGGTCAGCTCTTGCCGCAGGTGCGAAACATAGACATCGCCGACATTGGGAACTTTGATGTTCCACGGTACGGCGAGGTCTTCCCACTGCAGCTCGACGGTGGCATCTTCGGGGTGTCGGACGGTGAAATCGTAGGTCAGCCACTCGCGGTAATCGTTCTTGTGCGCCTTTACCGAAACGCGGAGCGCGTCATGGCTGGGGTCGTAAAAGAAGCTACCCCAGGCGCCGGAATCCTTGGAGAAGATCACGGTCCAGGTGTCTTCGCCGGGAATCATGTGCAATCCATAACGGCCTTTGGCCAAAGGCTGGCCTTCGATGGTAACGTCATCGGAAACGGCAAACACGGTGTTTTCGTTGGCTCCGGCGCGCCAGGGATCCGGCTTTCCGTTGCCGAAAGTGGTCGTCGAAAGCCCGTAGGGGACGAGTTTGCCCCATATCTGGCCGTGGCGGTCCTTGCCATCCGGTCCGTGGACGGCGGGGCTCGAATAATCGATCGTGATCCGAACCGGGCCGATATACTGGGTCACCGTGGCTTTCTGGTTGTTTCCACTGGGCGGGAGCGTCAATCCGGGATATTGCGCAAACAGTGCTCCAGCCAGAACAAAAGGCAGCAAAGTGCGAGACAGTAGCGACATGGTGTTGATTAGACGCGGCAAGTCGCAGCATGTAACGGCGATTTTAGAACGTTGGATGCCTTGTTAACAAACCTGACAGCCAGCACGTGGCCCGCCAGGCGATCGACCCGGCTCGCCGCCTACTCGTTGCGCAGCGCGACCAGAGGGTCCACGCGCATGGCTCGCCAGGCCGGAACGGCCGATGCCGCCAGGCCGGTTGCCAGTAACACCACAGCTACCGCAGCATACGTGAGGGGATCGGAAGGTCGTACTTCGAAGAGCTGCGAAACGAGCAGACGCCCGGCGCCGAACGCGGCGGCGACCCCGCATGCAAGTCCGGCGGCCAGCAGCCCTCCCGCGTAACCGAACACGATTCGCAGCACGTCGCTGCGCTTGGCGCCGAGCGCCATACGAATCCCGATCTCCTGCGTCGCCTGCGTCACGGAGTAGGAAATCACGCCATAGATCCCGATCATGGCCAGCGCCAGCGCCAGTCCGGCGAAGATTGCCATCAGCAACATGGCAAAGCGGCGTTGCCCCAGCGAGGACTCCACCAGCGCCTCCACCGTGCCGACGGCGTCCAGCGGCAGTTCGGGATCGATGCCGCGAATGGCGGTGCGGACATCGGCGATCAGCGCCGCGGGATCCCTTTCTGTGCGGACGGCAAAATACATGTCGGTAAACGCGACTTGTGCCGCCGGCTGATACACGGCGGCGCGCCCCTTGGATTCGAGTTCCTCGTCGCGCACATCTCCGGCGATTCCGATAATCTCGGCTGGCTTGGATCCGTTGCCCATTCGAATCCGCTGGCCCAGAGGATTTTCGTTCCGATAAAACTGGCGTGCCATGGTCTCGCTGATGATGGCGACGGGCGCGTTTGCGGCATCGTCGTGGTCGGTGAAATCGCGGCCGGCCTTGATGGGAATTCGCAGGGATGCGAAGTATCCGGGAGTGGAGGCGTAATAGGCGGCGCTCGGCTCATTCCCTACCGCTGCCGGCGGTTTGCCGAGCTGCTCGAAGGTCAAAATGTAATCGGACTCACCAAGCGGAAAAATCTGGGCGGCGCCGGCGGCGGTAACTCCGGGCAGCGAGCGGAGGCGATTGAGGGCATCGCGGTAGAAGGCCACCTGCGACGCATCGCTCTTGTACTGGGCTTCCGGCAGATTGGTGCGGAAGGTCAGGACCCCATGCGGGTCGAACCCCGGGTCGACCGATTGCAGGTGGTAAAAGCTCCGCATCAACAGGCCGGCTCCCGAGAGCAGGACCAGTGAGAGCGCGACCTCGCCCACTACCAGCATGCTTCGCAGGCGGTTGCGCCGGAACCCGATGGCATTGCCGCGCCCTCCGTCCCGCAGCGCCGAAGCCAGATCGCTCTTCGCCATCAGGAGCGCAGGTGCGAGACCAAACAGGATCCCGGTGAACAGCGCAACCGCGGCCGTGAATCCCAACACCCTCGGGTCAACGGCGATGTCGCGGGCGCGCGGCAGAATGTTGGGGCTTAAGTGGACCAACAGCCGTGTGCTGGCCCACGCTAGCGCGAGGCCGAACGCGGCGCCGATCACCGCCAGCAAGACGCTCTCGGTGAGGAGCTGGCGGACCAGCCGGCCGCGTCCCGCTCCCAGCGCGTTGCGGATGCCGATCTCGCGCCGCCGCGCCGCCGACCTGGAGAGGAGCAGGTTGGCCATATTCACACATGCAATCAGTAAAACGAAGCCCACCGCGCCGGAGAGCGTAAGGATCGCCGGCCGGATTCTACCCACCGCGGATTCCTGAAGGCCCTTCAGAGTCGTGTCCCATCCCGAGTTGGAGTTTGGAAACTGTTTTTCGGCGCGCGCCGCTATGGTATTCAGGTCCGCCTGCGCAGCCGCCAGCGTTACCCCGTCCTTCAAACGCCCTACACCACCCAGGAAATGCCCTCCGCGCTGCTGCCAGTCGCGCAGGTTCATGGCCAGCGGCTTCCAGATTTCGACCCTGGACGGGAACTCAAAGTCCGCCGGCATCACGCCGACGACGCTGTAAAGCTCCTGATTGAGTTTCACGGTGCGCCCCAGCACATCACGGCTGCCCGCGAACCGCCGCTGCCAGAGTCCGTAACTAAGAATGGCGACATGCTCCGATCCCAATTGCGCTTCCTGCGGACTGAATTTCCGGCCCAGGAACGGCGCGCGGCCCAGCACATCGAAAAAGTCAACCGTGACGCTAGCCCCGCGAAGGCGTTCCGGCTCCGATCCGCCCACCATGTTCAGCCCTGATCCGGCGGCTGCCGCGATTTCGGTGAAGGTGTGATTGTGATCACGGAAGTCGAGGTAATTCCCCGGCGACAGCGAGAACTGGGGAAAGCCGGCCTTCAGGTTTCGCTCGCGAACACTCACCAGTTGCCCCGGCTTCTGGAACCGAAGCGGTTGCAGCAGCACCGAGTTCACGACCGTAAAGATGGCGCTGTTGGCCCCGATCCCCAGCGCCAGGGCCAGCACGGAAACACAGGCGAACCCCGGGTTGCGCGCCAGAGTTCGGAAGGCGTAGCGAAGATCCCGCAGGGATGAGGTCAGCATGGCTGACGGTTTAGACGAAGCTGGGTACCGGCCGTTAGCGCAGGGTGGGAGAAAACGACCTGCCGTCCTTGTCGCGGCCGGACGGCGTCGGCGCCAGTTCCTGGTTGGTCAGCAGCAGCTTACCGCCGCTTGAAAGTACAACGTGCAGTGCAGCCGGGCCCACCAGGCGCTCCAGCCGCGGACGGTGAGTCTCGCGCGCCACCAGGTAGCAGCGCTCGCTCTTCAGCCATAGGGACTTCCAGCCGGCATCATCCAGGAAGACATCCGGAGCGCCGGGAGCGTAGGAACCGTATACCAGATTCTGGCGCCGCCCGTTCAACAGAAGCGTCGAACGGTCCGCGTAGAAAATCACAGAAGAGTAGGGGTAATCGTGGCCCTCCACCACCAGCGTCCCCTGCGGCGCGCGCAGGAACGCCTCCGCCAGCGGGCGGGAAGATAAGTAAGGATCGAACGCCACCATCGCCAGCCGTGCCGCGTGAAAGAATACAATCATCATGACTGTCGCCGCCACAAACGCTGCCGTATCCTTCCCGATTCGCCGGACGCGCCCCAATAGCGGTCCGAGAAACGCGCCCAGCAGAAACGCCACCCCCGCCAGCACCAGCGGCAGCCGCAGATAAGCGAGGGAGGACAGCGTGAGGTCTTCCATGTGGCCGAGGGAAAGCTTGTAGGCGGCCGGATGAGAGGACAGCGCAGCCGAAATATCACCCGGCGCAGGCGTATTGCGTACCACCCAGGCCAAGGCCAGCGCCAGAAGGCCGGCCGCTCCGGCCAACACCTGAAGCACTCGTGTTCCCCTCTTGACCCACGCACCGCCGCCGGCTACGGCACTGCCCAGCAACAGCGCCAGGGCCGGATAGCAGGGCATTGAATAATACTCCTGGGTGGTCGAGAAACTGAAGAAGATGAGCACAAACCCGATCCAGCAGAGCGCCAGGAGGCGCGCGCGCCCGGCGCGATCCAGCGGCCGAAACGGTGGGACAGACCATCGCCTGTTGTGGTCTGTCATGCTCGCCACCGCCGGAAAGTAGACGCTCCAGGGAAAAAGCCAGAGCAGGTGGAACAGCCAGAAGTACGCCAGCGGCACTGTATCGTAGTCGCGCGGATAGCGCAGGTTCAGAAAGCGCAGCACCTGCTCGTTCATGAAGTAGAACCAGAGGAAGCCGTGGTACTGACCGGGAAGGCTACGCAGCGTGAAATCGAAGTAAGGCGGATTGCGAAGCGTCGCCAGCACATGCCACGGCGCGGCAATGAGGAGCGCGAGCGCCGCGCCTGAGAACGGGTGCAACCGCCCCCACACGGCGCGCGAAAACAATTGTCCGGTCAGGCCTAGGTAGATCAGAGCAGCCGCCACCGGAAACAAGACTCCCACCGTGCTCTTGAGCAGAAATCCGGCGCCCAGGCTGGCGGCAAGCAGCGCGGCCCAGAGCCTGGGATGAGGCTCCTGGTCGTCCATCACTCGCAGGAATGCCCACATCGCAAGCGCGATGGCTGCTGTGAGCATCACGTCCGGAATCAGGATGCGGGTGAACAGGAAGAGCCCAACCGAGGTCGCCATGACCACCCCGGCCATGGTTCCGGCGCGGCGGCCGAATGCCCACCCGCCGAAGGCGGCGGTGAGCCAGCAGAGCAGCACTGCGGACAACGCCACCGGAATCCGCGCCGCCCAGTCGTACGCGCCAAACAGACGGAAGCAGCCCGCCATCAGCCAGTAGATGAGCGGGGCTTTCTCCAGGTACGGAATGCCATCCAGGCGGGCGGTGACCCAGTCGCCGGACTGCAGCATGTTGCGCGCAATCTGTGCCTGCACCGCGTCGACGTCGTCCATCAACGATGGCGGCGAAATGATGGTGCCGCAATAGACTGCGGCAGCCGACAACAGAACGGCCAGGTATAGGGATACGCCATGCCTGCCGGCGGCTCGTTCGCGGCTGGTTGAAGACTCCGTCATGTTATCCATGGAACAGCATGGCCAGAGGGTGATGGTAACTGGTATTCATGGGAGGTTTCGTGGAGCGAAGATTCGGTTTCAACCGGCAGCTTCGCCTTGCTCTTTACTGAGCGCGATGGCCAGGCCTTCCAGACCGCGGCGGATCTGGCGTTCATCAAACGCGGCGAAGCCCAGCAGCAATCCGCGAACATCGGCGCGCTTCAAAGTGAACCGGTCGAGCGCCATCGATTCGATGCCTTGCGCAGCCGCCCTTGTCTCCGCCTCACCCGAGCTCATGCCGTTCCGCAGAAAGCCCGCTGTATAGAGCCCGATCTGGACCGGGGAGATCTCCAGCAATCCGCCCAGGTATCGCCGGGCTCCGGACTGGAGGGCCGCCAGCCTGCCGGCGTAGAGTTCGCGCATGCGGCGGATATGGCGTCCCATGTGTC
>CAZZHN010000065.1:0-20813 GCA_964654065.1 uncultured Solibacteraceae bacterium
GAAGCCCTGCTCACAAAGTTTGTCACACCCATCGCATCTTTTATCGTACTGGCCTCGCCCGACAGGTAAGTATCCGTCTTTTCACTGTTGTTGAGCAGCGGCGGCAAAATGAGAATCGGTCGGATGAGCCCTTCGTTCCTCGCATCTTCTATCTCGGCCAACTGCTTCTCAAAATCAGCGAGAGGTTTCGACCAGAACAACGTCTTTGCGATACCTACAAACGTGCGCGCAAAGAAGCCGGAAATATAGTCCCCAGTTGGACCGAGTCCCCAGGCGGCGATACTTATGAATGGCATGGGATTTGGTTTGACCGCAGCGATGGCCTGCAACGCGCTGTGCGTGCCTGTGGAAACTGCCGTGTAAGGCGCAGTCTCCGACGCCAGCATAACGAACACCACATCTGGATTCGCCTCGCCCATCGCTCGCGCCATCTTGTCCGCCTCATGCAGCTCGCCGGTAAAGGCACGCAGACGCGGATGTGAGGCCAAAGCAGCTGAGAGCTTCGATACGTTGCGAACGAAGATGGTCACAAAATGACCGCGAGCGAGTGCCTGCGCCAGGAATGGCGAGCCCGTGCGGCCCGTGGCGCCAAGCAAGAAGAATCGAAATGGTGCGGTGGGGTGAATCACGGACTCGGCTTCCGCGTTCCTGCCCACGTGCAAACGATAGCGCAGTCTGCACGGCGCGGTGCTCTCCGATTTCGCCTATTACTCCGCGCGATAGTTGGGCGCTTCCTTGGTGATGATGACGTCGTGCACGTGGCTTTCGCGCAAGCCCGCCGGCGAGATCCGCAGGAATCGCGCTTTGTTCTGCAACTCCGCCAGGCTGCGCACGCCGCAGTAACCCATGCCGGCGCGCAGGCCGCCCACCAGCTGGTAAACCAAATCTGCCAGCGGTCCCTTGGAAGCCACCCGGCCTTCGATGCCCTCCGGCACCAGCTTGGAGCCAGGGTCCTGCTCGTAGCGGTTGGACTGGCCCTGCGACATGGCGCCCAGCGAGCCCATGCCGCGATAGGTCTTGAACGTCCGGCCCTGGTAGAGAATGGTTTCGCCGGGGCTTTCGTCGGTTCCGGCCAGCAGGCTGCCGATCATCACCGTGTCCGCGCCGGCCGCAATCGCCTTGGTCACGTCGCCCGAATATTTGATGCCGCCGTCGGCGACCAGCGGAACCCCGGTGCCGCGCACTGCCCGCGCGCATTCCAGGATCGCCGTGATCTGCGGCACGCCGGCGCCGGAGACGACGCGCGTGGTGCAGATGGAGCCGGGCCCGATCCCCACCTTGATTCCGTCCACGCCGAGCGCAACCAGTTCCCGCGCGCCTTCGAAGGTAGCCACGTTGCCGGTGAGCAGTTGCACACCGGGCTGTTTGCTCTTGATGGTTTTTACCGCCGCCATCACCCGCGACGTGTGGCCGTGCGCCGTATCGATGGCCAGCACGTCCACCTTCCGCGCCACCAGCTCCATCGCGCGCTCCAGGAAATCGCCCGTGGCTCCGATCGCCGCTCCCACGCGGAGGCGGCCCTGGCTGTCCTTGGCGGCGTTCGGGTACTTCAGTTTCTTCTGGATGTCCTTGACCGTAATCAGGCCCTTGAGATTGTAGTGGTCGTCCACCACCAGCAGCTTTTCCACGCGGTGCTGGTGCAGGATGGCTTCGGCCTGTTCCAGCGTAGTGCCCACCGCCACCGTCACCAGGTTTTCCTTGGTCATGACCTCGGAGATGGGGATATCGGAGCGCGTCTCAAAGCGCAGGTCGCGATTGGTGAGGATCCCAACCAGCTTGCCCGCCTTGGTCACCGGCACGCCGGAGATCCGGTATCGCGCCATCAGCGCCCGGGCGTCGGCAATCGAGTGTTCCGGGTCCACCGTGATGGGGTCCACGATCATGCCGCTCTCACTGCGCTTGACGCGGTCCACCTCTTCGGCCTGTTTCTCGATGGGCATGTTGCGGTGGATGATGCCGATGCCGCCCTGCTGGGCCAGCGCGATTGCCAGGTGCGACTCGGTCACCGTGTCCATGGCCGCCGAGACAATCGGGATGTTCAGGGCGATCTCGCGCGTCAACTGGGTCCGCGTGTCGGCTTCAGACGGCAGCACTTCACTGCGGGCCGGCTCGAGAAGAACATCGTCGAACGTGAGGCCCTCGGTGATTACGTCTTGGATCATAGGGATTTTTTTATGATAGCGTACAGCGCCCGCAACCCCCGTGCCGGCGTGCTACGCGCACGGCTCCCGTAACCGAGCCACGACCCTGAGGGAGCGGCAAAAGACCCCTTGGAACAGGCGCGAATGGCCTTAGGTTAGCGCTTGTGGGCAGACCCCCCCGGGTCTGCGCGGGACGACCTCGTCCCGTTGCTTCATCAAGATACCAGCCCGCACCCACCCCACCGAAGAGCTGGCCAGGGGGCCGGCTGCAGACGAGGGCGTCTGCCCCACAGCTTCAGCCGTGCCGAACGGGGGGCACCCAGGGCTTTAGCCCCTGGTGGTTCCTTTGCTCCATAAAGGCGCGGCGTAATCGGCGCAGGTTTGGCCGTTACCAGGGGCTGAAGCCGATCCCTTGCCGTCTCTGCGGCACGGCTAAAGCCATGCCCTGATACGCCGCTACGTATGTCTCCGAGCGCTCATGAATCGTGGAGTTTAGTGTAGCCGGGCCTTCGCCGGCTGGGCACACACTTTCGCCTGCCGCCCCCAAAATTGCCTCAAAGCTCTCCGGGGCTTACGGCACTGCTACTCTCGATCGCCGCTTAAAGCCGCCATGCGCCTTGGGGCCGGTTGGGCGTGAAGAAGCCGGCCGACAGGCGGAAGCGCCTGTCCCACTAGTCTGCTAGTCCTTTGGCGGTAGGTGAAACAGGAGCTTTAGTCTGCCCCCAAGGGCCTCCGGCCGCGAAGAGAGGATGAAGAAACCGCCCGAACCTCAGCGCTCTGTAGCGCCCGCGGTCTTGCCGCCGGTGTCTTGTCGCGGATTCCCCGGAGAAGTAGGGCGATTTTTCGACCCTATTAAATGCAGAAGGCCAGCGATTCTGCGGCCTGCTGCGCGCTACTTCGCCAAACGCAGAAGCTGGGCGCTGAACTCCTGGAAGCACATCGCCAGCGATTTCTGGCTCTGCTGGGCGTTTGCATAGGAGTTGCAGTAGTAGCCCATGGTTCCCGAAGTGTACACGTGCTGGCCCGCGGGGGTCACGCCCGGATCGGTGCCAACAGCCAGGTAGTTCGGATCATTGGCGAGACGCGCGATATAGTCCGGGTCAATCGGCTCGGTGTTCGAGTTGTTGTAGTTGATCCCCGCACCGAAAATAATTGGTTGCAGCGTGGTGTCGTGATGGATCATGTACGCCATGCAGTCAGCCACATTGAAGGCAGAATAGCGAACCGACTGGGGATCGTTGGAGCTGGTATCGATTGTTGCGTAGTAGCCACATGTGGCGGTCTTCTGGGTGCTCACGCCAGTGCCGGTTCCGCCACCCTGCGAGGTGTAGGAGGTGTTGGTTCCGCCGACATTGTTTACCGGTCCAGCCGATAACGGGAAACTCCCAATACCGGCACCAGCATTGATGTCGTTGTTGACGTTCACTTCCGTGTTCGCTCCCTGGCTTTCGTTCCATCCGTTAGCCGAGGTCGAGTCAGGAGTCGCACTGCAGCCGGCGGTGTTTGGCGCCGCCCAGTTGACCTCATCCTGGTTGTTGTTTTGTTCCTGCGCGTTCAGTAGTCCGAAGACATCGTTGCCGCTGGTCGGCGGCGGCCATCCCAGCCCCACATAGGACTGGATCACGCCGTTGATACCAGCGTTGCTGGCGCCCTTGATTGTCACACCGGCCACTTTCGAGCTGCACGGGCTGCTCGGATCGATTTTGAAATTTGCCGTAAAGGCACTGGGCCGGCCGTCGGTCAGCAGCACGATCACGGGCAGGGCGCCGGGCAGATTCGCGGCATAAAGTTGCGTCCAGGCCTGGTACAGCCCTTCGGCGGTATTGGTTCCGTTGTTGCCCCAGTAAATGTTGTTGATGGCATTCGAAATGGCGCAGCTGCCGGAGCTTGTGCAGAAGTTCGTATTGGATGGATAGTCCGCGTTCACACTGGCCCCGAACGAGATCATGCCTACCGTATCGACGCCGCTGGTCAGATACGCCGTGCCGGGAGGCACCCCGATAAAGGCGTTGAGGTCGTTGGTGATCTCTCCTTCGGCGTTCTCGGCCGAAATCGACCCGGAGCGGTCCACCACCACCATCATGTTGATGTATCGCACGCTCGACACTGCGTAGGCGCCGACTTCCGAAGCGGAGATTCCCAGCACCCGCAGCAGCAGCATGGGAACCTGCACTTGCGCGTTGACGGTGATGGTCTTGGTGCCGTTCGACCCGTTGGCCGGGATGGCGCCGAAGCCGGGGGTACCGGTTCCGAAGTATCCAGTCGGGAAATTGGCGTTGAAGAACAACTGGGCCGCGTTTGAAATCGCTGCGCCTTGACTGGAAAGATTGGTGCTGGCGTGGAGCTGGTTGCCGGCGCCGATGGCGGCGGCGTCGACGGCGGCCTGCAGTTTGGCCTGGACGTTGTAAAGCACTCCCAGGTCCACCGCCAGCCCGCCGACAGGGATCAGCACAAAGAATGACGAAACAAACACGTAAACAGAGACGAAGCCTTTCTGCCGTCTCTTTTGCGGTAGAGTCTTCAACATATGCCCGCCCTTCTCCGAGATCAGAATATGGCCCTGCTGTAAACAATCGGCGAGCCCGTCATGCCGGGAACGCTCAAGGTGGGCGTCTTGTTGATCATCTCGACCATGTAGGCGATGGTTCCCGAGCCGACCGAAGTGAGGTTCAGCACCGAGCTATTGAACGAACTATTCACTGCGGCATAGGCTTGATTCGCCTGCGCCGTGATGCTCACGTTGGTGTAGTAGCCCAGGCCGCTGTTGAGGGCCGTGGCCGTGGTGAGCGAGCCACCGGACACGGGCGTGCCGAAGTAGCTACTGCCGTCGTTGAGATTGCCGATGGCGATCTGCTGTACGAAGACGGGGTTGTTTTTATTTGGGCACGCGCCATTCCCGACAGCGGCCGTGCACATCGCCTGCGTCTCAACCTCGATCTCCGAAAGGATCAGCACGCTGGTGCCAGTGGGCGTGAGGTTGAACCCGCTGGCGAGCGTCTGCGCGTTTCCATCCGGGCCGGTCTGGGTCGCTGTGCACGCCTGGCAGCTGAAATCGACGCCGCGATTGTACATGTGCCCGACGTCACGCGTGATCTGCGTCAGCGCCTGCAGCTCCACCAGGCGCGACCCGAACACCCAGACTCCTAGCAGGAGTGGAACCAGGAAGGACAAGGAGAAGACGAACTCCAGGAGAGCCTGGCCTCGTTGATCGTTTTTGCGCCGCATGTTCATGGTGTGTGAGTAATACAGGGCACCGCACCGGGGTACGGCTCCATCACATCGAAGGAGTTCGCGGATATGTCCAGCTTGGAGCCGACCCGCTGGAACTGTCCGAAGGGATTAAACTGCCACCCTTGTATCGAAACCTCTAAAATATTGCCCGAAATGTTGGCAGGGCTGGCTGCAGCGGCGCCCGTGTCAGGGTCGAGCCAGACCACTTTGATCGCCGCCAGCCCGCCGGCCGTGCCTAGAAAACCCAGCGCATTCCTTTGAACTGTTGCGCGGATGGAGTCGTCCGCGCACGGGCCGATGGTATTCTGCCCGGTGATCCCGTAGCGCACGCCTGCGCGAACCGCCCGTTGAAACGTGCTCTGCAGGAAAATGCCCATCCCCATGTCGAGGACGAAGAAGGTCATCAGCAGCAGAGGCACCAGGATCATACTCGCCTCAACCATCTCCGCGCCGTGCTGCCTTCCGCCGCGGGTCACGCCCGGTTGGTTCCTCATGGTAAAAGTCAATCCGCTCTATTCTCCTTTTTGATACGAATGGAAAGCTCAGTCAATGCTATCCATGGACAAGATGGTTCCACTTAGCATCGGAATCAGGTCCAATTTAGTACGCGCTGTTATCTTTAGTCATCAATTGGCGGAGAACAACGTGGCCAGCGGTATGACTTCGGGTTCAACCGGCCGTCTGAGGCTGCGCCACGGCGGAATTTCTGCGGGAAACGGCAACGTTGTCCGAGACCGTTCAACCGGATTCGTTGCCGAACCAAGTCTGCGGAAAAGGCCCTTCAGCCGGCGCCGGTTTCGCCACTCTACAATTGAGTGGAGGGCGCCAGAGGGTGGAGAACAAGGAAATCGCGCGCGTGCTGTGGGAGACGGCGGATCTGATGGAGATTGCCGCCGAGGATGGCTTCCGCATACGCAGCTACCGGAACGGCGCCACCGCGGTGGAGGGCTATCCGGAGCGCATCGCCGACATCCTGGAGGATTCCAGCCGCAAGGTCACAGACATCCCGGGTATTGGTAAGGGGCTGGCGGTGGTTCTGCAAGAGATCGTCGACCACGGCTCCTGCGAGCGCCGCGACCTGCTGCTGCAAAAATTCCCGCCCACGACGCTCGAGTTCCTGAAGATTCAGGGCCTTGGGCCGAAAAGCATTGCCCTCATCCTGGAGCATTACCGCATCAGCACGATGGATGAGCTGGAGCGGCTGGCAAAAGAGGAAAAGCTGCGCGTGCTGCCGCGCATGGGGGCCAAGCTGGAAGAGAAGGTGCTCCGCTCCATCGCGCAGTACCGCATGCGCAGCGGCCGCTACCTGCTGAGCTACGCGGAGGCCGTGGCGGACGAGCTGGCTGGAACTCTGCGCGGCGCCGGTGTGGATAGTGTCACTCCCGCCGGCAGCCTGCGCCGCGGCCGCGAAACCGTCGGCGACCTCGACCTGCTCGTGACCGGGCCGGAGGCGGTGACTGCGCTCGACCGCTTCGTCGCCTGGCCGCGCGTGGAAGAGGTGCTGGTCCGCGGCGAAAACAAGGCCAGCGCCAAGGTGGGCCGCGAGGGATTGCAAGTGGATGTCCGTGCGCTGCCGCCCGCCAGCTTCGGCGCCGCCCTGCAATATTTCACCGGTAGCAAGGATCACGGCGTGGCCGTTCGCACGCGCGCCGTGCGGAAAGGGTTGAAGCTCAGCGAGTACGGCCTGTTCCGCGCGGATACCGAGGCGCGCGTGGCCGGCGAGACCGAGGCCGGCATTTATGAGGCGCTCGGCCTGGCCTGGATTCCGCCCGAGCTGCGCGAAAACGCGGGCGAAATCGAAGCCGCCGAGGAAGGCCGGCTGCCCCACCTGGTGGAACTGGCGGACATTCGCGGCGACCTGCACATGCACACCGTCGAGACCGACGGCCGCGCCACCCTGGAGGAAATGGCCGCGGCGGCGCGCGACCGCGGCTACCAGTACGTCGCCATCACCGACCATTCCAAGGCGCTGGCCATGGCCAACGGCCTGGATGAGAAACGCGTGGTGGAGTTCGCGCGGCACGTGCGCCAGATCAACCGCGACGGCCTCGGCATCCGCATCTTCTCCGGCATTGAGTGCGACATCCTGCGCGACGGCGCGATGGACCTGGCCAATGACGCTCTGGCCGAGCTGGACCTGGTGATCGGCAGCGTGCACAGCCACATGAACCAGGAATCCGCCGAGATGACCGACCGCCTGCTGGCCGCCATCGAGTGCCCGCACCTGCGCATCCTGGGCCATCCCACCGGCCGCATCCTGCTGCATCGCGATCCATTCCCGTTCGATTTCGACAATGTTGTTACCGCGGCCGTCGCGCATGGCGTGTGGCTCGAGATCAACGCCAGCCCCGAGCGCCTGGACCTGCATGGTCCGCTGATCCGCGCCGCCCAAGCCAAGGGCGCGCGTTTTACCATCTCCACCGACGCCCACCATCCCCAGCACCTGGCCAGCATGCGCTACGGCGTGACGATGGCGCGGCGCGGCTGGCTCGCCAAAAGCGACATTATGAATACGCTGCCGGCGGACAAATTTGCCGCCGCACTCCAGAAGAAATCATGAAAATCACCTCTTCCCGCGAAGTCTACAAATGCAATCTATTCCGAGTGACCGAGGACCGCGCGTCCGACCCGAAAACCGGCTTCAAGATCAGGCGCTCCATCGTGCGCCATCCCGGCTCGGCGGTGATGATGGCGGTGGATGACCGCAAGCGCATCCTCCTGGTGCGGCAGTACCGGCTTCCGGCCGGGCGTTATCTGTGGGAACTGCCGGCCGGCCGGCTGGATCCCGGCGAGACGCCGCTGCAGGCCGCCAAACGCGAGTTGATCGAGGAAACCGGCTACCGGGCGAAGCGCTGGACCAGGCTGGCATCGTTTTTCGTCAGCCCCGGCTTCGTGGATGAGCGCATGACCATCTACCTTGCCCAAGACCTGATCGCCGGCGTAGCGACACCGATGGACGACGAGCGCATCGAAGCCCGCTGGTTCCCCGCCCGCGAAGTGGAGCGGATGATCGACACCGAAAAAGTGGTCGACGCCAAAACGATGGTGGGGTTTTACCGCTGGAAGAGCAAGTAGCTCTGGTTGCCTGCACACCGCTGCCCTTCGGTAGCGCCGTCGGTCTTGCCGACGGTGCCTTGCGTCTTGCACGCGCGTGAAAAACACCGGCCGCAAAACCGCCGGCGCTACCGCTGAGCGGAGGGTAGTGCGCCAATTGTTTAGCGGATGGCTAAGCGGAGCCATTGGCCCTCGCGGAGTGGCCGGCGGGTACAATAGCGGCAAGCGGCCGTCGTGAAGACCGCCGCGCCGGAATCGCGCCGCATGCGTACGCTTGTGCTTTCTTTGTTGGCGATCGTTGTGCTGCCGGCTGGCAGACACGCGATGGCGGCCGATGGCGCCACCTCTTTGATCGAGGCTGTATCGCGGGCCGCGGGCGACGCTGTAAGCTGGGAGGCTTCTGGACGACTCGTGACTCAAGAGTCCGCGGACGGTCCAGCCCTGCAATCCGATGCGACCTTTCGTATTGTGATCGAGCGGGTGCCCACCCAAAGAGCGCGTATCGAGATCACCGACGTCCCAGCTCCGCTCGTGCGCGTGTGCGACGGCTCCGTGCAGTGGGGCTACCAACCTGCCGCTAAACAATTCTGGACCGTGAATTACGCGCGGATCGACGCGTGCACCGAGCCGTTCAACGAATGGCCCCATCTGGTGGCCGACCTGCACGATCCGGCAATCGTGGGCCAGGATCAACTACACATCGGCGACAGGGTCATCGATTGCATTGTGGTGAGCGGCGATTACGTGGAGCCGGAGGCCAGCCGTTCCGGCAAGCGCACACTCTGGATCGACGCGGGGACGAAGACAATCTCGCAATATCGGGTGGAGCGCGGTACGACTGGTCTCGCACGCCAGGCGGAGCCTGCCGTCCGCATCTACACCCTGCTTCGCCAAACGCATGACAGCGCCTCGCAGCCGGGCGACTTCGCATTACAAGCCCCCCTGGGATCCGAGAAGCTCGAGCGTGCTCCGGCCTTGCGCCTAGGTGACGGTGCACCTCTGCACGTCACCGCGCCGGTCGTCATTTTCAAGGCCGCACCGGAGTATACCCATGAGGCCCGGCGTAGCCGGATAGAAGGAACGGTCGTTCTCTTTGTGGAAGTCGGCCCAGACGGTACGGCGCATAACATCAAGATAATCCACTCGCTCGATCCGGGCCTCGATGAAAAAGCGATCGAAGCGGTGAGGAAATGGAAATTCCTGCCTGGCGAGAAGGAAGGTGTACCGGTGTCAGTAGCGGCGCAGATCCAGGTCAATTTCCAGTTTGTGGAACACCTGAAAAGGCAGTGACCGGCGCGATTGAACCCTGGCCTGCGTTGTCGAACCTATCGCGCCGCCGCCGTGCCCGTCGTGGCCCCTCTCCGGTAGATCACCGTCCCGCCGGTGCGCGCCACCTCCTGATACCTGCTGAGCCAGACGAGTAAGTCGGGATAAGTGCCGATGGCCAGACGCGGATTATAAGAGCCAAGCCCATCCAGAATGAAGGTGGGCGCACTGTGCGTTAACTCCGCGCGCCGTTCGCGCGGGGCTTCGGTTTCGGCCGGCGCCGATTGCGTCAGGTGCCGGTCGGCAGGGACGCCGCTCAAAGGTTGGGAATCGAGGTATATGGTGGCGGCGGGCAGGCGTGTGTAGGCGTAATCCTCCGGCCGGTATCCCCAAACAAAGAGCGTGTCGCCGGGCTTGGCCATGGCGCGGACCAGCGCGGCGGCGGCGCGGCTGTCACGATCCATCGCAGTGTCACGCCAGTCCTGGTTGCGCGCCGCGGCGACGTACGTTGGTGCGAAGCGCACCACCGGAATCAGCAGCAGCAGGCAGATGGCAGCGCGCTGCCAGCCCTTCAGCAGCGTGAAGCCGCGCGCAGCCAGCATCACCACCACCGGCAGCAGCAGGAAATAGTAGCGCGGGAAGAAACGCATGCCCGCCGCCACGCCGGCGAGCGAAATCAGCAGCCACGCCAGCCAGCGGACGGCGTTCGGAGCCGCGACCGTTAGGGAGCGGTGGGTGCCGCTTAACGAAGATACTCCCCGTTTGATCCAGCACCAGGCCGCCGCCGTCACAAGCGCCGCATGGAAGCCGGCCCAGGCCAGAGTACGCAGTATGCCGTTACGTACCGGACCACTCTCGAACGGGCGGGCGGCGTACAGCCGCCCCCACCGCCAGACTTGCTCCCCATAAGCTGCCAGAGCGCCGGTGCCCGCCAGCCACGCCAGCATCACGGCGCTCACCGCCGCGAAACCGCCAGTCATCGCCACGATCCCCGCCGGATTCCAAAACACGCACACCACGGCGACCAGCGCTCCCTTGGGGTTGATCCAAAACGCCACCGCGGCCAGCGCACCGCTCCAGAACGGACGCCGCGGCGCCAGCCAGACCGCCGCCAGGTGCGGCGCCAGCATCAACAGGTCCGATGCCACCGGGATCGCCGCCGATGGGAAATCGAAGCACAGCGAAAATCCTAGCAGGGCCGCCGCCCAGCGTCCCTCGCGGTCGCCCCGTTGCTCGCGGCCGAAGGCGTAGGCGATCCAGCACGCCAGCAGCGCGTAGATCGCGCCGAACCACCGCAGCGGCCAGCCCCGCAGCGCCCCGAACAGCAGGTACGCCAGCGGCAGCAGCGGTGGCTTGTCGAACCAAACGCCGCGATAGAGTGCGTGGCCGTGCAGGATCTGTTGCGCGGCAGCCAGCGGATAAGCGTCGCCCTCCCACAGAATGCCCGTGTGGCACATCCGCGTGGCCAGCAGCCCGGCGGCCAGTAACCACCAGAACGTTCGCGATTGGCGCAAGGTCACCTTGCAGTATAGACCGAGTGTGGCGCACGCACTCTTGCGTGCAGCGTCCCCACTCCTGGGGACGCTCGGGCGCGGCGGACAGACAGTCCCCATGAGTGCGGACACGGCACGTTGAGAACGTGCTCCACAACCTCGGGCCGAATCTGGAGTTGAACGCCCCCCTCCGAACCGCTATATTAGGCAAAGAAAAGGCGAAGCGTGGAGGACATCCAGCTACAACTCGCCGCCCTGCGCAAGCGGCTGGCGCGCATTGACCGCAAGTACGCCGGCGCGCCCGCTGCCCCGCCGCGCGCCTTGCCGTCCGCCGGCTGCTCCATCGAGCAGTTGGTCTCCGGCGAAGTGGTGCGCACACCCCACGGCGAGCACTTCGAAACCGAAAAGCTCTGGGAGCGCCACCGCCGCCACGGCAGCGTCGATATCTCCGATCTCGCGGAGCTGCCCGCGGATCTGCTCGATTCCCTCTCGGGCGGCGCGATTCCGGCCAGCGCGCCCGCGCGGTGGGCATTCCTCGATACCGAAACCACCGGCCTCGCCGGCGGCACGGGCACTTGCGCCTTCCTGGTGGGCGTTGGCGCCATCGAGCCTGCCGGCTTCCGCCTGCGCCAGTTCTTCATGCGCGATTACGGCGAAGAAGCGTCGCTGCTCTGCCGCCTCGCCGAGCATCTGTCGCAGTTCGACGTGCTGGTCACCTACAACGGCAAGGCGTTCGACCAGCCGCTGCTCGAAACCCGCTTCCGCATGTGCCGTTCACAGGGCGCGCCTCCCCATCCCTTCGGCCGCATGGAGCACCTCGACCTCCTGTTCGGCGCGCGCCGCCTGTGGAAGCTGCGCCTGGAAAGCTGCCGCCTGGTGGACCTGGAAAACCAGATCCTCGGCGTGGAACGCCAGGGCGATCTGCCCGGCGAGATGATCCCGCACTGCTATTTCGAATATTTGCGAACGCAGCAGGCATTCAAGCTCGTGCCCATCCTGCACCACAACGCCATCGACATTCTCTCGCTTGCCTGCCTGACGGCGATTGTGCCGTTCGCCTTCCGGTCGCCGGGCGCTGCGATGCTGCGGCACGGCGCGGATTGGATCGGACTGGCGCGCTGGACGCAGCAGGCCGGGCGGCGCGAGGAAGCGCTCGCCCTGTTTCGCCGCGCCATCGATGCGGGCTTGCCGGACCACCTGCTGTTCCGCACGCTCTGGGACGTGGCCGCGCTGGAAAAGCGCCTGGGCCACATGGACGCGGCGGTGGCGGCGATCACGAACCTTGCCGGCGAGCGCAATCCATTCCGCCCCCAGGCGCTGGCCGAGTTGGCCAAGCACTACGAGCATCGCGAGCGCAACCCCGCCATGGCGCTGGAGATGACGCGGGCCGCGCTGGCGATCGACGATTCCCCCGCGCTCCGCCGCCGCGAGCACCGCCTCCAAACCCGCCTCGCCCGTCAGGCGGCGAAGCTGGCGCTATAGTTTCACCTCGAGAGGTTATAAATCAGCCCGTACGGATCCTTGACGTAGCAGCGCGGAAAATCCGGCTCATCCTTGACGATCTGGCAGCCGCTTTGCACGAGCCGCCGCCTGGCTTCTTCGACATTGCCGACCGTCACTTCCAATACTGGCCCCAGCGCCGGGCCGCGCTCAATGAATAAGTTGATGTGTTTGCCGTGCAGGCTGATCATGTCCGGCTGCTCGTCGGTGATTTCGAATCCGAGCTGCTGGACGTAAAAAGACGCCGCGGCTGCTGGGTCTTCCGCTTGGATCAAAATATCCGTGCCGAATTTGTTTGCCATATTGGTTCGCTCCTGTCGTTGGGCGCCGTCGCGCAGGTAGGACAGACCATCGCCTTTCGTGGTCTGTCACGCCTCGCCAACGTGCGAACAATGACAGACGACAAAAAGCGATCATCTGTCCTACTTACTTTCAGATCGCACGCCCGATGATCTCCTCCAACTCCTCGCGCGTCAACTGAATCGGGTTGCCCTTCATGCTGCTGGCCTCGGCGGCGCGGGCGGCCAGAACCGGAATGTCGGCTGCCTTCACTCCGTAAGCCCCAAGCGGCGGAATTCCGAAGCGACGGCACAACGCTGCGACCCATTCGATGCCGTCGGCCGCCTCCGCGTGCGGCCGCCCGGTGAGCAATCGCGCCACTTCGTCGTACCGGCTGAGCGCCCGGTTCTCCGGCGCGCGCCGCCGCAGGGCCTCCAAGTTGATGGCCATCGCCGGCGCCAGCAGCGCCGCGCAGACGGCGCCATGAGGCGCGAGAAACATGCCGCCCACCGGCGACGCGAAACCGTGCACCGCGCCCAGACCCG
This sequence comes from uncultured Solibacteraceae bacterium, assembly GCA_964654065.1. GTDB lineage: Bacteria > Acidobacteriota > Terriglobia > Bryobacterales > Bryobacteraceae > Bog-375. Next base: position 13,510 of record CAZZHN010000065.1, read on the forward strand.
CGTTGGCCAGCGACAGTCCGCCGAGCAGGCTGGCCCAGCACATGCCGCGGCGCGCTTCCTCGTCCCCGCCGTTTGCCCACGCCCGCGGTAGCGCATCGGCGGCCATGCGCAGGCCTTCCACCGTGTACAGATCCGTCATCGCGTTGGCGCGTACCGAAACATAAGGCTCGATCAGTTGCGTCAGGGCATCGAGCCCGGTCGATGCGGTCAGCGCCGGCGGCAAATCCAGCGTCAGTTGCGGATCCACCACCGCCAGCCGCGGCAGCAGGTGCGGGCTGCGCAGGCTGGCTTTCACGCCACGTTCGGGAGCAGCCAGCACGGCATTGCGCGTGACTTCCGAGCCGGTGCCGGCAGTGGTGGGGATGGCGATGAACGGCGCTGACGGCTGTCGCAAAGGCTGCCCGCGCCCCACCACCTCAAGGTAGTCCAGAGGCTCGCCCGGATTGGTTAGCATCGCTGCCAGCGCCTTGCCGGCGTCGATGGCGCTGCCGCCGCCGGAAGCAATCACGACGTCGCAATTCTCGCCGCGGGCCAAAGCGGTCCCGGCTGCAACGGTATCGATCGCCGGCTCGCCCGAAACGCGAAACGGCACCACAGTGAGACCGGCCGCTTCGAGTTCGCGCGCCAGCGCCGGCGCGCGGCTCGCGCTCCCGGTGACCAGCAGCACCCGCCGGCCCATGGCCGCTGCCGCCGGAGCCGCCTGGCTCGAGGCTCCTTCGCCAAAAACAATCCGCCCCGCCGTCGCGAATTCGAAGGCCATAACCTCTACCAGGTTCCCTCTACCATTCACCGTCGGCCGGACTGATCGCGCGGTACAACTGCCGCGTGCGCGGCTCGGCAAACATGTCGGCCGTCTTCGCGGCCCAGACCTGGTAGTGCGCCGTCTCCTTGTGCGCCGCCTGCGCAGCCGCGTCCTTATACACTTCATACAGCAGGAAACGCGTCGGATCGTCGGCCTGCTCGATCACGTCGAACCGCGCCACGCCCGGCTCCAGCCGGCTGTTGCGGGCATTTCCCAGAGTGGCTTCCCGAAAGGCTTGCGCCGCTTCCGGCTTCACATGCACGTGCACACACAGGATCAGCATAAGAATGGCTCTCTCCAATTATCGACAAACTCGGCCGGCTTGATTCGCCGGCAAGGCATAATGAGTTATGCGGTTTTCCGGCCTTTTGGCCCTGGTTGCGCTGGCGGCAGCGCCCCTGGCGGCGCAGGAAAAGTGGCGCCTGGTCTGGCACGATGAGTTCGACGGGCCGGCCGGCGCGCCGCCGGACGCCACCCTGTGGGCGCCCGAAACCGGCACCAAGGGCTGGGGCAACCATGAGATGGAGCAGTACACCAAGCTGGGTGAAAACGCCATGCTCGATGGTCAGGGCCACCTGGTGATCCTTGCCCAGGCGAAGCCAAACGGCGTTTATACCTCAGCCCGCCTCAAGACGCAGGGCCTGTTCAGCGTGCTGTACGGCAGAATTGAAGCCCGTATGCAGATTCCCTACGGCCAGGGAATGTGGCCCGCGTTCTGGATGATGGGCGCCGACTTTCCGGAAAAAGGCTGGCCCGCCTGCGGCGAGATCGACATCATGGAGAACATCGGCAAGGAGCCGTTCAGCATCCACGGCACCGTGCACGGCCCGGGCTACTCCGGCACGCACGGTATAGGCATCACCGTGACTCTCCCCACTGGCCGCCGCGTCGCCGATGACTTCCACGTCTTCGCCGTGATCTGGGAGGAAGACAACATCCAGTTCCTGCTGGACGGCGAGCCCTATTTCCATGTCACGCCGTCTCGCCTGCCCGCCGGCGCCACCTGGGTGTACAACCATCCGTTCTATCTGCTCCTCAATCTCGCAGTCGGCGGTGACTGGCCCGGCCCGCCAGACACCACCACGGAATTCCCGCAGCGCCTGGTGGTCGATTACGTTCGCGTCTACGCCGATGCCGACCGCCTGCTGCGCCGCCCGCAGTAAAGGGCCGGCGCCTCCGGTTATTCCTCCCGCAGCGCGACGATCGGATCTACCCCCGTGGCGCGGCGCGCCGGAATCACAGTGGCGGCAAATGCGGTCGCAGCCAAAATCACGGCCACGGCGCTGAAGGTGACGGCGTCGGTTGCGGTGATATCGAACAACAAGCTGGCCATGAGCCGGGTGAGCGCCAAGGCACCGATCAGGCCCGCTCCGATGCCAAGCGCCGCCAGTCCCATCCCTTGGCGGACCACCAGACCGATGATGTTGCCCGGTTGCGCGCCCAGCGCGACTCTCAAACCGATGTCGTGCGTGCTTTGCGAGACCAGGTAGGACATGACGCCATAGGTGCCGACCGCCGCCAGCAGTAGGGCGAACGCCGCGAACGCACTCAGCATGGTGGCGGAGAAGCGCTGGCGGGCCAGCGAACCGTAGAGCCGGTCCTGCATGGTGCGGATTTCATAGACGGCAACGCTGGGGTCGACGGCGTGAATTTCGCGGACCACCGCGCCCGACAGCGCGGCCGCATCTGACGACGTGCGGACCACCAGATACATTCCATTATCCGGCTGCTGCTGGTGAGGAAAATAGACTACGATCTTGCCTTCGCTCGCCAGACCGTAATGCTTCACCACTCCCACTACACCGACAATCGTCATCGGTTTCTTGGGATCGAACCACAGGTGCTTTCCGATCGGGTTGTCATGGGGCCAGAAGCGGCGGGCGAACTTTTCGTCGATGACGGCCACCTGCTGGCCGGCGCTGTCGTCATGCTCGTCGAAAAACCGGCCCTTCCGCAGCGGGATCTCCAGGGCGCGAAAGTAATCGGTGCTCGCGACGCGCAGATCTACCTGCAGCTCCTGCCCCGGCGGCGGCGTGTAACCCTCCACGCTGATCTGTCCCCATCCCACTTCTCCGGTCAGCGGCAGCGCGGAAACGAGACCCTCGGTCTTCACACCCGGAAGGTGCGAGACGCGGTCTCCGATGGCCTGGAAAAACTGGACGACCGCCTTGTCCTCCCGGTACTTCGGGCCAACCGGTGTAACCCGCATGGAAAGCACGTGCTCCGGGTTGAAGCCCGGTGGGACATCTTGCAGGCGCGCGAAGCTGCGAATCAACAGGCCGGCCCCGATCAGCAGCATCAGCGAAAGCGCCAGCTCACAAACCACCAGCAGCGAGCGCAGGCGGTTTCGCGCCAGGCGCAGGCCGCCATCGGTCTGCCCACTGCGCCCACCTGACTTGAGGGACGTGATCAGGTCCACCTTCATGGCCCGCCACGCTGGCGCAATGCCGAACAGCACGCCCGTCGCCAGCGACACTCCAAATGTGAAGGCCAAAACCGCGCCGCTGATTCCGATATCTTCCAGCCGCGGGATATTTCCCGGGTTGAGTGTGGGCACGGCGTACAAGGTCACCCCGGCAATCACCAGCCCAGCCGCGCCGCCCATTACTGCCAGCAACAGGCTCTCGGTGAGCAACTGCCGCACCAGCCGCTGCCAGCCAGCGCCTAAAGCGGTGCGAATGGCTACTTCTTTCTGGCGCGCCACAGCGCGCGTCAGCAGCAGATTGGCCACGTTGGCGCAGGCAATCAGCAGCACCAGCGCCACCGACCCGAGCAAGACCAGAAGCGCGCGGCGCACGTCGCCCACCACCTGCTCCTGCAGCCCGACTACGGTCATGCCGAACGTGCGATCGCGCTTGTCCTTCTGCCGGACTCGGTCCGCGATGATATCGATATCCGCCTGCGCCTTTGCAACCGACACACCGGGCCTCAGCCGCACCATGACGTTGTAGTTCTCGTCGCCGCGCCGGTTCACGGCGTCGGCCCCCAACGGCAGCGGCAGGAATACATCCGCCTTGTCCATCGGCCCCTCGGAAGGCATTACCTCGGAGTTGAGCCGGAACTCCGGACGCAGCACGCCGGCCACGGTGTACTGTGTTCCGTTGAGGGTGATGCCCTTGCCCACAATCGCCGCATCGGAGTTGAACAGCCGCGCCCAGGTTCGGTAGCTGAGGACGGCCACCGCAGGCTTGCCTGGCTTATCCTCCTCAGGCAGGAGCGACCGCCCCAGCAGCGGCCTGGCGCCGAGCATGTGCAGCAGCGTGGAGGAGGCCCGCATTCCGTCGACTCGCTCCGGCTGCTCGCGGCCGGTGAGCGTCATCTGGCCGAGCCGTGCAATCGCCATCTCCGCGAAAGAATGATTCTCGTTCTGGATGTCGATGTACTGCCCGGGCGAGGGCCAGTCGCGGAAGATGCCGATGCCGGGGGAATGCAGCCAGATGTTGGCCAGCCGTTCCGGCTGCGGGTACGGCAGAGGACGAAGCAGTAACGCGTCCACCACGCTGTAGATGGCGCTGTTGGCGCCGATGCCGACCGCCAGGGACAGGACGATGACGGCCGTCAGGCCGGGGTTCTTGCCCAGCATGCGCAGCGCATAACGGAAATCCCGTAACCACAGTTGCATGTCGGCTCCGTGCGATTGGGTCCATGATATCCCACGCCCGGCATGCAGGACCACGCCTCAAGGCGCCCAGACCAGGCGGCCTTCAACGCGCTGTCGCAGCCCTTACAAGGACCGGCGGCCCGTTGGGGCCGCGCATGCCAGGCCCGGTTTAGCAGTGCACGGCGACGCGGTCAGCGTGCGCAGCGGAATTTCAGGAAGCGTAGTAGCCTTCCCTGGATTGCACCACCAGGTCCTTCTTTTTCGTGGTCAGGTGGATGTGCCGGTACGCCGCGATGTCGCCCGTCTGGTCAGACGTGTAACCAATGCTGTACTGGCTGCGGAGATCCTCTTCGATCTCGGCGAACACTTTGTCGATCGGCAGGTGGTGGGAAACCTCGATGAATCGTCCGCCGGTTTCGCGCGCGATCTGCTCCAGCACCTTCTTGCCGTCCCCGCGATTCCCGCCGCCGTTGGGGTAGCCGCCACCGCCGCCGGGATAGCCGCCGCCTGGGTACCCGCCCCCCGGATATCCCATCCCTCCGCGCCGTCTTCCCATGCCGGGGCCAAAGCCGTTGTTGCCGAACGCGTTGGGATCCGCAAATAGAATCGAGTACACCAGGGTATCGGCGCGCTGCGCGGCGGAAATTGCTTCGAAGAGCGTGCTCTTGCTTCCGCGGTCTACGCCATCGGTCAGCAACACCAGGGCCTTGCGGCCTTTCTGTTTGCGCATCACCTCATCGGAGGCCAGCAGCACAGCGTCATAAAGATGCGTGCCTCCGCCGTGCCGGCTGCCTCCCGAACTGGTGTCGTCGGGCGGATATCCGCCGCCGTGCTGACGCTGCAACTGCGGCTCATTCACCTGCAGTTCGTCCAGCGCCTTCTGCAGCTTCTCCCGGGACGGCGTCAAGTCCTCGAGCAGCTCCACTTCCTTATCGAAATGAATCACAAACGCCAGGTCGCGGTCTTCCCGCAGCACCTGGGTCAGGAAGCGCTGGCTGGCGCTGCGCTCGTCGCTTAGCACGTTGCGCTGGCTGCCGCTGGTGTCCACCAGCAGCCCGAGCGTCAGCGGCAGGTCGGTTTCTCTGGCGAAGTAGCGAATCACCTGCGGCCGGCCCTCTTCGTCCAGCACGAAGTCTTCCTTGTTCAAATCCTTGACGATCTGGCCCTTCTTGTCCCGCACGGTGGCGAAGATGTTCACTACCTTGACTTCCGCCGTGTATGTGGGCGGCGGCTGGCCGGGCGCCGGAGCCGCGCCCTGGGCCGGGGGTGGCGTCTGCGGGCCGGCCGGAGCCGGCGCTGCGCTCGGCGGCGGCGGCGCCTGCTGGCCTCGCAGCCAGGTCGCAGCCGGAATGACAGTGAAAGCGGAAAGCAAACTCCGCCTGGACAGGTTCATAAGCCTTCTCTCTTTGTTAACTTAAGATGCGCCCGCGCCGCCGCGGGTTACCACCGCAGAACCATGGAAGATTTTGGAACTCATCTCCAAACCCCTGCAAATCCGCGTGATGGCGCAAGGGCCGGTCCGAATCGCTCGCGCCAGGCCGTGAAACCACTGTAACCCTGGACCGGGCCGCAACGTTTATGCTTAGTTCAGACTGTGCTTCGGGTTCTGGTCCGGGTTGGGATTCTCGTTCGCGTCCTGGCGTGCTCTGTGGCAGCCTGCGCTGCCGCGCGCGCCGCCGATCCTCAACTAGCGCCGGTGGGCGTTTGCGAGGTGCTGCACGACCTGGCAGCGTGGGAAAGCAAAACCGCCGCCATCGTCGGACGCTACAGTTTCCGTCCCATCGGCCGATGGGTGAGCGAGCAGGTCTGCGAGCCCGGCTCTGCCGACCCGCCGCAACTTTGGATCGTTGAGGACGAAAAGGAAGGCCCGCGCCCGCCCGAACGGTTTGAATTTGACGCTGCCCTCGTGCGGCTGAAGCTGACCGGCATCGGACGCCGCACCGCGCTCGCCAAGTTCCCCTTCGGCACGCCAGGCTATGACCGCTGGGCCGTGGTCTACGGCCGCGTCGAAGCGCGTAAAGGCGAAGACGCCAGGAAAGCTCCGGCCAATCTGGTGATCCGCGGCACCGCGGTGATTCTTTTCCTCAACACAGAGTAGCTTGGGCAGGACGCGCGGCTCCGCCCGCATCATCTCTCATTGGACGGGTGCTATAACATTAGCTGCCATGAACGCCGTTGCCGCCTCGTTTGCCTGCCTTCTGGCCTGTGTAATCTCCGCCTCGGCGCAGCAGGACTATCCCGTCAAGCCTGTGCCTTTTACCGACGTCCACCTGAACGACACTTTCTGGGCGCCGCGCATCGAGATCAATCGCACCGTCACCATCCCGTTTGCGTTCCAGAAGGAAGAGGAAACCGGCACCGTGGGCAACTTCGTGCGCGCCGCCCAGTCGCTGCGCCACGAGCCCTTCGAGAATCACCACTATCCCCGGTATCCGTTCGACGATTCCGACCTCTACAAGGTGATCGAAGGCGCCGCCTACACGCTGAGCGTTCATCCCGACCCCAAACTGGAAGCCTACTGCGACGATCTCATCGCCAAAATCGCCGCCGCGCAGGAGCCGGACGGCTACCTCTATACCGCGCGCACCATCGATCCGCTGCATCCGCATCCGTGGTCAGGCAACGAGCGCTGGATTCTCGAGGGTGTCGGCAGCCACGAGCTCTACGATCTCGGCCACTTTTACGAAGCCGCCGTCGCCTACTACCAGGCCACCGGCAAGCGCGTCATGCTCGACGTCGCCGTGCGCAGCGCCAACCTGCTCGTCGCCACCTTCGGCCCCGGCAAACGGGAAATATGGCCCGGCCACCCGGTGATCGAAATGGGCCTGGTCAAGCTGTGCCGCATCACCGGCGACCGGCGCTATCTCGATCTCGCCAAATTCATGCTCGATTCGCGCGGGC
>CAZZHN010000066.1:0-20806 GCA_964654065.1 uncultured Solibacteraceae bacterium
CCGAACGTAGGCAAATCGACCCTCTTCAACCGCATCACCGGCCAGCGCCGCGCCATCGTGGGCGACGAACCTGGGATTACGCGCGACCGCATGCACGGGCAGGCCGAACACCGCGGGCGCCGGTTCGAACTGGTCGATACCGGCGGCATCGTGGTGGATGACCAGGAGTACATCCCGAGCCAGATCCTGCGCCAGGCGCAGTTGGTGCTGGAAGAGGCAGCGCAGATCATTCTGGTAGTCGACGGCCGCGCGGAAATCACCGGCGCGGACCGCGATCTGGCACGCATGTTGATGCGGCTGGGACGGCCGCTAACACTGGCCGTGAACAAAGCCGATACTGCGTCGCACGAAGATCTGGTGAACGCGTTTTACGAGCTCGGCATCGCCGATGTGTATCCGGTCTCCGCGGAGCACGCCACTGGCGTGGATGCGCTGCTCGATCATGTGACGGAGGGGTTCACCGCCGGCGAGGCAGAGCCGAATGCGGAGGCCCAGTCCATCAAGGTCGCCATCATCGGGCGTCCCAACGTCGGCAAGTCGACGCTTCTGAATACGCTCACCGGACAGGACCGCGCCATCGTCTCCCCCGTCGCCGGCACCACGCGCGACGCCGTCAATGAGGCCGTGGAGCGCGGCGGCGTGGAGTACGTTTTCGTCGACACCGCCGGCATACGGCGCAAGGGTAAGACCACCGAGATGGCCGAAAAGATGAGCGTGGTGATGGCGCGGCGCAATATCCGCATGGCCCACGTGGTGCTGCTAGTGCTGGACGCCGTGGAAGGCGTGTCCACCAACGATGCCACCATCGCCGGCTATGCCCACGAAGGCGGCCGCGCGCTCATCATCTGCGTGAATAAGTGGGACGAGCTGAGAAACAGTTCCAAGAACGAGTTCGAGCGCGACATTCGCGACATGTTCAAGTTTCTCGACTACGCGCCCGTCAAATTCATTTCCGCCAAGACAGGCGCCGGCGTCCAGGCGCTGTTCCCGCTGATCCGCGAGGTATATGAGGCGGCATCGCGGCGCATCCCCACCGGCGAGCTGAACCGCTGGGTGGAACAGTTGCGCTTCGAGGAACGCAAGATCCTGTACGCCACCCAGTCCTCTATCCGCCCGCCCTCGTTCGTCATCTTCACCGGCGGCAAAGGCGGCCAGCTCCATTTCTCCCATGAGCGCTTCCTGATCAACCAGCTGCGGCGAAGTTTTGGCTTTAAGGGCACGCCGATTGTGTTGAAAACGAAGGCGAAAAGCCAGGGCAAGAAGCGATAGCCGGCATGCGGGATCGCGTAAAGACAGGGCAGTTTTCGATATAAATCTGCGGAGGTTTATGATATGCTCATCCCCAACTCCGGGAGGGGTGTAGCAATGTCCCTGGTGCGTGACATTCTGCAGCATCGCGATCTCTTCCACGTGGAAGAAGGCGACTCGGTGGCCACCGTGGCGCGGCGCATGGCCGAATTGGGTGTCGGCGCGATTGTCGTAATGGGCGGCGGCCAGTTGCGCGGCGTCTTCAGCGAGCGCGATCTGATGCGGCGCGTCGTGCTGGAAGGCCGCGATCCCGAAATGACCCCGGTGCAGCGGGTCATGACCACCAGCCTGGCAACCATTGAGGAATCCGCCACCTTGGAGCAGGCCATGGAGTCCATGGAGAGGCACGGCTGCCGTCACCTGCCGGTGATGCGTGGCGGGATGCTGGCCGGGTTCCTGTCGATGCGCGACGTGATGCATCATGAACTGGCGCAAAAGACCGAAGAACTGCATCATATGAAGGCGTACATCCACGGAACTTGACCACCGGAATCATCGTCTTCGCCCACGGTTCCCGGCTGGAGCCGGCGAATGAGGCCGTGCGCGCCGTTGCCCGGCAGCTCGCCGCCGCCCGGCCGTTGGAAATCGTAGAAACTGCGTTCCTGGAGTTGGGCGAACCAAGTCTGGAAGGCGCCGTTAAGGCTCTGGTATCGAGGGGTGTGCACGACATCCTGGTGGTTCCGTATTTCCTCACCCTTGGCATCCATCTTGAGCGTGATTTACCTAATATTATCAAACACATAGAGACAACTTTCGGATCTGCCAGGATCCGTGCGGCCGCGCCTTTGGACGGGCACCCCGCACTGCTGGAGGCACTTCTGGACCGGGTCAGGACTGGCTTGGGTACTTGAGCGCTACACACTCAAATAAAACTTGACAATATCGCGCTAAGGTTTGATAATGGGTTTGGACTAAGACGGCTCGCCGTTGGCGGCCAAACGCAATTGTTCAAGATTGTTCAATCCAGGAATTTGACAGAAGCGAGGGAGGCTTAGCAGAGGTATGGGCAAAATCATAGGAATTGACTTGGGAACGACCAACTCGGTGGTGGCGGTGATCGAAGCCGGCCAGCCGACGGTGATCGCCAATCAGGAAGGGGCTCGCACGACACCTTCGGTGGTGGCATTCACCAAGAGCGGTGAGCGGCTGGTGGGCCAGGTGGCCAAGCGCCAGGCGATCACCAATCCGGAGAACACGATCTTCTCCATCAAGCGGTTCATGGGACGCCGCTCGGACGAAGTCAGCGAAGAAATGAAGATGGTCCCTTACAAAGTGGTGCGCGGCGACAACGGCGACGCCAGAGTGGACATCAGCGGGAAGAAATATTCACCGCCGGAAATCTCGGCGATGATCCTGACCAAGCTGAAGGAGGCGGCCGAATCGTACCTGGGAGAGAAGGTCACGCAGGCCGTGATCACGGTGCCGGCATACTTCAACGACGCGCAGCGGCAGGCCACCAAGGACGCTGGCAAGATTGCCGGCCTGGAAGTGATGCGCATCATCAATGAGCCGACGGCTGCGGCGCTGGCCTACGGGCTGGACAAGAAGAAGAACGAAACCATCGCGGTTTACGATTTCGGCGGCGGCACGTTCGATATCTCGATCCTGGAAGTGGGCGAGGGCGTGGTGGAAGTGAAGTCGACCAACGGCGACACTCACCTGGGCGGCGACAACATCGATCAGCGCATCATCGACTGGATCGTGGCCGAGTTTAAGAAGGAGAACGGGATCGATCTTTCGCGCGACCAGATGGCTTTGCAGCGCCTCAAAGAAGCGGCGGAGAAAGCCAAGATGGAGCTGTCGACGCTGCTCGAAAGCGAAATCAACCTGCCGTTCATCACGGCCGATGCGTCGGGCCCGAAACACCTGCAGATGAAACTGACGCGGGCGCGTTTCGAGCAGATGGTGGAAGACATTGTGCAGCGCTCGGCCGGGCCGTGCAAGCAGGCGCTGGCCGATGCCGGCGTTACCCCGTCACAGATCAACGAAGTAGTGATGGTGGGCGGCCAGACGCGCATGCCGCGCATCCAGCAACTGGTGCGCGACCTGTTTGGCAGGGAGCCGCACAAGGGCGTCAACCCGGACGAAGTGGTTGCGGTAGGCGCAGCGGTGCAGGGCGGCGTGCTGGCGGGTGAAGTCAAAGACGTGCTGCTGCTCGATGTGACACCGCTTTCCCTCGGCATCGAAACCATGGGCGGCGTGTTCACCAAGCTGATCGACCGCAACACCACCATTCCGACGCGCAAGACCGACGTGTTCTCGACGGCGAGCGACAGCCAGTCCTCGGTGGAGATCAAGGTCTACCAGGGCGAGCGCACGATGGCGCGGGACAACCGGCTGCTGGGCGTGTTCCAGCTCGGCAACCTTCCCCCGGCGCCGCGCGGCGTGCCGCAGATTGAGGTGACTTTCGATATCGACGCCAATGGCATCCTGAACGTCACCGCCAAGGACCGGGCCACCAACAACGAGCAGAAGATCACCATTACTTCGTCTTCCGGCCTGGCCAAGGACGAGGTCGACAAGATGGCGCGGGACGCCGAATCGCACGCGGCAGACGACCGCAAGCTGCGCGACACGATCGAGGCGCGCAACCGGGCGGACGCCATGGTGTACAACGTCGAGAAGACGCTCAAGGACCACCGTTCCAAGATCGGCGACGCCGAAGCGAAGGAAATCGAGGCCTCTCTCGAAGAGACCAAGAAGGCGATGGCCGATAACGATTCCGACAAGATCAACGCGGCGGTCGACCGGCTGACCACGGCCAGCCACAAGCTGGCGGAAGCGATGTATAAGGCATCGTCGCAGCCGGGCGCCGGGGCGGCTCCGGCCGGCGATGGCGCAGCGCCAGGCGGCGGACCGGACGACAAGAAAGACGGCAAAGACAACGTAGTGGACGCCGAATTCGTCGACGTCGACGATAAGAAGTAAACGGTCGCGGGGCCGGGCGGTTCCCAGTCGGATTGGGTGCGTCCGGACGGATCGCACGAAGCGGGCCGGGGCGTACCCGGCCCGAACATCTGGTTTATGTCCCCTCCCAAACACGAATATTACGAAACGCTGGGCATACCTCGAACGGCCTCGGTAGACGAGATCCGCAAGGCGTACCGCAAGCTGGCGCGCAAACATCATCCGGATCTGAACCCGGGCGATAAGGCGGCCGAGGACCGTTTTAAGAACGTTCAGGAAGCCTACGACGTGCTGGGCGACCCCAAGAAGCGGCAGATGTATGACCAGTACGGTTTCTATTCGGAGAGCGGCTTCGCGCCCGGCGGTTCAGGTGGAACGCCCGGAGGGGGCCCGACGCCGAACATGGATTTCTCCGGCTTCGATTTCTCCGATTTCGCGCAAGGGGCAGGCCCTGGCTCGGGGGCCGGCGGACGGCGTAGCGATCCCGGCGGCGGCTTTCGCGATATCTTTTCTCAGTTCTTCTCAGGCCATGGACCTGCACACGAACCGGATGCAGAAAAGGGCGGCGACCTCGAATATGTGATGGACATCGACTTCTGGCAGGCCATCAAGGGGACGCAGGCGCGGCTCAGCATCACCCGGTATGACATCTGCGGCACCTGCCACGGATCCGGCTCAACCGGCGCCGGCGAAGTGAGTTGCCCGCAGTGCAAGGGAACCGGCAACGTGAGCCAGATGGCCGGCGCCATGCGCTTCAACCTCACCTGCCCGCGCTGCAACGGCACCGGGCGCTTGCGCAACTCCTGCCCCACGTGCGGCGGGGATGGCCGCGTGACGCGCACGGAATTGGTGGACGTTCGCATTCCACCGGGGGCGCGCAACGGCTCCCGCCTGCGCGTTCCAGGCAAGGGGAATGCCGGCACGCGGGGCGCGGCTCCGGGCGATCTGTACATCACCACCAAGGTGGAGGAACACCCCTTTTTTCACCGCGACGGCGACAACATTGAGATCAAGGTCCCGGTGGCCGTCTGGGAAGCTGCGCTCGGCGCCAAAATCGAGGTGCCCACCATCGATGGCCGCACGCTGCTGAAGATTCCGCACGGCACCAAGAACGGGCAGCGTTTCCGCCTGCGGGAAAAAGGCGTGCAGGGGTCGCGTTCCGGTGAGCGCGGCGACCAGATTGTGGAAGTGACGGTGGAGGCGCTGGACCCGCGCGATGAACGCACCCGCGAGCTGCTCGGCCAGTTGCGCGACCTGCATCACGACGAGGACCCCCGCGCCGCGATCTGGAGTAAGGTCTAGCAGCCATGGCGAAGAAATCCAAAGCGGCTTACATGATCTCCGCGGTGGCCGAACAATACACCATCCATCCGCAGACGCTCCGGCTGTATGAGCGTGAAGGCCTGCTCAAGCCGTCGCGCAGCGAAGGGAACACGCGCCTCTACACCGGCGAAGACCTGGAGCGCCTGGAGGTGATCCTCCACCTGACGCGCGACCTGGGCGTCAACCTGGCGGGTGTCGAGATCATTCTCAACATGCGCGAGAAGATGGGGCAAATGCACGCTCAAATCCAGGAGTTCGTTGCCACACTGAACCAGGAACTGGTGGCGCGTACGGCGCGCCCCTCTGAGATTGAGGAGCGCAACACGCTAGTTCCGGTGGTCAACGCTCGCCCCCCCGCTTCGCCGGGTGGCCGCCGCCGCTAGCGGCGGCACGAATCCAGACCAGTTGCAGGACCGGCTGGAACTATCTTTACGCCACCCCGAACTCTTCCGGCCAAACAGCCGACTAGAATGGGAGGGTCCTGGGTAAGATGCAGCCGGTGCCCGACACACAAGGCCGCGCCACCGCGGCTTACGCCGCGCCCTTCCTGGTCTACGTAACCCTTCTGGCACTGGAGCACCTGCTGGGTCTCAGTCCGTTATGGTCATATCCCCTCAGGCTGACCGCGACTCTGGCGGCGTTTTCACGCCCGATCCTCAAAGTTCACTTCGCCCTGCCCGTGGCCAGCATCGGCGTGGGGTTAGTGGTGTTCGCGGTCTGGGTAGCGCCCGATCTTCTCTTCCACTACCGCCATCATTTGGCTTTTTGAAAACGCCATTTCGGGTGTTGCGGTAGGATCACTGCCAGGCGGGCTGCAGCGCAGCTTCGGATTCCTGGTGCTGCGCATCGCCGGTTCGGCGTCGGTGGTTCCCGTAATCGAGGAATTGTTCTGGCGTGGATGGCTGATGCGCTGGCTGATGGAGAGAGACTGGCAGCGCGTGCCGCTGGGGGCATACCGGGCCAGCTCGTTCTGGCTGGTTGCTGTGCTGTTTGCTTCCGAGCATGGCCCGTACTGGGAGGTTGGCCTGGCTGCCGGAGTCATCTACAACTGGTGGCTGGTCCGCACCAAATCCCTCGGCGACTGCATGCTGGCGCATGCCGTAACCAATGCGGTTCTGGGAATTTACGTGGTCGCTGCCGGCCAGTGGCAATATTGGCTATAACCGGACTTCCCCGGCCTGCGTCTCTGAGTATTGACGGGGCTCAGAAGTCTTTCCTTCTCCTCGTCGGAAAGCTCCGGCCTCCGCGGGAGTCGGGCCCCGCGGCCGGAGCTTCACGCTAGGGCACACTCCGGAATCCCAGCTGAGCTACCGCGATTTAGCTTTATCCATCCTTGCCGCTGTCCTCTGCATTTCCCCGGCACTTGGCAACGATCAACGTGATGTCGTCGTGCTGTTCGCCGGAGCTGAACCGCTGGACCTCATCGACGATGGCCGCCAGCATGGCCTCTGAGGGCAGCTCGCGGTGCCGCCGCAGCGCCTCCACCAGGCGCTGTTCGCCGAACTCTTCGCCTCCTGTGTCCCACGCTTCCGTGATGCCGTCGGTGTAAAGCACCAGCGTATCGCCCGCCGCGAGCCGGTACTCCCCGATCGAGCAATCCCACTGCGGGAAAAGGCCGAGGACGGTGGCTGTCGAATCGAGCCGGTCGAGAGCACTATCGCTGCGCAGCAGAATCGCCGGGAGATGACCGCAATTGGAATAGCGCAGGAGCTGCGTCTCATCGTTGTATTCGGCAAAGCAGAGAGTGGCGTAGGCGCTGTCGGTTGTGTTCTCGCAGAACAGCTGGTTGACGGACCGCAAGAACCGCTGCGGATCGTCCGGCGCGATCGCGCACTGGCTGCGCAGGTTCGCCTGCAGATTGGCCATCAACAGAGCGGCGGCGATTCCTTTGCCGGCGATATCCCCGATCACCAGCCCGAAGCGCCCGCGCCCCAGATCCAGGAAATCGTAATAATCGCCGCCCACCTGGCGGGCTTGTAGGCAAACGCCGGCGTATTCCAGGGTTTTCACGAGCGGCAGTTTCTGCGGAAAAAGCCGCGCCTGCACCTGCTTGGCGATTTCCAGTTCTTGTGCCGCCCGCCGCTCGAATTCCAGTTTCTCGGCGGCGGCGCGCCGCCTGGCTTCTACCGCCCGGCTCACTTCGTCGAAGCTCACCAGCTCAAAGGAATTGTGATCGACGTCCTCGAATCGCGCAAACACCCCGCCCCACACCGGCGCCTGTCCCACTTGCAGTGAGGAGGTCCCAGCCATGCGCGGCGGCCGTTCCTGGTGCTCGTACGCAACGCGCCTGAGCCGTGGAGTAGAACGAAAACGAACTCCGCGGCTGCTCCATTCGCGGAACTTGGCCAGTACGTCCTCGGTGATAAAAGCGACGTGCGTGCGCCGGCCGATCAGCTTGTGCTCGCGCGAGCCCGGCTCGGGCGCGATCAGCGCCAGTACCGCGGAGCCGTCGGGTGGGGAGACGGCCACCCAGCGCTCGCCGGTTTGCAGACGCGCATCGAAAGCGAGCCGGAACCCAAGCTGGTCAAGGTAAAAGCGCAGGCTGCGGTCCTGGTCGTGGACGAAGATATTGACAGAGTTGAGCCCGAGGTAGGGGTCCTGCCGTTCGGGACCAGTATCCGCGCCGCCGGGTAAGAGAGAGCTGCCCATTGGGGTCATTATAGGGACTATGAGTTGATGCGGCGGACGCAGCGGGTCATTACTTCGCGCGGCATGCGCACCCGAACATGGCCCGGCGGCGGAACCGCCCTACGGCTTTACGGACCCCGCGGCCAGAAGCGGCTCGTACACGACAAAGGCGAACTGCCGCGAGTCGGGTGACCAGGAATTCACGTTGATGGTGCCCTGGCCGCCGTAGAACTTGAGTAGGATCTCCAGTTTGGCCGGCTTCAGTTTCTTGCCGGGCGCCGGCATCAGCCGCAAAACCACGCCATCCATGCGGTCGTTGTGCGTGGTGGTGCCTTTGGGGAACGAAAACACGAGCATGTGTTTTCCGTCCGGCGAAAAATGCGGAAACCAGTCTTCCCATTCGTCGCTGGTGACCTGCTCGGCTTTGGCATCGCCGCTGCCGCCTCCATCGGCCGGAATGCGCCACACATCCCAGCTGCCGGAACGGTTGGAGTTAAAGTAAATCCACTTGCCGTCGGGGCTGTACTCGGAGCCGTCGTCATACTTGCCCTCGGAGGTGAGTTGCTGTTCGGCGCCTCCTTCCGCCGAGACGCGGTAGAGGTGGAATGCACCCGCGCGCTGGGCCACGAACGCCAGCCATTTGCCATCCGGCGACCATCCGTGAAAGTAGCTGGGCGCGGCAGGCGTCATCAGGCGGACTCCGGAACCGTCCGCCTTAGCCATGTAAACCTGCGACTGGCGCGACGACGGGCTGGAGGCGGAAAAAGCCAGCCAGTTGCCATCGCGCGACAAGTCGTGATCATTGTTGCAAAGGTAGCCGCCCGGACCCAGGTCGACCTGCTCGGGCTTCGGCTCGCCGGCGCCGCTCAATGGCAGCCGGTACAGGTGGCCGGTGGTATTGATCAGGAGAAACTTGCCGTCGCGCGACCAGTTGGGCGCTTCGATCACCTGGTCAGCCTGGTACACCACGCGCGTGGAACCGGTCTTAAGGTCGTAGACGGTGATTTTGCTGCGATAGTGCGCAGCGGGCGGGCGCGGCTGTTGTGCGGGCGGCACGGATCCCCCTTGTTGCAGATTGACGTTGCTGAAGATGGCGGTCTCCAGCACGGTGGCGTTATGGGAACAGACGCCAAGCCCGACATAGACATTGGCGGGCATGACCACCTCTTGGGGCGCGGTGGCTGTCAATTCTTCGCCAGGCTTGCCGGCAAACGCGGTGAACGAGTTGCCGCGGCGCTCGATGCGGATGCGGGTGGGCGCTGTCAGTGTCGACCGGATCTCCTGCGTCTGGGCGCCGGCCGCCGGACGAAATTGCAGCGAGGTGAGGCCATTTCCGTGCAGCGCGATGTCGGCGTATGCGGAATCGGGCGTGAGTTCCTGCCGCACCATCAGGACGGCCTTCCGGTGCTCTACGGCGCCGGCGCCGAGGAAGCGCACGTCCGCGGTGAGCGTGAAATCGCCGCTGATACGGCTGGAGACGAAGTGAAAGGCGTCCGTCGCGGCCCAGATGTTGGCGCCGCCGCCCGTGATGCGATACTCGCCGATGGAGGCATCGTAGACTGCGGCGCCGGGCATTGGATTGGCGCCAACGTCCTGCTGGTTTTCGAAAATGCCCAGCGTCGAATTGCCGGTCTGGGCGGGCAGTATCGTCACCAATGCGGACAGGCAAACGGCGTGCGTTAAGTAGGAAATGCGCATGACGGAATCAGCATATCACCGGGCAACGCGACGCTAAGGCGCGCGGCTGCAGCGAAAGCAACAGGACACCGGCGGCAGAGACCGCCGGCGCTACAGAAAAAACAGAAGCGTTGTAACTTCGGCGGTCTTGCCGCCGGTGATTTGGAAAACTGGGACCGAATCGTTGAAGCGGCCGGTGATTCGGGGCGCGAAGGCCGGCGTCAGTGCGCGGCGGCGGGCCGCGGCGTCGCGTCGCCCGCGGTCATACCCATCACCCACTTCACCGCTTCGGTCCACATCTTCTGAATGTCGGGCATGTCCCAGACTTCATCGCGGTGGCCGAGTGAGGAATAGAAAACGCGGCCCTTCCCGTAGTTGTGCACCCAGGTGACCGCGAAGTCCTTATCCGTGCGATGCACGCGCGGGTTGGTGAGGTCCACCGACGCCGGGTCCACGCTCATCAGCACGCGCAGCTTGTCGCGCGAGTAGGGTTCCTTGAACTGGTAGATCTCGTCATAGAAGGGGAACGTGTCCGGAAAATGCGCGGTGGCAGGGAAGGTCTTGTCTTCGGTCCGGATGGTGACGTGCACCTGCGTCCAGGGATGTTCGTTGAAGTAGGCGCCAATCAGGTCGCCGTATTCGGGCCAGTTGTAATAGGTGTCGGTGGCGCTGTGGGTGCCCAGAAAGCCCTTGCCATCGTCGCGCACGAAGGAGAGGAGGTCGGCCTTCTGCTGCTCGGTGAGGCCGAGGTCGCCCGTGGTATAGAACATGACGGCGTCAAAATAATTCAGGTTCTTCGCGTTGTTGCCGAGCTTCGCCTTGGTGATGAGCTCGGCGTCCGTGCGGATGTAGGTATCCCACAAACCAGTTTGGCGGCCTAGCTTTTCCATGGTGGCCATGGCGTGCGATACCGAATCGTGCTCGAAGCCCTTCACTTCGCCGATGATCAGCAGTTTCTTGGCGGGCGGCTGGACCTGCGCAGAGGCGCAGGCGGCGAGCACCAGCAAAACGAACGCGAACAGGGATTCCGTTTTCATGGGAACTATCATGACATCCTTTGCGGAGAGTTTCACGCGGCGGCGGCCGCAGGGGCAGGGGGTTGGCTGTCAGGAATCCGGGGCACTTCGCGTAGCGTGCGCAGCGCGGCCAGCATCAGCAGAATGACGGCGATCTGCAGCCAGCCGGCCGGCAGGATCGGGATCAGCGCCACAATCGCCAGCGCGCGCGCCGGAGCTCCGGGGAAGCGGTGGGCCGCCAGAATCAAAGGCAGAATAAGCAGGCCGTCGGAGGTGGTGTTGTGCGGCGTAATCAGAACTCCGCCCGCGAGCGCCGCAGCCAGGGCAAGCTCGAGCGTGGCCTTGCGGTTGAGAATGAGCACGAGCAGCACCACCACGGCTGCGACGGCGATCCAGACCGGATTGCCGTGAAACAGGCCGTTGAGGTTCACCATGTGGTGGAAATACGGGTTCAGGCGCGAATCGCGCAAGGCGTTTCGGTAGGTGCTCACCCAGCCGGGACCATATGCCACAAACGCGGCTGCCAGCAGCAGCGCGACGGTGACGGCGGCGGCCGCGATGGTCCGCCACATCCTGCGCTGCAGCACCAGCAGCGGCAGCAGCACGAAGAGGTGAAACTTGATGGCGCCCAGTCCGAAGAGCACCCCGGCCAGCGCGGGCCGGCCGGTCTTCAGGCAGTAGCAGGCTCCCGCCGCCAGTGCCAGCACCAGCGCGACATCCTGTCCCATGGTGAAGTTAGTGGCCTCAGGAAGAAACCAGGCGCACGCGGCGGCCGCCACCAGGCGGTCGCAGGGCCAGAGCCATAGGAAGACGCCCACCGCAGCCAGGCCGAGAATCCGCGCCAGCCAGAGGGCCGTCAGGAACGGCAGCCGCGCCATCGGCATCATCATCAGGCCATAGAACGGCGGCTTGATGAAGATGAGGTTCTGCGTGTGGCAGCCCATGGCGCGATCTTCGGCGGCGAACACCGCCTCGGGAGAATACATGGCCAGGCTGCCCGCCAGCATCCCGCCCGCATAAAAGGCGCCGAAGTCCACGCTGCACACGGCCAGATCGCGGTTGAGGTGACTCATAATCCAGGCTCGCAGCAGGACGCCGGCAAGGAGGATGGCGATCACAACCGCGTGACGCAGCTTCATAGCGTGTGTCCGGAGGGATGCCGCAGAAGGAATCGGGCCGGCCCGGAAGCGGGTCTTGGCTCCGGCCGGCCGGGCAATGCAGTGCGTCCACCTAGTGTGAACAAGCATCCAGTATAACGACCGTCCGGGCCGCCTGCGGTACGCTGGAAAGTGATTATGATCGGCCTGGCGGTGGCGTTCTTCGCGGCAGCGTCGCCCAATGCGGTAGTGCAGCGGCCGGTAGCGAACCTGTATTCCAAGCCGTCGGAAGACGCGGATGTGGTTTCGCAGGCCATTTGCGGCGCCAACGTCGCCCTGGTGGAACAGCGCGAGGGCTGGGCTCGGATTCGCACCGCGGATCAATACAGCGGCTGGACGCCGCTGGCCGCTCTGAAGATCGGTCCGCCGTACGCCTCTGCGGGGCAGGTGGCCGAGGTCGCCAGCCTGTTCGCGCACGTGTATCGCGAGCCGGATGTCGCGGCGCACGCCCCTATGCTGACCGTGCCGTTTGAAACCAGGCTGGAAATGGCCGCGGAGGGGCAGGGGCGCTGGCGCCAGGCGCGGCTGCCGGACGGCCGTCCGGGCTGGGTGCAGGCGGGCGATCTGACGTTTGATGCCACGCCTTTCAGCACCGCCCAGATGCTGGCGCTGAGCCGGCGCTTTCTCGGCCTGCCGTACACGTGGGGCGGAACGTCGAGTTTCGGCTATGATTGTTCCGGCTTCGTGCAAATGCTGGAGCGCCGCCGCGGCGTGATGCTGCCGCGCGATGCCCAGCCGCAAGCCGACTGGAGCGGCCTCAAACCGGTGAGCCGCACGGATCTCGAACCCGGCGACCTGCTGTACTTCGGTGGCTCCCCGCAGCGCATCACGCACACCGGAATGTACCTAGGAGAGGGACAATTCATCAGCGCCACCACCTACCAGGCGCCCGTGGTGCGCATCGACCGCCTGGATGATCCGCACTGGGCGCGCCTGCTGGTGGCGATGAGGAGAGTGAAATGAACCGGAGAACCTTTGTCGGGAGCGCGGCGGCCGCTTGGCCGCTCGGCCGGCTGGCGGCAGCGGCGGGAGGCACAGTGCTCGAAACCAGAATCGTCCGCCTCAACCTGCGGCATACCTGGACCACCACTATGTCGTCGAGCGCGTATCGCGACACGCTGCACGTGAGTTACACGCGCGATGGCATTACCGGCCACGGCGAGGGCGCGCCCATCGTCCGCTACCATGAGGATGCCGCGGGCGCGCTGCGGGCGGTGGAATCCGTGCGCACCCTGTTGCTGTCTGCGGATCCGATGCAGTTCGCCAAAACCATGAGCTCCGTCTTCGCCAGAGTGGAAGGCGCATGGGCCGGCAAGGCCGCGATCGATATCGCGCTGATGGATTGGGTCGGCCAGAAACTGGGGATCCCGCTCTATTCCTATTTCGGACTCGATCGCGCCGATGCGCCGCTGACCACGTTTTCGATCGGCATCGACACGCCCGAAATCACCCGGCAGAAAACCCGCGAGGCCGCGGAGTATCCAGTACTGAAGGTGAAGGTCGGCCTGGCCACCGACGAGCCAACCATCGAAGCGGTGCGCAGCGTGACCTCCAAACCGCTCCGCGTGGACGCCAACGAAGGCTGGAAAGACAAGGAAGAGGCGGTGCGTAAGATCAACTGGCTGGAAAAGCAGGGTGTCGAGTTCATCGAGCAGCCGATGCCCGCAGAAATGGTAGAGGAAACCCGCTGGGTGCGCGCGCGTGTGCACATCCCGATTATCGCCGACGAAGCCTGCCGGCGCGCTTCCGATATCCCCAGGCTCAAAGACGCGTTCGATGGCGTCAACATCAAGCTGGACAAGAGCGGCGGCTTGCTGGAGGCCTGGCGCATGATCGCCGTCGCCAAAGCGCTGGGCATGAAGACCATGCTGGGCTGCATGGTGTCGAGTTCGGTCTCCGTGACTGCCGCCGCGCACCTGTCGCCGCTGGTCGATTATGCCGATCTCGACGGCAACCTGCTGATCGCCAACGACCCGTTCCACGGCGTCCTGGTGGAAAAAGGCAAGCTGATTCTGCCCGACCGCCCCGGCCTTGGCCTGACGCCGGCGTAGCCTCTACACAGCCATCCCGGTCCGCGGCGCAGGCTGTCGAGCCTGCTGAGCCGAGAGTCGTCTCGGCTTTTCCTGGTTTTCTGCTGTTTCTTCGTCTACTGCACCGGCAGCTGGATGGCCGTAATACTAACCTGGTTTCCGACCTGCACGCGGATTTCGGGGTTCGTGCCAACACCTGCCGGAATCGTAAAATTGATCTGGTACAGGCCGGAGAATCCGGGGGTCACGCCCGCGTAAAGAACCAGGCACGGATCGATGGCAGCGCCGTTCAACAGCAATTGGAAGCTGGCCATGGAGGTGATGAGCGAGGCCGATTGCGCCACCACTCCGGAGGCCCACGGCGGGCTCGTGTGGCCGAGACCCGTGGCATAGAGAATGGCAATGTCGCCCGCATGCGCCGGCACATCCGCCGTCATCAGCGTGTAGCCGGTGTTCCAGTCTTGCGCCAGGGCGTAGCCGCCGGCCATCAGGAACAAGGCGGGCGCGGCGTCCACCAGCGTGATGGCCACGGGCGGGCCATATACGCCTTGTCGTACCACGGTCACCGTGACATCGCCGGGGATCTGGTCGGAGGGCACCAGGAAATTGATCTGCGTGGGAGAGACATAGAGCAGCGGCACGGGCTCAATATCCACGTAGACCCGCACCGACGCCAACTCATCCGGCAGGCTGCCGGCGGCGAGGTCCTCGGCGGGCATCGCCTCGGTCGTCCAGGCGAGGTTGGTGCCGAACAGCGAGAGGACGGAACTCGGCGCGAACGGCCCGGGCGAGTAATCGGAGGCGTTCACGATACTGGCTGAGGTGTAGAAGGGGCCCTGCGCCCAAAGGCTGCCGCAAAGCGCAACGCCAATAGCCGCGCCGATACCCAGCCTGAGCAAACGGCGGAGTTCGAATCCGAGCGTATTCATTTGACGCTCGTGTTAGTGCGCTCAGGCGAGCGAGGCTCTCACTTTCTGTGCCCGCTTGAGTACTGCACCCGCTACAAACAGGTAGGACAGACCATCGCCTTTCGTGGATCTGTCACGACTGCCTGTAGCGCCGGCGGTCTTGTCGCCGGTGTCTTGTTGGGATTTCTCGGGAGACGCCGCGAGATTTCTCGGCCTTGTCACAACTCGCTACCACAACCCTGTGACAGGCGACCAAAAACGATCGCCTGTCCTACCTCACCTGGCGTTTAGACTGCCACCGGCTGGGCGGCGTAGCGATTGGCCATGGTTTCCAGGCTGATCGGCTTGTAGTCATTGGCGTGGCCTGCCTGGCCGAACTGGGTCATGCGCAGCGCGACGACCTTCTTCATCGCCTCGCGCGCCGGCTTCAGGTAGCTGCGCGGATCGAATTCTTCCGGCTTCTCGGCGAACACCTTGCGGATCGCGCCGGTGATCGCCAGCCGGTTGTCGGTGTCGACGTTGATCTTGCGCACACCGTTCTTGATGCCGAGCTGGATTTCCTCCACCGGCACGCCCCAGGTGGGCTTCAGTTTGCCGCCGTACTGATTGATGATGTCCTGCAGATCCTTGGGCACGCTGGAAGAGCCGTGCATCACCAGGTGGACATCGGGCAGCCGCTTGTGGATCTCGATCAGCCGCGCCATTTTCAGCGTCTCGCCGGTCGGCTTGCTGCTGAACTTGTAAGCGCCGTGGCTGGTGCCGATGGCAATCGCCAGCGCGTCCAGACCAGTGGCTTTGACGAATTCCACCGCCTGCCCGGGATCTGTGAGGTGGCTCAGCCCGTCCAGGCCGGTTCCGTGGCCGTCTTCAATGCCGCCCAGGCAGCCGATTTCGCCTTCCACCGTCACTCCCTTGGCATGCGCCGCTTCCACCACCTTGCGTGTGGCCTCCACGTTGTATTCGAAGGTCGAGGGCGTCTTCCCGTCCGGCATCAGCGAGCCATCCATCATCACGCTGGTGAAGCCCATTTCGATGGCGCTGAAACAGGTTTCCGGACTGTTGCCGTGGTCCAGGTGCAGCACGGTCGGTATCTCCGGATAAACCTCGGTGGCCGCTATCATCAGGTGATACAAAAACCGGTCTTGCGAATAGGCGCGAGCGCCGCGGCTGGCTTGTATGATGACCGGCGACTTGGTCTCGCGGGCCGCCTCCATGATCGACTGGATCTGTTCCATGTTGTTGACGTTGAACGCGCCAACTCCGTACTTGCCCTTGGCCGCCTCATCGAGGACCTGCCGCATCGACACTAATGGCATATATCAGTTCTCCTTCAATTAGGAAGTATTACCCCTGGAAGCGCGTGAAGAAAACGGTGCCAAGCGCCTTTGGACACTGCGCGGGCCACCGCCGCCAGTCCCCGATTTCTCTCACCTGCCAGGACTTACACCTCACCGTAGCACGATTGCTCAAAACCGGGCAACGAGCTTAGGCGCAACCGTCGTCGCGGCGAATTCCCGCATCCCGTACGGCAAGCTAAAGCATGCCCTACCAGTATTTTACGTGTTACTGGTGGGGCACGCCCTCGCTTGCCGCTGCTACGCGATTACTCGCCCAGCGCCTTGGAAATGGCGCTGCGCAGTTCCGGGGCGTCCGGTTTCACCGCGCTCGGGAAGAACGCCACCACGTGGCCGTCCTTATCGATGAGGTATTTGCTGAAGTTCCACTGCGGTAAATGCCCGGAAGTGCCGAGGAACTTGTAGATCTCCGACTGATCCGGCTTCGCCTTGGTGACGACTTTCGAAAACATCGGGAAGGAGACGTCGTAGGTGCGCTTGCAGAACGTCGCGATCTCCTCTGGAGTGCCCGGCTCCTGCCCGCCGAAATCGTTGCTGGGGAATCCCAGCACCTCAAACGCCTTGCCGCTCATTTCGCGGTGGAGCTTCTCGAGGCCTTCGTATTGCGGGGTGAAGCCGCACTTGCTGGCCACATTGACTACCAGCGTCACCTTGCCCTGATACGCGGACAGGTCGGCCGGCTTGCCGTCCAGATAGGTCGTCTTCATTTCGTAGAACGATTTCACGTCGCCTCCCGGGTTCTGCGCGATGGCGGCTGGTGTGACCGCAGCCGCAGCCATGGCGAGCAATGTCCAAAAGTGCTTCACTTGTTTTGTCCCCTCTCCAGTGCGATGCGAGCTCATGGCGAGCCCAAGCAGCCTAGAACCAAGCTAGCCCAGGAAGGCGGGTGGGGTCAAACGGGGAGCGGCGCGTTAAAGAACAGCGGCAAAGTAAAGCATCCTCGACTTAAGCTAATGCTGCGAGTGCAGTCGGTAGGGCATGCTTTAGCTTGCCCCCAACACCGACAAGCGGAGCAGTGCCGGAAAATCGATCCGAGGTTCTCTGCGCCTGCTCCCCCTGGATATACTGAAACTTGCCGACTCAGAAGCAGGTTCGATACCGCGATGCCGGTGTCAACATAGACGAGGGCAGCCGCGCGGTGGCTGCCATCAAGAAGATGGCGCGGGCGACCTTCACCCGCGGGGTGCTCACGGAAATCGGCAGCTTCGGCGCCTGCTACCAACTGAGCGGCTTCCGTAAACCGGTGTTGGTGAGCTCTGCCGATGGCGTCGGAACCAAGTTGAAGGTGGCGTTCGCCACCGGCCGCCATGACACCGTCGGCGAGGACCTGGTCAACCACTGCGTCAACGACATCGCAGTGCAGGGAGCGATGCCGCTCTTTTTCCTCGACTACTTCGCCGTCGGCAAGCTGGACGCAGACGTGGCAGCCTCCGTCGTCTCCGGCCTGGCGCGCGGCTGCCGCCGGAACGGCTGCGCCCTGATCGGCGGCGAGACCGCCGAAATGCCTGGCATGTATTCCCCAGGCGAGTACGACCTGGCCGGCTTTATCGTCGGCGCGGCCGACCGCTCCCGACTACTGACCGGCAAGACCATCCGCGCGGGAGATGCCCTGCTGGCGCTGCCCTCCACTGGCCTGCACACCAACGGCTATTCGCTGGCGCGCAAACTGCTCTTCGAAACTGCGGGGCTGAGCCCCGGCGCCACGATTCCCGAAGTCGGCTGCACGGTGGCTGAAGCTCTGCTCGCCGTTCACCGCAGCTATCTGAAACCCATCCGCGCGCTGATGGAGACGCACCTGTTGCACGGCGCGGCGCATATCACGGGCGGCGGCATTACGGACAACACGCCGCGCATGTTGCCGTCCGGCCTGGCCATCACCATCGATACCAACTCCTGGCGCATCCCGCCGCTTTTCGAGCTGCTGCGCCGCATCGGTAACATCCCGGAAGACGATTTCCGGCGCACCTTCAACCTGGGAGCTGGCATGATTCTGGCGGTTCCGGCGCGCTCTGCAACCCAGGCCGAGAAGATACTCCGCCGGCTGGGCGAGACCCCGTTCCGGATCGGCACGGTCACGACGCACAAGCGGGGCCGGCCCCGCGTGGAGTACCGGTGAAGCGCCTGGGCATTCTGCTCTCCGGCCGCGGTTCGAACTTCGGGGCCATCGCGGATAGCGTGGCCGCGGGGTCGATCGACGCCGAAATCGCCGTCGTCATCGCCAACCGGCCCGAAGCGCGAGGCCTGCAGTCGGCGCACCAGCGCGGGCTGAACGCTGCCTGCATTCCTTCCAAGGGCCTCGATCGGGAAATCTACGACCGTATGCTGCTGACCGAGCTGCACAAGAATCAAGTGGACCTGGTGTGTCTGGCCGGCTTCATGCGCCTGCTCAGCGCAACCTTCATTCGCGAATTCCCCAAACGGATTCTCAATATTCACCCCTCTCTGCTCCCTGCGTTCCCGGGCCTCGATGCACAGCACCAGGCGCTCGCGCACGGCGTCAGAGTCACTGGCTGCACCGTCCATTTTGTCGATGAGGAGCTCGACGCCGGTCCCATCCTGATTCAAGCCGCCGTCCCGGTCCTCAACGACGATACCGTCGAAACCTTGTCGGCGCGCATTCTGCGCGAGGAGCACCGGATCTACTCGGAAGCCATCCGCCTCGCCCTCGCCGGCGCGTATCACGTCGAGGGTCGCCGCATCGTCTTCTGCTGAAGAAACTCCGAGAGTTTCATCGGCGGCCCGGGGCCCATTTCCATCTGCTTTTCCACCGCCCGCTGGTACTGGCGCAGTGTTTCGGTCCGGCGCCGCGGCTCCAGCACGCAGTTCTGAAAGTCCATCAGGAGCTCCACTTCCCACGGCTGAAAGGCGTTGCGCACGATGGCGCCGCGTATCAACTCGCCCAGCAGCTTGCGAAACCGGTTCAGCATGATTTCGAGTTGAATCAGGTCGTCGGCCACCATGCAAGTAGTGAATCGGCGGACCGCAGGAAGAACATTAGCCTGTATTTCTCAGGGTTCAACCTTGCCGCCGTGGCGCGGACAGTCCTGTCTGCTGTGTCTAGAGTCCCTCGACATTTCCTGACTGCCGGAAAAAGCAAAGCCGGGACGACTCTCGGCTCGGCAGGCAGGATTGCCTGCGCCACGGCACCAGGCTGGCAGCGGCAGGATGATAGTTTAAAGGGAACCGTCATGAACATCCACAAGGCCACCGAGCGCTACGAGACCTGGCTGGGCCGCCATCTCCGCATCCTCCCCGACGATCTCCAGTTCAAGCACCGCGAAATGCGGTCCCAGCCGTTCCCGTTTCTGCGCGCCACCTACTACCGCTGGGCGCAGACTTTCCCGGAGATTTGCAGCGATCTGGCACGGGCGCCCAAAGCGCTAGCCGTGGGCGACCTGCACGTCGAGAATTTCGGGACCTGGCGCGACAAAGAGGGCCGCCTCATCTGGGGGATCAACGATTTCGACGAGGCTTGGCTGCTGCCCTACACGCACGACCTGGTCCGGCTGGCCACCAGCGCGCTTCTCGCAGAAATGGAGTGCGAGGCCAAGGCAGGTATCAACGCCATCCTCCAAGGCTATGGAGAAGCGGCAGCGGCGGGCGGCAAACCGTTCGCGCTGGCGGAGCATCACCCTGCGCTGCGCCACATGGCCACCTCCCGGCTGCACAACGTCGAACTGTACTGGGAAAAACTGCTCGCCCTCGCAGAGCTGCGCCAGAAGCCTCCCGCGGGCGCTGTCAAGGCGGTGGAGCGCATGATGCCGGAGCGGGGCCTGGAATGGCGCGTCTCGCATCGCGTGGCCGGGCTGGGCAGCCTGGGCCGCGAGCGGTACGTCGCGGTGGCGCAGTGGCGCGGCGGATCGGTGGCGCGCGAGGCCAAGGCCCTGGCCCCGTCGGCTTGCCTGTGGGCGGCAGCGGGCAAAGGCACAGCGCCCATTCTCTACCAGAAAATCCTGAACTGCGCGGTGCGCTGTCCGGACCCCTTCGTGCGTTTGCAAAAACGCTGGATCGTGCGCCGCCTGGCGCCGGATTGCTCCCGCATCGAACTTTCCGCGTTGCCCGCCGAACGCGACACGCTGCGCCTGCTTCACGCCATGGGCTGGGAAACCGCCAACATCCACCTGGGCACGCTCAAGCCGCGCGTCCTTCTGGCGGATCTCAAGCAGCGCCCGCGGGGATGGCTGTTGCAGGCGGCGCGCCGGATGGAAGAATCGGTGCTAGCCGATTTCGCGGCATACTCCGCGCGGTAGTTGGGCGTCCTTGGTGATGACGACGTCGGAGGATGTGGCCCGTCGTCTCAGGAAAATGGAAACACGCAGCCTGTCAGGGCTTCTTCGGAAAATGGGTTTCTTCCTCGCTACGGATTTGTGATGCCGACCCATTGCGGCACTTCCTCTCCCGCCGCCGCCTTCTCCCCCAACTTCAGACAGAGATCGGCCATGGAAGCCCTGCTCACAAAGTTTGTCACACCCATCGCATCTTTTATCGTACTGGCCT
>CAZZHN010000067.1:0-20669 GCA_964654065.1 uncultured Solibacteraceae bacterium
ACTTACGGCGGATCTTCGTGCAGATTTATCGCATTGTCCGCAACCGCGCCGACGCGCAGGACCTGACGCAGGAAACCTTTATCAAGGCGCTCCAGCGGCAGGAACAGCTCAAGGACGAGCAAAAGGCAGCGCACTGGCTCTCGAGGATCGCTACCAACACCGCCATCGATTTCATGCGGCGCAGCGGGCGGGCCTCGTTCTGTGAGATTGAGGCTGCTCCGCCCAGCCACGCGGAGAGCCCGGAACAGGCGCTGCTGCGGAGCGAGCATCACGACTATCTGGAGGATGGATTGCGCCTCCTGAGCCCGCGCGAGAGGGCGGCGCTGATCCTGCGCGATGTGGAGGGTTTGCCGGCCGAAGAAGTGGCGCGGCACCTCAACTGTTCCAAGGCGACGGTGCGCTCGCACATCGCGAATGCGCGCACCAAGTTTCGTAAGTACGTGGAGAAGAGAAAGCGGTAAGCAGATGAAACACCTCAATGAGGCGACATTGGCGTTGCAGGCGGGGGGCGACTTGGGCGGCATCGCGCGCTGGCGCGCCCAGCGCCACTTGGCGCGCTGCCCGGAATGCCGGGAAGAAATCGCCCGCTTCGAACAGATCCGCCAGCATCTTCCGTCGCTCGCTGAGTCCCCGGAGCTTCACTGGAACCGGCTGGCGGCGGAGATGAAAGCCAACATCCGGCTTGGCCTGGCTGCCGGCGAGTGTGTGCGCGCCGATGAGCCTGCCGCCGCCGGGCCGATGTGGTCCACGGCGCGGGTTTGCGTGGCCCTGGCCAGCGTGGTCGTGCTGTTGGCGACCGGCGTCGTGCTGGAACACCCCGGCCCGACCGTGGCACGGGAAACGGGTGTGGTGGTGCAGGCAACTGCCGATGGCGTCCAGGTGCGCGAGGGTGGCCAGGCGCTGGGCCTGATGCATTCCGGCACCAGCCGGGAAGTGGTCACTTACCAGGTGGGCGCGCAGGGTTCGGTGGAGGCCCGTTACGTAGATTCGGAAACCGGCTACGTGACGGTGAACAAAGTCGATGTCGAATAAGCGGCGACTCGCGTTGCTGGCTCTGCTGGGCGCCGGCACGGTATTAGCGCAGGATGTGCCGCTGGAGGGCCGCGTCAATATCAACCTGGGCAAGGATTCGCCCGTGGCCCTGGTCAGCATGTCCACCGGTGATTCGCACACCAGCTCGCGCGGTGCGGCGCTAGTGCTCGATCTTCACATGTCGCTCACCCTCCGCAACACCGGCGCTGGCCGCATTCACGGAGTGGCGCTGCGCGTGGTCTCGCAGGAGGTCACCGTTGGCGGCAAAGGCTCGGTCTCCATTCCGAGTCTCAATATAGGCCCCGGAGAGGCGTTCCCGGTGCGCATCGACATGCAATTGATGCGTCCCACACAGGTGGCGGGTGGCCCGCTGGTGGATGTCAACCTGGATGGCGTGCTCTTCCAGGATCTGTCCTGCTACGGTCCCGACCGGCTGAATTCCTGCCGCACCATGACGGCGTGGGATCTGGAAGCGCAGCGCGACCGCGAGCACTTCAAACACATTCTGGCGCAGGCCGGCTCCAAGGGCCTGCAGCAGGCCATGCTGGAAAGCATCGGCCGCCAGGCGGCGCGGCCGCAACTGGACGTGCGCGTGTCGCGGTCGCCCGCGGTCACCTCCGCGGCGCTCGGCCCGGTTCGCACCGAGCAGTTTGCGTTTCTCGAGTTTCCCGATTCGCCGCTCGAGCCGGTGGACGGCTGGGCACAGATCGCCGGCAATGAAGCCCGCGCACCGCGCATCCAGGTGCGCAACCGCTCAGCGCAGACCATCAAGTACGTGGAACTTGGCTGGCTGGTGCGCGACCCTGCCGGCCAGCAGTACCTGGCAGCATCGCTGCCGGCTTCGGATCCCTCGCTATACCTGCCCACCGGCAAGACCGCGCGTGTCGAGCAGGACACCGCTTTGCGCTTCACACGCGGCGGACACCCCGTCAACATCCAGGGCGCAGTGGGCTTCGTCAGCCGCGTACAGTTCGCCGACGGCAAGCTGTGGGTCCCGAGCCGCGCCGATCTCGACCTCGGTTCGCTCGCCAAAGTGCTGCCGGCCTCAGCCGAAGAGCAGCGCCTCGACGATCTTTACCTGAAACGCGGCCTGGAAGCGCTGGTACAGGAACTCAAGAAGTACTAAGCGCGGGCGCCCGACACTAAATCCTCCGCAGCCGATCTGGCCGCGGCCAGCGAATGCTCAGGTCGCTTCCGTTGGGAGCGGTTCAATCCTGCCCAACACCGGCGGCAAGACCGCCGGCGCTACCGGATCCGGGTGCGCGCGCCCTCTTATTGCACAATCGTGATATTGGCCGGCTGGCTTGGAACATTGCCGATCGTCACCACTACCGGCTGCTGCCCGGGCGCAACGGTGCTGGGGATGGCGAAATCGATTTGCAGCACCCCCACCGACCAGGATGGAATTCCTTTGAACGGTATATTCGTGACCGGGACGCCGCCCACCGTGATCGCCACCAGCTGCTGCGGAGTGGGGAGATCGGCGACCGGAGTGTTGGGCGACGGCGTCACGCCGTCAGCCACTTGCGGGCTCACTTGTCCCGCGCCGGTGATGTAGATCACCACCGTGTCTCCGGCATGGGCCGAACCGGACCCGATCGGACTGCGCGTAGTGCTGGTATCGGCGTACGAGAAGATGCCGGGCGCCACCGCGACGATGGTGAGAGAAAAAGGATTCGCGTTCGCGAACTGGTTGCCCACCGTGAGCGTGGCCGACCCCGCTGCGATTTCGTACGGGATTTGCATGTTGACCTGGGTGGCCGACGCGTAGAGCAGCGGAGGATACAATACATTGCCGCTTGCATCCGTAAACCAGGTTTCGAGTCCCGCCATGTACTGGGGCAAAGGAGTGATGCTGACGGCTTGGTCAAACGTTGCCATACCGCTGCCCCACACCGTCACCAGCATTCCCGGCGCGAACGTCCCTTGCTGGAAGCTGGCTGCATTGGTCATGGCGTTGACCGCCAGGACAGGCTGGAAGCCCGTGAACGGAACGGTCATCGTGGTGTTGCCGCCGTTCGCGAACGTAAAGGTGAACGGGACGCTCACTGGCCCGCTGGATACGTAGAGGCCCTGCAGGCTGTACGTTGCCGAAATTGAGCTATTGGCGGCAATCGTCGTGGTGCCGAACAGTCCTGCAATCTGGGTTGCAGTATAGCTGGTGCCGTTGATGGTGAGCCCGGTGATCTGGGTAGCGATGCCGGCCTCCTCGGTGAGAGTCAGCGTGAAGGTCCACAGGTTACTGCTCGCCTCGTACACCGGATTCTGATCGATGGAAGGAACCACAACGGACTGGGTCGCGAGCGCCGTGCTCCACGCGTGCACCAGGTTGTTCGCATCCACCGAGCCAAGCCCGCTGGCCGAATCATAACCGGGACCGGCCGCCCAACCGAGGTTGCCGTTCACGCAATCCGGCGAATCGGCGCAGGGAACAATATTATTCCCCTTCACAATGTCGTGAAATGCGGTGCTCTGGGTCTGCGCCAGCTTGTACAGGCTCGGATTGATGTTGCCCAGCCCGGCCTGTTTGATGGCGCTGGTGGAGAGCAGGTATTGATTGACCAGCGCCACCACGCCGGCCATGCTGGGC
Organism: uncultured Solibacteraceae bacterium; assembly: GCA_964654065.1. Taxonomy (GTDB): domain Bacteria; phylum Acidobacteriota; class Terriglobia; order Bryobacterales; family Bryobacteraceae; genus Bog-375. Next base: position 3,623 of record CAZZHN010000067.1, read on the forward strand.
GCGGCGCAGGAGGTGCCGCCCACTACTCCTGCTTTAGGCGGTCCAAACGTCGGGTCACTGGAATAAATGTACAGGGAATCGTGAACATTCGAGGCCGGAAAGGAAAGGTCCGGCACATGCCGCATGCCGTCGTTCGGCGCCATGCCGTTTTGCCACGACGGTTGTGTGAAGTACATGCTGACGCCGCCGCCGCCGCCGTCGAGCTGGCCGACCTCCGCCGTATCGTTCCACACCATCTCAGGTATGTAGCCCTGAGCGGCCCCGTTGACCCAATAGCTGCTGGTGTTGCTGCCTTCGTCGAATTCCGTGCCCCCCATCGAGGTCACCTCAGGAATGGAACCGGGCGCATCCACCGCCAAGCCACCCTCCGCCACTGATGGAGTGACATTGTCCCACTCGTCGCAATCCGCAGCGGCGAAGTCGCCCGCGGCGGCCAGCATCGTCATGCCTTCCGCGTTGGCCTGCAGCACCTGGGTGCGCGCCTGGTCCACGTAGCTCGGACCGTCGATTTCTTCGCACAGGCCGTAACTGATGCTCACCACCGGCGCAAGATTGTTATCGATCACATACGGCAGCGAAATATCAATAACGTCGGTCGAATAGACAAAAACAACCGTGGCATTGGGCGCGATCGCACCCGACCACTCGACATCAAGATCGGACTCGGTCTCGTCTCCCGGTGAGAGTCCGGGGTTCACGCTGCCGGGCACCCGCAGCATCGTCAGATTCGCCGCGGGCAGGCCGGTCGCGGAGCGGAAGGTGGCGACGTCGGTTGCCAGGATCTCGGTCTGGCCCACGATCGCGATCTTCTGGCCATCACCCTTGATGCCGGCGCTATAAAGCGGGTTCAGGTCGTAGATGGCCGCGAAGTCGGCAGGCGCGACCGCGTTCTGACGATCCAGGGTAATCCATGGCTGCGCTTTCCTCACACGCGGCTTGGCCTTCAAATCGTCAAGGCCGCGAATCCCGGACACCAGTCCGGCCAGCGCCGCTGGGACAGAAGGCACGTTGGCGTTGGCGTAGTGCGCCGCTCCGTTCACGTTGTAGCTGTGAATCTGGGTGTGGAATGCGTTGGCCACCTGCTGCGCCGTGCCGCCGAACAGAACGTAATTGCGGCCGCGCGCCACATAACCAACCGTGAAGCCCTGCGATTCCAGCCAGGTTGTGATCTTCGACAGATCGCTCGCGCTGGCTCCGAAGCGGTCGGCGTACTGCTCCGGCGTAAGCCACTGGTGAAAACTGGGCGACTTGGGATCCTGCTGTGCCAGCAGAAGCTGATCCAGGTCCGCTTGCTGCGCCGCCGTTGCCTTCAGTGTCAGAGTGATCCCGGAGACTGGGAAGCTGGGGTCTACTGCGCCGGCGTCGTTATGGGCTGTGGCGAAGCGAGGCACCCGCCCGTTCAAGACGACGGATTGGCTGCTATCGATGCGCGCGGTGATGCGATCCGGCTGTGCCAATAGCGCGGGCGTGGCCGCTCCCAGGATTGCCCAGAGGGCGAGACAACGTTGTGGCTTAGTCATGCATAGTACTCGTTAGTTAGCGGGTTAAGAACGGCTTAGGGACGCAGACACCCCATTAGACGCGGCGCGAAGGCCGCCCGGTTACGGCAAACTACAGCTTGCAGCGGCCCGCTTGCCTCTCAGGGATCCACTTGTTATCACCATACCGCTAACTCCGCCGGTGCGCCGGTCTCACAGCCGATGGCGCGGGCCGCGGAGGCCTGATTCACGGAGACCTCGACATAACCGGAGCTGCCCACAATCAGAAACAGCTCACCCGCGCCGCACTCCGCATAGTTGCGCGCCACCACGCTCACCTGCTGCGGGCCGATTGTCAGGCTGACGTTGCGCGCCTCCAGATCCGGAAAATCGCTCGCGTGAAAGTTCGTAACCAGGTTGCCAAAACGGTCGATGTGGAGAATCTGCCCGCTCCAGCTGCGCTTGCCCGTGCGCTGCGGCTTGAGAAACGCTGGCCGGAGGTAGTCCTCGATCCGTTTGCCGAGGCGCGCCGCGGGCAGGCCGGCAGCCAGCTGCGCCGCCGCGGGCGCAAAGATATCGCGGCCTTGAAATGTGCGGCTCACCGGCTGGCGGAAATAGCGCTGGTTGGATAGCGCCCGCACCTTGTGCGCCTGCGCCGCGCAGATCATGGCCAGCACGCCGTTATCCGGCGCCACGAAGTATTGCCCGCCGGCTTCCACCAGGATCGGCCGCCGCGCGGTGCCCACACCCGGATCCACCACCGCAACATGTACCGTCTTAGGCGGGAAGCAAGCGGCTGCCTGCGCCAGCAGAAAGGCGCCTTCGCCGATTTGAAAGGGCTTCACTTCGTGGCTGATATCGACGATCTGCGCCTGCGGGCAGATGCCGAGAATCACCCCTTTCATGGCGCCCACGTAATGATCCTGAAGGCCGAAATCCGTGGTGAGGGTAATGATGGGTTTCCGCATTGCTAAAATAGGACCACGTGCAGCACTCGTATTTCGACCACAACGCCACTACACCCGTCGCGCCCGAAGTTCTGGAGACGCTGGTCGCGTGTCTCGGTCAAGTGTATGGTAACGCGTCGAGCATTCACCATTTCGGGCAGGCGGCCAAGCAGCGCCTGGAGGCGGCGCGGCGCCAGGTGGCGGCGCTGATCCATGCCGACGCCGCCGAAGTCGTTTTCACCAGCGGCGGCACCGAAGCCGACAACCTGGCGGTGCTGGGCGCGGTGCACGCGGCGCCGGGAAGGGACAAGCACGTCATCACCACCGCCATCGAGCATCCGGCCGTGCTGGCCGCGTGCGCGGAACTGGAGCGGGAGGCCGTCGCCGTAACGCGGGTGAGAGTCGGCTCATCGGGCGTGGTGAATCCCGATGACGTGCGCAGCGCGCTGCGTCCCGCCACGGTGTTGATTTCGGTGATGCACGCCAACAATGAGTTGGGCACCATCCAGCCGATCGTGGAAATCAGCCGCATCGCTCGCGAGGCCACGGTGCCGCTGCACGTGGACGGAGTGCAGGCACTGGGCAAGATTCCGGTGGACGTGAACGCGCTGGGCGCCGACCTGTACAGTATGAGCGGCCACAAGCTGTATGCGCCGAAGGGAGTGGGTGCGCTGTACGTTCGCAAGGGAACCCGGCTGGTGGCGCGCGCATTCGGAGGCCACCAGGAGCGCGAGCGGCGTCCGGGCACGGAGAATGTGCCGGGAGCCGTCGCCTTGGGAGCCGCGGCAGAACTGGCCGGACGCAATCTGGCAGCCGAATCCGAGCGCCTCGCCGCGCTGCGCGATCGCTTTGAGAACGCGGTCCTCGGCCGCATCTCCGGCGCCGGCATCAACGGCGCGCGCTGGAGCCGCACGCCCAACACCAGCAACCTGTATTTTGAGGGCCTCGACGGGGAGGCGCTGGTGATCGCGCTCGACCTGCGCGGCTTCGCCGTTTCCACTGGTGCGGCCTGCTCCAGCGGCGCCATCGCACCGTCCCACGTCCTCACTGCCATCGGCCTCGGCGCCGACCGCGCCCGCGCCAGCATGCGTTTTTCGCTCGGCCGGACCAATACTGCCGCCGAAGTGGACGGCCTTGCCGATGCGCTCGAAGCGTCCGTGGCGCACCTGCGCCGCATTTCCGTCCATGCCTGAGCCAGCATCCAGTAACGCGCCAATCGCGGTGGCGATGTCGGGCGGCGTCGACAGCTCCACCGTCGCCGCGCTGCTGGTGCGCCAGGGAAGGAGCGTCGTCGGGCTGACCATGCAGCTCTGGAACCAGCGGCGCATGCCGGAGCTGGCGCCGGACGGGCCGACTGGCCGCTGCTGCTCGATCGACGATGTCTACGATGCCCGCCGCGTGGCGGAACAAATCGGCATCCCTTACTACGTGGTCAACTTCGAGGAACAGTTCGAGGAGCACGTGGTGAAGCCGTTCGTTGCCGATTACCTGGCCGGCCGCACGCCCATCCCCTGCACGCTGTGCAACAACTACATCAAGTTCGACCGCTTCCTCGAAATGGCCGATTCCGTCGGCGCCTGGCAGATCGCCACCGGGCACTACGCTCGCGTCCGTTACCATGCCGGGAGCGGTCGGTATCAGTTGCTGCGCGCGGTGGATCCCGCCAAGGACCAGACGTACTTTCTGTTCGGCCTCACCCAGCAGCAGCTCGCGCGCACGCTGTTTCCGCTGGGCGAGATGGCCAAGCCCGCGGTGCGCGATATGGCGCGCGGCTTTGACCTGGCGGTGGCAGAGAAGGGGGACAGCCAGGAAATCTGCTTCGTCCCTAACGGCGATTACGCCGCCTTCCTGAGCGCGTACCTGAAAGAGACCGGTGTGGAAGACCCGCGCACGCGCGGCGCGATCGTTACCACCGACGGCCGCGAACTCGGCCAACACCAGGGCGTGCATCATTTCACCGTGGGCCAGCGCCGCGGCCTCGGCATCGCCACCGGTGAGCCGCTCTACGTGATTAGTACCGATCCGGCGACGCAGCGCGTCACGGTTGGGGGCAGTGAGAATCTGTGGTGCGGGAAGTTTTTCGCGCGCGACGTGAATTGGGTTTCGATTGCCGCGCCCGAGGCGCCGGTGCATGCGTCGGTCAAGATTCGCAACAAGCACCAGGCCGCGGATGCGACGCTCCATCCCACCAGCCAACCGGGGCGCATCGAAGTCGTCTTCGCCGAGCCGCAGCGCGCCGTCACTCCCGGCCAGGGCGCCGTTTTCTACGACGGCGACCTGGTGCTAGGCGGCGGCTGGATCGAATAACAGAGCGGGGACTGTCGGGGCTCTGGCCCACGTTACTGCGTCTTTGCGGGCGCCGCTGGCGGTTGCGGCCGCTTGGCGGTCTTGATAACGTCCGGCTTGGTAGGCAGTTGCGAATTATCCCAGCCGCCGCCGAGGTTTACCACCAATTGAACGCTGGCTTCATGGCGGCGCGTCAGTAGATCAATCTGGGTCCGTTCCGCAGCCAGTGCCGTAGCTTGCGCGGTGAGCACAGTGAGATACGCAGTGGTCCCGGCTCTGTATTGCGCGGTCGAGACCGCCAACGCGCGGTCCGCCGACTTGACGGACTCATCGGCGACCACGGATTCCTCGGCCAGGACGCGCAACGTGGAGAGGCTGTCTTCCACCTGCTGGAACGCCGTCAGCACGCTCTGGCGATAAGCGGCTACCGCGGCATCGTAGGCGGCGAGGTTTTGGGAAACCTGCGCGCGGCGGCGGCCGGCATCGAAAATGGTTTCGGCCAGCGTGGGGCCGACCGAGAAGAACCGGCTGGGCCAGCTCAACCAGGTGGTGATGCGGGAGGCCTGGAAGCCGGCGGTGGCGGCCAGCGTGAGTGATGGAAAGAATGCCGCCTCGGCGATGCCTATCTGCTCGTTAGCGGCTGCCGCCAGCCGCTCGTTAGAGGCGATGTCGGGGCGCCGCTCGAGCAGCGCGGACGGCAGCGCGATGGGCACCGGCGGTGGTGGTGTCTGAAGGATTTTGGCCGTGACTGTGACGGCCGCGGGAGGTTTGCCGGCGAGCACGGCGATGGCGTGCTCCATCTGCGCCCGGGCAACACCGAAATCGGCCAGTTCGGTCTGCGCCGCGTAGAGTTGCGCTTCCGCCTGGGCCACATCCAGATCGGAGGCGATCCCGCCGGCGAAGCGGTTGTGCGTCAGATCTAGGTATTCCGCATAAGACCTGACGGTGCGCGTCAGGAGGTCGACATCGCCATCCAGGCCATGCAAGGCGAAATAGTCCTGGGCCAACTCGGATTGGTACAGCAGCCGCGCGTTCTCCAGGTCCGCGGCTGAGGCTTGCGCCTGCGCGGCCGCAGCCGTCACGCTGCGCCGGATGTTACCCCACAGGTCCGGCTCCCAGGAGGCGCTGATCGGCAGGCTGAACGAGCTGCGCATTCCGCCCGCCACTCCCGTGCTCGCCGGGGTGCGCGACTCGGTGATCGACGGCGCGCTGGACACGGTGGGGTAGAGCCCGGAACGGACGATCTTCACCGCCGCGACGGCTTCGCGGTATTGCGCCTCGGCTTGCAACACGTTCTGGTTGTTGATCGCCACTGGCTCTTCGAGCGCGTTCAGATCCGCATCGTTATAGATCTCCCACCATCTGCCCTTGATCTGGCCGTCGTTGGGCTGCGCCTGTTTCCAGCCCTGCGCCTCTTTGAAGTCCGCCGGAGGCTGTTCTTTGAACTCCGGCGGCACAACCGCGGCGGGCCGCCGGTAGTTGGGTCCGGGCGTACACCCGGCCAACGCCAGCACGCCGGCCAGCGCCACCACACAATATGGCTTCATTGCTCGCATCCCGTGTCTTTCAAGCCTCCGATCCGATCGCGTGGCCCTCGTGCCCGCGAACCCGGTTCCACCAGTGCTGCAAACGGTCGAAATACAGATAGACCACCGGCGTGGTGTACAAGGTCAGCGCCTGGCTGAGAATCAGCCCGCCGATGATCGTGATGCCGAGCGGGCGCCGCAGCTCCGATCCCACGCCTCTGCCGAAGGCCAGCGGCACAGCGCCGAGCATGGCCGCCATGGTGGTCATCAGGATGGGGCGGAATCGCAGCATGCAGGCTTCGTAGATGGCGTCTCGCGCTTTCTTTCCCTCCGTGCGCTCCGCCGCCAGGGCGAAATCGATCATCATAATGGCGTTCTTCTTGACGATGCCGATTAGCAGAATGATGCCAATCATGGCGATCACGGTCAAATCCGTATGCGTAAAGGTGAGTGCCAGTAGCGCGCCCACGCCAGCCGAGGGCAGCGTGGAGAGAATCGTGATCGGGTGAATATAGCTCTCGTACAGGATGCCCAGTACCAGGTAAACGGTGAGCAGCGCGGCGCCGATCAGGACGGGCTGATTGCTCAGCGACTGCATATAGGCCTGCGCCGTTCCGGCAAACATGGTCTGAATGGTAGGCGGCAGCCCGATCTTCTGAGCCGCGCCTTGGATGGCGTCGACCGCGTCCCCCAGCGCCACCCCGGGCTTCAGGTTGAACGAAATAGTGACTGCGGGAAACAAGCCCTGGTGGTTCACCGAAAGCGGGGCCGTGGTCGGAGCGAACCGCGCGAGCGCGCTCAACGGCACCTGGCCTCCGGAGGGCTCGCGCACATAGATGTTCTTCAGGATTTGCGGGTCCTGCCAGTAGACCGGCGCCACCTCCATCACTACGTGGTACTGGTTCAACGGCTTGTACATGGTCGAAGCCTGGCGCTGTCCGAAGGCGTCGTAGAGAGTGTTGTCGATCAGCTGCGGCGAGATGCCGAAGCGCGCCGCAGTGGCCCGGTCATACGTGACCAGGGACTGCAGCCCGCGGTTCTGCTGATCGCTGTTGACGTCGGCGATGATCGGGATCTTTCCCAACTCCTGGAACATACGGGGCGCGTACGCGACCAGATCGTCCAGGTTATCGCCGCGCATGGTGAACTGATACTGTGCGGCGCTATTGCGGCCGCCGACGCGAATATCCTGGTTAGCCTGTAGGTAGAGACTGGCGCCGGGCACCCGCGCCAGCTTGGGCCGCAGGCGGGCGATCACCAGGTCAGCCGAGATCTTACGCTCGGCCAGCGGCTTCAGCGAGATGAACATGCTGCCGGTATTCGCGGACCCGCCGCGGCCCCCGCCCGTGAAGCCATTCACCGCGTCCACCGCTGGGTCGGCGGCGACAATGTTCACCATCGGCAAGAGAATCTTGTTCATCGCCTGGAACGAAGTGTCCTGGTCGGCGAGAATCTGGCCCGAGAGGCGGCCGTTATCCTGCTGCGGAAAGAAGCCCTTGGGCACTCTGATAAACAGCCGCACGTTGAGGGCGACGGTCGCCAGCAGCACGCACAGCGTGATCAGCTGATGACGCAGCACGAACTGGAGCGAGCTGCCGTAGGCGCCCACCACGTTTCGGAAACCGAGCTCGGTCACGCGGTAAAGCCATCCATGCTCGGTGTGCTCCTTCAGCAGGTGGGCGCACATCATCGGGGTGGCGGTCAGCGACACCACCATGGAAACGGCAATTGCCACTGATAGCGTTACCGAAAACTCGCGGAACAGGCGGCCCACCACACCCCCCATCATCAGCAGGGGCAGGAAGACCGCCACCAGCGAAATGCTGATCGTCATCACCGTGAAGCCGATCTCACGCGCCCCCTTGAGCGCCGCCTCGAAGGGCCGCATCCCCATTTCCAGGTAGCGGGTGATGTTTTCGATGACCACGATCGCGTCATCCACTACGAAGCCCGTAGAAATGCACAGCGCCATCAGCGAAAGGTTGTCTACGCTGTAGCCCAGCAGGTACATGACTCCGAAGGTGCCGACGAGAGAAACCGGAACGGCCACGCTGGGGATGAACGTGGTTCGAGGGCTGCGCAGAAACAAGAACACCACCAGAATCACCAGCAGAATCGAAATGATCAGGGTGCGCTCCACATCGCTTACCGAAGCGCGGATGGTGGTGGTCTGGTCCATGGCGACGGTCACGTCGATGGACTGGGGAATGGCGGCCTTCAACTGCGGGAGGGTGGCGCGAATCCGGTCCACGGTGTCGATAATGTTGGCGCCCGGCTGGCGGGAAATAACGATCAGTACACTGGGCCTGCCGTTCAGGTAGCCGGAATTACGCAGGTCTTCCACTGAATCCACCGCCTCGCCGACATCGGCGATGCGGACCGCGGTTCCGTTGTGATACGCGATGACCATCGGCTGGTAATCGGCCGCTTTAAAGATCTGGTCGCTAGCGCCTACCTCCCACATCCTCACGCCGTCGGAAAAGTGGCCTTTCGGGGTGTTGGTATTGGCGCCGTTCAGGATGGTGCGCACCTGCTCGAGGCCGATGCCGTAATTCGACAGCGCGTCCGGGTTGAGCTCGATGCGGACGCCGGGCAGAGCACTGCCGCCCACAAAGACCTGTCCCACTCCCTGCACCTGCGACAGCTTCTGCGCCATGATGGTGGACGCTGCGTCGTACATGGTCCCCTTATCGACAATCTTGGAGGTGAGCGCCAGCATAAAGATGGGCGCATCCGCCGGATTCACCTTGCGGTAATTCGGGTTGGAGGGGAGGTTGGTCGGCAAATACCCCCGGGCGGCGGCGATGGCGGCCTGCACGTCGCGCGCGGCAGCATCGATGTTGCGGTTCAGGTCAAATTGCAGGGTGATGCTACTGGAGCCGAGGCTGCTCGACGAGGTCATTTCCGTGACCGACGCGATGCGGCCGAATTGCCGCTCCAGCGGCGTGGCTACCGAAGTAGCCATCGTTTCCGGGCTGGCCCCTGGAAGACCGGCGTTCACGTTCACGGTCGGAAAGTCAACCTGCGGCAGCGGCGACACCGGAAGCAGCCGGAACGCCACGCTGCCCGCCAGGGCGATCGCGATCAGCAGCAGCGTAGTGGCAACCGGCCGGCGGATGAATGGTTCGCAGATATTCATCGCTTACCCCACCGCCACCGGCTGCTGGCCGGCTTCCGCCTGGTGCTCGCTCTTGTGCGAGAAGCGCCGGGCCAGCCGGTCAAACCACAGGTAGATCACCGGCGTCGTGTAGAGGGTCAGCATCTGGCTGAAGATGAGGCCGCCAATAATGGTGATGCCGAGCGGGCGGCGCAGTTCCGATCCCACGCCCGTGCCAAACGCCAGCGGAACGCCCGCCAGCAGCGCCGCCATGGTGGTCATCATGATGGGGCGGAAACGCAGCAGGCAGGCCTGGTAAATGGCCTTCTCGGGTTCCATGCCGTCCTTGCGTTCCGCGTCCAGGGCGAAATCGATCATCATGATGGCATTCTTCTTCACGATGCCGATCAGCAGCACGATACCGATCAGTGCGATCACGCTGAAATCACTGTGGCAGATATTCAGAGCCAGAAGCGCGCCCACGCCGGCCGAGGGAAGGGTGGACAGGATAGTGACGGGGTGAATGTAGCTTTCGTACAGCACGCCCAGCACAATGTAAACCGTCACCAGCGCGGCCAGAATGAGCACCCATTCATTGGCCAGCGCCGCCTGAAAGGCCTGCGCGCTACCTTGAAACGCCGCCTGAATGCTCGCCGGCAGGCCCAACTGGGTCTGCAGCTTGTTCACCCCGTTCACCGCGTCCCCCAGCGAGGCATTGGGGGCGAGGTTGAAGGAAAGTGTCACCACCGGGAACTGGCCCTGGTGGTTGACGGTGATGGGCACGGAGTTCAGATCCACCCGGCTGAAGGCGTTGAGCGGCACCTGGCCGCCGGTCGGAAAGACGTTGGCTGACGCGATCGCCGCTCCGAAGACGGCGCTCGAACCGGCCGTGGAACTGGCGTTGGCCGCCGTGCTGGCGGAGGCGTTGGGCGCAAGGTTGGAGGGGCCGCTGGCTACCGCTGCGCTCGAAGATCCTCCCGACACCACACCGGTCGATCCCGACGGATAGCCAGTGCCAGTCCGGATGTACAAATCGTTTAGGTTACCGGGATTGCGCGAAAATCCGCGGGACACTTCCAGAATCACGTGGTACTGGTTCAACTGCGTGAACATGGTGGAGACTTCCCGCTGGCCATAGGCGTCGTAAAGCGTCTGGTCGATCGTGGAGGGCGTGATTCCAAGGCGGGCAGCGGTATCCCGGTCGAACACCACTCGCGCCCGCAGACCCTGCACCTGCTGGTCGCTGGCCACGTCGGTCAGATCGGGAAGCTTCTTCATGCCTTCCAGCATGCGCGGCGCGTAAACATTGAGCTCGTCGGGGTTCGGGTCTTCCAGGGTGTACTGAAACTGAGTGCGGCTTACGCGGTCGTCCACCGTGATATCCTGCACCGGCTGCATGAACAGCGTAATGCCGGCCACCTGTTCCAGCTGCGGCTGCAAGCGGCGGATCACGTCGCTGGCCGAGCCGGTGCGCTGGCTGAGCGGCTTCAAGTTGATCAGAATTCGCCCGCTGTTCAGCGTAGTGTTGGTGCCGTCGATGCCGATGAACGAAGACAGGCTCTCTACCGCCGGGTCTTTCAAAATCAAGCTGGTGACCGACTGCTGCAGCCGCGACATCTCGCCAAACGACACCGTCTGCGCGGCTTCGGAAACACCCTGGATTACGCCCGTGTCCTGGATGGGGAAGAAACCCTTCGGGATAAAGTAGAACTGCAGCACCGTAATGATCACCGTTGCGATAGCCACCAGCAGCGTGATGGTCTGGAAGCGCAGTACGAACCGCAAGGTTCTGCCGTAGAAGGCGATCACCGCATCGAAGGCGCGCTCGGAGTTGCGGTAGAACCATCCACGCTGTCCATCCGGAGTGTGCTTCAACAGCTTGGAACACATCATCGGCGTGAGGGTGAGCGATACTACCGCCGAAACCAGGATGGTGACCGACAGTGTGACGGCGAACTCGCGGAACAGGCGGCCCACGATGTCGCCCATGAACAAGAGCGGGATCAACACCGCAATCAGCGAAATGGTCAGCGACACGATGGTGAAACCGATCTGCGCGGAGCCGTGTAAAGCGGCCTCAAGCGCGCTCTCGCCCTTCTCGATATAGCGGGCGATATTCTCGATCATCACGATCGCATCATCCACCACGAAACCGGTGGAAATGGTGAGCGCCATCAGGGTCAGGTTGTTCAGGCTGTAGCCCAGCAGGTACATCACGCCGAAGGTGCCCACCAGCGAAAGCGGCACCGCGACGCTGGGGATCACGGTGGCGGCCAGGTTGCGCAGAAACAGGAAGATCACCATCACCACCAGCGCCACCGTCAGCATCAGCTCCAGTTGCACGTCCTCGACGGAGGCGCGAATGGTATTAGTGCGGTCGGTCAAAATGGTGACGTTCACGGACTGGGGCAACGCGGCGGTGAGTTGCGGCAGCAGGTTCTTGATGCGGTCCACCACCGAAATAATATTGGCGCCGGGCTGCCGCTGGATGTTCATGATCACCGCCGGCGTCGTATTCATCCACGCCGCCTGGCGCAGGTTTTCCGCCTCGTCTTTCACCACCGCCACATCCGAAAGCTTGACCGGCGCATTGTTGCGGTAGGCGATGACCAGCGGAGAATAGTCGCCGCTCGAAAGCAACTGGTCGTTGGCGCCGATCTGGAAAGCCTGGTGCGGTCCGTCGAAATTTCCTTTCGCCAGGTTGACGTTCGCGGCCAGGATCGCACTGCGCAGATCCTCCAGATTCATGCCGTAGGAGGCCATCTGTGTCGGGTTGGCCTGAATGCGCACCGCCGGCTTTTGGCCGCCGCTGATGCTGACCAGGCCCACTCCGGCCAGTTGCGAAATCTTGGGCGCGAGGCGCGTGTCCGCGAGGTCCTCGACTCTGGTCAACGGCAGTGTAGTGGAGGTCAGCGCCAGCGTCAGGATGGGCGCGTCCGCCGGGTTGGTCTTGCTGTAAATCGGGGGCGCGGGAAGGTCGGCGGGCAGGAAAGTGCCGGAGGCATTGATGGATTGCTGCACCTCTTGCTCGGCCACGTCGATGTTCAGGTTGAGGTTGAATTGCAAGGTGATGACCGAGCTGCCGTCGGAGCTGGTCGACGTCATCTGCTGCAAGCCGGGCACCTGGCCGAACTGGCGTTCGAGCGGCGCGGTGACCGATGAGGCCATCACGTCGGGGTTGGCGCCAGGGTAGAAGGTGATTACCTGGATGGTGGGGTAATCCACCTCAGGAAGCGCCGAAACCGGCAAATGCTTATAGGCGACTGCGCCCGCAAGCAGGATGCCTACCATCAGCAGCGAGGTTGCGACCGGACGAAGAATAAATGTCCGGGACGGGCTCACTGCGCTTTCCCTCGGCCGGCCTTTCCTGTGCCTCCCCGGCCGCCCTGGCTGCCGCGCCCGCCGGCCGGCTGCTCACCGGGAATGGTGACGACCACCTTGCTGCCCTCGTTCAGCTTGTCGACTCCCTGCATCACCACAGCGTCGCCGGGATTCAGTCCTGACACCACTTCGGTTTGATCGCCTTCGATGGTGCCGGCGACGATATTGCGCACAGTCACGGTGGAATCCGGCTTCACCAGGTAAACGTATTTGGTGTCAGTGGTGAGCTGCACCGCTACATTGGGAATCAGCACGACGCCGTGCTTCTGCTCCACCAGCAGCTTCACATTGACGAACTGGTTGGGGAACAGGGCGAAGTCACTGTTGGGATAGATTGCCCGCAAGCGCAGCGTGCCGGTGGTTTGATCGATCTGATTGTCCATCGTGGCCAAGGCGCCGCTGGCGATCTTTTTGTGCATGTCGCGGTCCCAACCCTCCACCGACAGCTTCTGGCCGGCGCGATAGCGGGTTAGCACGGTTTGCAGTTGGTCCTCGGGGATGGTGAAGACGATGCTGATCGGCTGCACCTGGGTGATGACCACCAGCCCGGTGGAATCCGAGGCATGCACGATGTTGCCGGCGTCCACCAGGCGCAAACCGACACGGCCGGTGATGTACGCAGTGATGTGGCAGTAAGTGAGGTTGAGCTTGGCTGCATCAATCTGGCCCTGATCGTTCTTGACCACCCCTTCTTCCTGCTTCACCAACGCCTGCTGCGTGGCGTACTGTTGCTCGGGAATGGCATTTTGCTTCAGCAGCCCCGCGTACCGGCTCAGATCCACGTTGGCGTTATCCAGCAGCGCCTGGTCCCGCAGCAATTGGCCTTCGGCCTGCACCAGTACAGCCTGGTAAGGGCGAGTATCGATCTCCACCAGCGGGGCGCCCTGCTGTACGATATCGCCTTCCTTGTACTTTACTTCCATCAACTGGCCATCCACGCGGCTTTTAATGGTTACGGTGCTGAGGGGGGTTACATTACCCAGCGCCACCACGTAAACGGAGATGTCGCCCTTCTTAGCCCGCGCGGCGACGACGGGAGTAATGCCGGCGCCACGGCCGCCTCGGCCGCCAGAACCGGCTGTGGGCGGCGTGTTGCCTGCGCCCGGGTTGCCGCCACCCGATTTCGGCCAGTAATAGTAGACAGCCGCTGCTACAACCAGCAGCGCCAACACCAGCAGCCAAACCATGCCCTTGCGAGAACGAGGCCTTTGTGGAGAGTTTTCCTGCTGCTGCGGAGGAGCGCCAACGACCGGCGCGAGGGAGGTAGGTTCACTCATTGAACGCTCAATCCCCTTGCGGCCCAATTTGAGGCACGCTTCGTCATCATATCAAGTACACCATTTTAGGCGGAACATGGCGGAATCCTTACACCCTGCCGTAACGCCCGCCAGCCCGGCGTGGCATTCCGCGCTGCCTTCCGCCTCCGTTACCAATCCGAGATCCGGAGGGCACCCGCTAAAGTTTTCCCTTCATCAACATAGGCCTGGGGGCAGAACAAACACTGGCAAATCAGACCCGCCATCGCTGTTAGACAGGGCGACGGGTCGGTCTGGCGAGGTTACCTTAATTCTAGGGCACTTTGGAGGGGCGGCGGCCCGGCCCTTTTGGGCTAGTGGGATCAGCGTCCCACTGCCTCCAGTCGTGCTTTCTGCCGCGTAATCATTCACTTGGCGGTGCGGCTGGCCTCCAGCAAAATCCGGACCGGACGCACCGCCGCCAGGCGCAGATCTGCGTCCGGCTCCAGCATCCGCTTGAGTTCCGCATCCTGGACCGCCAGCCAGTCTGCCGGCGCCGCCTCGCCGGCGGCGACGATATCGAGCAGTTTCAGCCCCATCGCGCCCAAGGCCGACAGGTCTTTCGAAATCGGCTTCAGCTCTTCCAACAACGAATTGGCCTCGGCCAGCGGTTGAAACTCGCTGTCGTTGGCCGCCCAGCGGGTGAACTGCTCGCGCAGGAATTCTACACTGGACCTGGATGCGGCCGGGTCCGCTGCCACGCTGGCAGCCGCCAGTGTCAGCGCTCTTACGCTTTCGCTTTCCGGCCGGGCGGCGTCCACCATTCGATTGAGCGGCGTCGCCGTAGTATTGTGGTCGGTGTGCCGCGGGCCCAGCCCCAGCGCCTCGCAGGCGTCCGCCAGCACGCGCACCGGCGGCGCTGCCCGGTTGCCGCTGAGCCGGTCCAGCATCGGCGCATAGTTCGACCGGTGTTCGATGCCCGTCCATTCCAGCATCCGGCTGACCGCCTCCAGCCGGCGGTACATCGAGTCCACATCGGTCACCTCCGCCGGGGACCAGAAGCGCTCGGCGATCGCCGCCATGCGGGGCCAGATGCGCGAATCCACCGTCTCCGCGTCCACCAGTTCTGCCCACATACACGCCTCGCCGCCCAGGATGTGGCGCGCCTGTTCGGCCGTCAATTGGGCCGCGTCGCCCGCCAGCGGCTCGATCCCGTAGTGGTAGCTCGCCGGGTTCAGGTGATCAAGGTAATAGCCCCAGGAAAGGATTCCCCGATAGCCTTGCTTCACCGATTCGGCTAGTGCCGCGCGGCCCCGCCAGGTCTGGATCACCGTGTTTGCCCCCAGCCCCGGCTGCAGGATCTCGTCCCACCCGACCATGGTTTTGCCGTGCCGCGCCAGAATCCGGCGAATCCGCTGGCTGAAATACAACTGGATGTGGCGTGTGTCCTGGAACCGGTGTTGTTTGGCAAACGCCTGGATGTGCGCCGACTCGCTCCACTGCTTGCCGTTCACTTCGTCGCCGCCCACGTGGAAGTAGGGATCGGGAAACAGCGCCGCCATTTCGCCGATGAAGCCGTCCAGAAAACGGTAGGTCTCTTCGCGGCTCGGATCCATCACCGGATCGAACCCGCCGAAGTCGGCGCCGATTTCAAAAGGACCCGGCCCGCCGGCCAGTTGCGGGTAGCCCGGAAACCAGCTCACCGAATGGCCCGGCATATCGAACTCCGGCACCACGCGGATCCCGCGGTCCCGTGCATAGGCCACCATCTCGCGGATTTCCGTCTGCGTGTAATAGTGACCGCCCGAACCGAATTGCTGGAGGCGCGGATAGCGTTTGCTCTCCACGCGGAACCCTTGATCGTCCGACAGGTGCCAGTGGAACACGTTCAGTTTCACCGCCGCCATCGAGTCCAGGTTGCGCTTCACCACCTCCACCGGCATCCAGTGGCGCGAAACGTCGAGCATCAGCCCGCGCCAGGGGAAGCGCGGCCGGTCGTCCACGCGCACCGCCTGTATGGCAAACCCCGCGTCTCCAGACTCGACCAGCTGCGCGAAAGTCTCCAGGCCCCGCATCGCGCCGTCCACGGTGGCGGCCTTGAGCAAGGCTCCTTCGGGCGCCACGGTCAGCTGGTAGGATTCATCCTCGCCCAGCACCGGATACGCCCCTGCTCGCGCTGCGCATTCCACGCGCAGCGTGGCGCGTCCGCCCGCCCGCGGCTTTGCGCGTGGGATGGCCATGCCGGTCTGCCGGGAAAGCCTTGCCACCAGCCGGTTCAGGGCGCTCTCCAGGCGCGGGTCGGCCAGCCCGGCAGTCACAGTGAACTTCTGGTCGATGGCCAGCGCGCCCGCGCCGGCCTCCAGCTTCAACGGCGCCGGCATCAGCACCGGCGGTTCCGCGGCGCGGGCGGCAAGGCCCGCAACCGCCATGGTGATCACCACGAGCAATCGCTGCATCGTCTATACTCCAACACCGAAACGGTCAGGCAAGTGGCTTGTGCGCTCAGAGAATGTCTTCCAGCTTCTTTCGCAGATCGGCCGCCAGGCGCGGATTGTCGCCGCCGGTCGAAATGGCCAGGTGGAAACCCTGGCGCGAGACCCGGGCAGGCAGAATAAAGTCGCACTCGCTCGCGGAATCGGCGATGTTGGCGAAAATGCCGCGCCCCTTGGCGGCGACGCCGATCCGATGGTTGGTGAGACGGTCGTTGGTCGCCGCGAACACGAGCACGCATCCCACCAGGTCGGCTGCGCGGAAGGGCCGGCGCACCAGCCTCACGGGGAGAGTTTCGAACTCGCTCTCGCAATCGGGCGCCACCACGGTGACGCGCGCGCCCGCCTCGATCAAACCTCTGGTCTTGCGCAGCGCCACTTTGCCCGCGCCCACCAGCAGCACGGGGCGGTCCTGCAGCGACACGAAGATCGGATAATGTTTCAATCCCAAACTGTAGCACGGGTCGCGCTAAAATCGAGCCGCCTTCCACCCGGCTGCTATGATTGATGTGCAATGCCGAACGCCACACCCGCAGTGGTGATTGTGGGCCGGCCGAACGTAGGCAAATCGACCCTCTTCAACCGCATCACCGGCCAGCGCCGCGCCA
>CAZZHN010000068.1:0-20599 GCA_964654065.1 uncultured Solibacteraceae bacterium
CTGTAAGTGAAACGCCTTGCGAATGGCGGCCACCACGTGCGCGCCGTCGGGTTGCGCGGAATGCGAACGCAGCGCGGTGATCGGTCCGTGCGCGACCTTGTTGATGATACCGTGAGTGAGCGCTTCCAGCGCCTCTTCCTGCTGCGGGCTGAAAGGACCGTAGCGGCGGCGCACCTTGTCCAGCTCGGAGGCGCGGATCTGCTCGAGTTGCTCCTGCAGGCCGACGATGATCGGTGTGACTTCGGCCACCTTGAGCCGCGCCATCATACGGTCCACTTCTTCGGCGACCAGCGCCTCCGCGTGCTCGGCTTCCTTCATCCGCTCGCGCAGGTTGGCGTTGACGACCTCCTCCAGGTCGTCAATGTCATACAGAAAGATGTTATCGATCTCGTTCACCGAAGGCTCGATGTTGCGCGGCACCGCGATATCGATCAGGAACATCGGCCGGTTGCGCCGCGCCGCAATCACACGCTGCATATCCTCTTTGCGCAGGATGTAGTGCGGCGCGCCGGAGGAAGCGACCACGATATCCACTTCGGGAAGCATAGCCACGAAACGCGCGTAATCGACCGGCGTGCCCTGAAACAGCGCCGCCATTTCCGCGGCGCGCTCCGGCGTGCGGTTGGTGACGAACACGTGGGCAGCGCCGGACCGGCGGAGATGGCGCGCGGCCAGTTCTGACATTTTCCCCGCGCCCACCAGCATGATGGTGCGGTTGGAAAGCGAGCCGAAGATCTTGCGCGCCAGTTCTACCGCTGCGTAGCTCACCGATACCGCCATCAGCCCGATGCCGGTCTCCGAGCGCACCCGCTTGGCCACGCTGAAGGCGCGTGTGTAGAGACCGTCCAGCCATCCGCACAGCGCGCCGCTCGCCTTGGCCGCCGCATACGCCGTCTTGAGCTGCCCCAGGATTTGCGGCTCGCCCACCACCATCGAATCCAGGCTGGCGGCCACGCGAAACAGATGGTGGATGGCTTCGCGTCCCTGGTGCCGGTAGACGTGAGGCTGGATGGTCTGCGGGTTGATCGATTTCTGTTCGGCCAGAAAACCGTCGATGATAGCTTGCGGGTCGGCGCCGTCCTCTGTGGTGACCGCGATCTCGACGCGGTTGCAAGTGGAAAGGATGACGGCTTCGCTCACCCCCTCCCGCGACTTGAGGGCGCCCAGTGCGGCCGGAAGCGTTTCCTCGCGGAAAGCCAGGCATTCGCGCACTTCCACCGGCGCGGTTTTGTGGCTCACTCCCGTCAGCAGCAGCTTCATGGCTTCAGCATGCCGCCCAGGTGCGCATGGGCGGCCCAGGTCAACGCGGAAAACCCGAGCACGGTTACCGTCATGATGGCCGCCTTGCGGCCCCGCCATCCGGCAGTGACTCGCAGGAACACGAGCGCCATGTAAGTCCCCCAGGTGAAGAAGGAGATGGCGATCGCCGGCTGTCGGATCCAGGCCTCCTTGTGCTCGATGAAGGCCCAGGTGCTGGCAGCAATCACCGCCAGCGTCATTAGCACGAAGCCCAGCGCCATCGATTTCGAAATCAAATCGTCCAGCGTGCCCAACGGCGGCAGACGGTAGGAAAGCTTGCGCGGCTTCTTCGATTTCAACTGTCTCTCCTGAAACAGGTAGAGCAGGGAGGCCACCGCCGTGAACAGCAGCGCGGCGTAACCAAGCAGCACCAGGACAATGTGCACCGTGAGCCAGGCGTCGCGGACTACCGGGCTGGCCCAGGCCTGCACCGGGTTACCCATCGTGGCGACCAGCGCCATCACGAAAACCAGCGGGAAGATGAAAACACTCAAGCTCTCCAGCCGGTAGCGCCAGTGAACAAACAGGTACAGCACCACAACCAGGAAAGCGCACATCGACAGCGTTTCGTAGAAATTCGTGATCGGGCAGCGGTTGGTGCTGAGTCCCTCCTCCACGATGGAAACGAAGTGGAACACGGCGCCGACCGAGAATGCGCCTAGCGCCACGCGGAACAGGTTCTCGCGGCGGCGGACCAGTGTAAGGATGGCGTGCAGGAGGCCGAGCGAGTATAGCGCCGCGGCCACGCGCAGCCAGATGACGCTCATATCAGCCATCGGCTATCCGGTACGAAATTGTCTCTTTAGACCAGTATAACGAATGCCCGGAGTTCAGCCTCTGACGTGACTTTCAACCGCGCCGGGCAACTCAAAGGCGCAATCCGAAACAGGAGTAAACAAATCGAAGCCGCCTGCGACCTCTCGAATTCGGAACACCATTTCGGCTCGGCAGGGAAAAGTCATTCCCCGTGCCCGATGCCGGCGAATCCCGCTATCGACTGATGGGGCGGCATTATGGCTCGACGGCCCGCAACCCCAGGCGGTGCGTCAGCGGCTCTCGATTTAGAAATCCTAAACTCAGCGTTTAGCATATTTGGCTTGACCAGACAGGGGATCCAATCTATGTTTCGGTTGGTGTCGTTCGTTTGGTGGGGCTGGCGGTGGGGCTGTATTCTACCGAAGTCGAGTCCCACGGGAGAGTTCCGCTCGGGGACTTTTAGGGGGAGAGGTTATGCTTTTTGCCAGGATCCTCGTTGATCGCAGAAGCGCCGCAGCAGTCCTTCTGACTGCATTCGCGGTTGTAGGAGCATTCGCTCCGCGCGCCAGAGCACAAGCGGTGGCCATCGCGGAAATCGATGGATACATCACCGACCCGAGCGGCCGGGCTATCGCAGGCGCTCAGGTGAAAGCGACCGAACTGGACAAGGATCAGGTTCACAACACCGTGTCCGATGCCACCGGCCGTTACGCGCTGCCCAATCTCCCGGTGGGCAACTACCGGCTGGAAGTGGCGTCCAGCGGCTTCAAGACCTACGTGCAGACCGGCATCATTCTGCAGGTGGAGCAGAATATCCAAATCAATGTGGCGATGCAGATCGGCGCGGTCACGGAGAGCATTCGCGTCGAAGCGAATGCGGCCATGGTGGAAACCAAGGAAAACGCGGTGGCGCAGGTCATCGACGAGCAGCGGCTGGTCGACCTGCCGTTGAACGGCCGCAACCCCGCCCAGTTGTTGACCATGACCGGAGCCGGCACCGCGACCATGACGCTCAATGGCGGCGACCTGACGGGCAGCAAGAACATCCAGGGATCGAACGGATCGGGCCAGTTCTCGGTAGCCGGATCGCAGGCCAACGGCATCAATTTCCTGCTGGACGGCGGCGACAACAACGACCCGTTCAGCAACGTCGGTCTGCCGATTCCGGTACCGGACTTCATCCAGGAATTCAACGTACAGACCAACGGCCTGCCGGCACAATACGGGCTGCATCCGGGCGGCGTCGTCAACATCGTCACCAAGTCGGGGGGAAATGCCTTCCACGGAGATCTCTTCGACTTTCTGCGCAATCGCGTTTTCAACGCGCGGCCGGATGGCGTCGCATCCGCGCAACCGGCCCGCGACAGCTTGAAGCGCAACCAGTTCGGTGGCACGGCCGGCGGCAGGATCATCAAGGATAAGCTGTTCTTCTTCGGCGGTTATCAGGGCACGCGGCAGCGCAGCGACCCGTCGCAGAACACCGCTTATGTTCCGACGGCGGCGGTGCTTCAGGGCAACTTCAGCATCGTGGACGCCGCTAAGTCGAACGGCGGCTGCTTGAGTAAGGCAGTGCAGCTGAAGAATAACGGCATTCCTTACGCCGGCAATCTGATCCCTCCTACCACGTTTGATCTGGCTGCAATGAAACTGGCCTCCCAGTACCTCCCTGTTTCTTCCAATCCGTGCGGATCCATCCAATACGGCTACCTGGCTGACAACCCTGACGATCAGTGGATCGGCCGTGTGGATTACATCATCAACGACAAGCACTCTATGTTCGGGCGGTACTACCTTTACGATTACCTCGGGGAGGTGTTGTTCGACGGCACGAACGCTCTGACCACGGGGACGTCGGGCAACAAGGACCGCGCGGAGACGGTGACGTACGGCGACAGCTACGCTCTGAGCCCGACCAAGGTGAATGCCTTTCACGCCACCTTCGACCGGCGCCGCGACGATCGCGCCGATGCCTCCAATCTGTTCAGTCCCAATTCTCTGGGCGTCAACATGTGGGAGGCGCTGCCGGACTACACGCAGTTGACCGTCAGCGGCTACTCCGGCGGCGGGTTCAACGTCGGCTGCGGCACCTGCGCGCTGGCCACGTTCGATACCAACGTGTATCAGGTGTCGGACGATTTCACCTACATCCGCGGCAGACACCAGTTGATGTTTGGCTTCGACGGCCGCAAGGAACAGTTCAACTCCGTCAACAACCAGCAGGCCAACGGGCAATTCACCTTCAATGGCAGCACCACCGGGGACGGCATGGCCGACCTCCTGCTGGGGCGATTCTCCGGCTTGACCGACGGGAAGGTGATTTCCGACTACATTCGCTTAAATGCGATCGCCGCCTACGCGCAGGATGCCTTCCACGTAACCCCGCGTTTGACCATCAACTACGGCGTGCGCTGGGAGCCTGAAGTGCCGGCCTATGACAAGTACGGGCGCGGCAACCAGTTCAATCTCGCCCTTTTCGAACAGGGCTGGCACAGCACCGTGTATCCCACTGCGCCGGCGGGCCTGGTTTTCTCCGGCGACACCTCGGAGGATCCTTATGGCAAGGCGTTCACTGCCTCTCATTGGGCAACCTTCTCGCCTCGCCTGGGCCTGGTGTGGGACCCCAAGGGCGATGGCAAGCAGACCCTCCGCGCCGCGTTTACAGTGATGCACGACACTGCGGAGCTGTTTTACCCCGAGCGGTGGACCACGAATTCGCCGTACGTCTCTTCGCTCACGCTCACCAGCGGACAGTTCTCCAATCCGTTTAGCGGCTACACTTCGAACGGCGTGGCGGGCGATCCGTTCCCGGGCAACATCGTCTTCCCGTCGGCCGGTACTTACATTAGCGTCCCACCCGACGTGAAGCCCACCTACGTGATGCAGTGGAACCTCAGCTACCAGCGCCAGCTTGCCGCCGATTGGCTGGTGACAGCGAATTACCTCGGCAACGCCAGCCGGCACATCTGGGGATCAGTCGACATCAATTACTCGGTCGACGTCCCGGTGGCTGGCAAGGCCGCGAGTACGTCCAATACCAACCAACGGCGCCTCCTGTACCTGATGAACCCCACAGCCGGCGCAGCTTACGGCGAAATCCAGGTGACGGACGACGGCGCTAACGCCGAATACCATGGCCTGCTGCTTTCGGTGCAGCACCGACTGGCCCATCATCTCACCTTCCTGAGCAACTATACATACAGCCACTGCGTCAGCGACTGGGATTTTGCCGGGGAGCTGGCTGGCACGATTTATCAGAATCCCACCAGCCGCGCCGGTGAGCGTGGAAATTGCGGCTTCGATCACCGGCAGGTCTTCAACACCTCGCTGGTGGTCACCAGCCCGGGAGTCGGCGGCAAGTACGCCTCGATCGTGACGAAGAACTGGCAGCTTTCGCCCATCGTCAGTCTGTTCACCGGCAACCCGATCCAGCTCACCGACGGCGGCAAGGACATTTCCTTGAGCGGCCAGGATCAGGATCGGCCCGAGAATATTGCGCCCAGCCAGGTCTACGCCGGAGGGGTCTCCAACTCCGGGAATGGATTCACCTGGTTCAACCCGCTGGCGTTCTCCTGTTACGGTTCGGCTGCCGGCGCGTGCACGGTCTTCAGCGGCCAATTCGGCGATCTCGGCCGAAACTCCGTTTATGGCCCTGGGTCGATCAACTGGGACATGGCCTTATCGCGCCGTTTCGAGTATAAGGAGCGTTGGAAGCTCGACGTCCGCGCCGACTTCTTCAACATTATGAATCACGCCAACTGGGCCAACCCCGGCACCAGCATCGCCTCGAGTGCATCCTTCGGCCAGATTCTTAGCTTCTACCAAACAAATCAAGCTCCGCGCCAAATCCAGTTGGCATTGAAACTCTACTTCTAACACCCACAGCAGATCTCGATTCGGGGCAGGCGCCGTGCCTGCCCCTTTTTGCGGTCGAGCACGCTTTTAGCTTGCCAATCTGTCGTCCACGAATCGCGGATAATTGAACATGTCCCTTAGCCGGACACCGGATCAGTCCCTGCCGCAAGCCGCGACGACAGCCTCTTCTTCCACACGCACCGCGGCGGTGATGTTTGCCGGCTTCTGCGCCTTCGTAACGCTATACGCCCCGCAGCCGCTGCTACCCATGCTGGCTCGGGAGTTCCACGCCTCAGCCGGGGCGGTGAGCCTGGTGCTGACCGCCTCCACCGCAGCCGTGGCCTTGGCCGCACCTTTCGCTGGCGTAGTGGCGGACCGCTTGGGGCGCAAGCGCGTGATCGTGCTATCGGCGCTGCTGCTTTCCCTGCCCACCGCCGGCGCGGCGGCGTCGGGCAGCCTCACGCAGATGCTGGTCTGGCGCTTCTGGCAAGGAGTCTTCACCCCCGGCATTTTCGCCGTCACCATCGCCTACGTCAACGACGAATGGGAGCACGGGGTAGGCGCCGCCATGTCCTCCTACGTCGCCGGGACAGTGCTCGGCGGCTTCAGCGGCAGAATGATCTCGGCGCTGGTAGCCGCGCATTCCTCCTGGCGCTGGTCGTTTGTGGTGCTGGCGGCGCTCGACGCATTATGTGCCGCGGCGATGTGGGTATGGCTGCCGCCGGACCGGCACTTCACGCGCACCCGGCGTGCTGCATCCGCGCCGCGTGCCATGCTCGGGCATCTCCGCAACCCACCGCTGCTGGCAACCTACGCCGTCGGCTTCTGCGTGCTATTTACCCTCATCGCCACCTTCACCTACGTCAATTTCTATCTGGCTGCGCCGCCCTTCCGCCTGGGCACCACCTCGCTCGGGCTGATCTTTGTGGTTTACCTGATCGGCGCAGTGGTGACGCCGGTGGCCGGGCGCGCCATCGACCGTCTCGGGCATCGTTTCACACTGGTGGCCGCCTTCAGCGGGGGGATCGGCGGCATCTCTCTCACCCTGGTGCCGCATCTCGCCGCCGTGCTGGCCGGCCTCGCGCTGACTTCAACCGGCGTCTTCATCGCCCAGTCTGCCGCTTCCAGCTACGTCGGCAGGCTGGCGCAGAGTTCGCGCGGCGCCGCAGTCGGCCTGTACGTCATGTTCTATTACGCCGGCGGCAGCTTCGGCGCAGCAATCCCGGGCCGCTTTTGGAACCGCGGCGGCTGGCCGGCCACGGTGGCCCTGATCGCCGCCGTCGAGGTGATCACCATCGTACTCTGCATCTTATTCTGGAAGCCTGCCGCCCTCGCGCTCGACCACGAAACCTACGCCGCCGGCCAAGTTGGATAAGCCCTTGCGGTTGTAGCGCCTGCCCTCGGTCCTTTGTAAGGCCGGCGGTCTCCGCCGCCGGTGTTCTTTCTTGTAACGTCGCCGCCGCGTGCGAAAATCGAACCGTGAACCTCCGGCCGGAAGACGAAAACCCTCTCCTGCGCATCACCAATGTTGATGGGCTTGATATCGCGATGTGGGAGTGGAAAGGTGCCGATCCGCCGTTGATTTTCGCCCACGCCACCGGGTTCCACGGCCGGCTCTGGGACTACATCATCCGCCGCCTGCCGGGGCGCCGCTGCCTGGCTGTAGAAACCCGGGGACACGGCCGCAGCGCGCGGCCCGATCCTCCATACCGCTGGCGCTACCTCGGCCAGGACCTGGCCGCCCTCCTGCGCATCCTCGGCCTGCGCGGCGCTTTCGGCATCGGCCACTCCTCGGGCGGCCACTCCATGGTGCAGGCAGCGGCGCTGGTTCCCGAAGCTTTCGCCGCCATGCTGCTAATCGATCCCACCCTCTTCCCTTTGTCTCGCTACGGCAGCCCCCCGCCCGACTTCGCTTTCATCCTGCGCCGCAAGAACGCGTGGCGAACACCGGAGGAGATGATCGAGCGGTTCCGCGGCCGCGCCCCGTTCGTGACCTGGGTGCCGGAGATTCTGCGCGACTATTGCTGTTACGGCCTGCTGCCCAACGGCGATCACCTGTCTTTGGCATGCCCGCCCGCCGTGGAAGCTTCCATTTACGAGCAGGCCGCCGCCCCCGAGTCCAACATTTACGCCGAAGTCGCCCAGGTGACCGCTCCTGTGACCGTCCTCCGAGCCGGAGTTGCCCGCAAACCCGGCGAGCTCGATCTGGCCGCCTCGCCCACCGCCGTCGACCTCGCCTCCCGTTTCGCCCGCGGCCGAGAGGTCGTGCTGGAAGGCGCTTCCCATTTCATCCCCATGGAGTTTCCCGACCGCGTAATCGAGGAAGTGCGCGGTATCGCCCGTATCTAGACCGGCTGGTGGGATAGACGATCGCCTTTCGTCGTCTGTCAACCTTCGCACCAGAACGCGGCATTGATCTTGCCCATTCGCGAATCTGCTCCACACAAGATTCCGCGAGAATTCGCGCCGTCAGCCCACTACATCCAGGGTGGTATGCGAGCGGCAATCCTAGTGGCGGCGTGCGCGCTGGCCGCGGCGCAAGCGCCCGACCCGGCCTATGAGCCGCTCGCGCGCGCCTACGCTGCGTTGCAGTTGCGCGATTATCCGGCCGCGGTGGCCGGCTTTACCCGCGCCATCGAACACGCGCCGCAGCGGGCATCCATCCGAAAAGACCTGGCCTACACCTATCTCAAGATCGGCGAAAACGAGCTGGCGCGCGGTCAGTTTCGCCAGGCTCTGGCCATGGACGCGTCCGACGTCCAGGTGGCGATGGAGTACGCCTTCCTTTGCAACGAGAGCAAGCAGGTAGCCGAAGCGCGGCGCATCTTTGATCGCATCCGCCAGACCGGCAACGCAGCCGCAGAGCGTGCCTTCCAGAATATCGACCAGCCGCTGGCTGCGGGCATCGAGCACTGGCAGCGCGCGCTTGCCACCGGACCAGACAATTTCAGCGCTCATTACGAGCTGGCCACCCTGGCCGAAGAGCGCGAGGAGCTGCCGCTCGCAGCCGAGCACTTCGAAAAGGCCTGGCGCCTGCTCCCCGATCGCCGCACAGTGCTGGTCGATTTGGGCCGGGTGTGGAAGGCTATGGGTCGCGCTGACAACGCTATAGCCGCGCTGTTGGCGGCCTCCCGCGGCGGTGAGCCGCGCGCTGCCGAGCAGGCGCGCGAGGTGCTGCCGGACCGCTACCCCTTCGTTTCTGAGTTCCGCCGTGCGCTCTCGCTCGACCCTGCCAACGGCGAACTGCGCCGCGAGCTCGGCTACCTCTTGCTGCGTATGAATCGTGAACCCGAGGCCGAACAGGAGTTCCGCACACTCACCGAAACGGCGCCGGAGGACATGCTGGCCGCCACCCAGCTCGGCTTCCTGCTTCTCGCGCGCGGCGACCAGGCGGCCGCCAACCCGCTCTTCGAGCGCGTGCTGGCTGGACCGGATGAGGACCTCGCCAACCGGGTGCGCGCCGTGCTTCACATGCCGCAGGTGCTGAACCGCCGCCCGCAGCAGGCCGCCGATTCCATCGATGCCAGGATCATGGCCGAGCGCAGTATCAAGGCCGGCTATATGAAGGACGCCCTCAAGTACCTCCAGGTGGCCCACGAAGACGACCCCGGCGATTTCGAGGCCAGGCTCAAGCTCGGCTGGACCTATAACGTCCTGCATCAGGACGCGACCGCGGCCCGCTGGTTTGATCTGGCGCGGCGCAGCCCTGACCCGAAGATTGCCACCGAAGGCCGCACCGCATGGCACAACTTGAGCAGCGCGCTCAAGAAGTTCAGCACCACGGTTTGGATCTATCCAATTTACTCCGCGCGCTGGCACGACTTCTTCTCTTACGCGCAGGCCAAGACCGAACTGCGCAACAAAACCCGTGTGCAGCCTTATGTGAGCCTGCGCTTCGTCGGCGACACGCGCGTGACCGTGGGCGCTGTCTCGCCGCAGTATCTGTCGGAAAGCTCGTTCATCGTGGCAGGCGGAATGCGCGTCCTGCCGTGGCACGGAGCCGGCGCCTGGTTCGAGGCCGGCAGCGCCATGAGCTACGCCACCGGCCACATTGTGCCCGACTACCGCGGCGGCCTGAACTTTGGGCGCTCCATCGGCCGTTTGCTCACCGCCGAATCCTCCGGCTGGTTCGCCGACACCGCGGCGGACGCGTCTTCATCAGCCGCTTCGACAATGACTTCCTGGTGTACGATCAGTCGCGCATCGGCTACTCGACAGGTCCCTCCGCGTTTCGCGTTCAGTTTTTCTGGAACGGCAATTTCACCATCGATACGCAGCGGCAGGCCTGGGCCGACTTCCTCGAAACGGGGCCCGGCGTGCGCTGCCGCGCGGCATGGATGCCGCCCTCGATGTACATCACCACCAGCCTCCTGCGCGGCGCGTACCTGCTGAGCACCGGCGGCGCCCGCCCGGCCGACTTCAACGACTTCCGCTCGGGAATCTGGTATGCGTTTACTCGCTAACGCCGTGGCCCTTGCCCAATTCGACCACCAAGCGGAACAGGCGCTTGGGCCTGTCAAGCCTCCGCCTCTCACGGTTGTTCCTCCGCTGCGCCTTCGGAGCCGCGACCGTAAGGGAGCGGTGCCTCGGTTAAGGGCGCGGCTGGCCCTTTTCATTCTGTTTGCCGCCTCCTTGGCCTCCGCAGCTCCCCTGCCCTATTTTTGCGTCTTGAACAAGGACGCAGGCGCGTGGCCGGAGATTCTTTCGTCCGTCGGCCTGGTGCGGCAACCCGCCAACATGGCGCACGTTTTCGTAGCGCGCGCTGGCACGCCTGCTTCCGGCGAGTGGAACCAGCGGGTGGAAGAGGGCGCCGTTCTGATCCTCGAGGGCGAGTCGTCGCTCGCCGGAATGTTCGGCTTCCAGCGAAGCGCCGCGTTCGTCAAGGTTGGCAGCCTCACCGACGTGCACCGCCCCAGCCTCGCCATCGTCTGGGAAAAGGGCCTCGATCTGCCGGCCTTCGATCTGCCCGCCGGCGCCACCGTTTTCGCTCGCGAACGCTGGACGGGCACGCCGATGATGGCCGGAATGCGGCGCGGCGCGGGGGCTCTGCTTTGGCTGGCCGCGCCTGCCGGCGAGCGCGGATACGAGCGCTTTCCATACCTCTTGCAGGCATTGACCGACCTGGGCATGGAGCGGCCGTTCTCCTCATCGCGCGTTTGGGCGTTCTTCGATTCCGCCTATCGCTCGCGCGTCGACCTCGACTATTTCGCAGCCCGCTGGTGCGCCAGCGGTGTATCGGCCTTGCACGTGGCGGCCTGGCATTTCTGGGAGCCGGACCCTGAACAGGATGCTTACCTCGAAAAACTCATCGCCGCCTGTCATCGCGAAGGCATCCTGCTACGCGTGGCTGGAGCTGCCGCACGTCAGCGAGAAATTCTGGGCCGACCATCCACCGTGGCGGGAAAAGACGGCCATCCTGCAGGATGCCGAGCTCGATTGGCGCAAGCTGATGAACCTCG
Source organism: uncultured Solibacteraceae bacterium (assembly GCA_964654065.1). Lineage (GTDB taxonomy): Bacteria > Acidobacteriota > Terriglobia > Bryobacterales > Bryobacteraceae > Bog-375. The sequence continues at coordinate 11,367 of CAZZHN010000068.1, forward strand.
ATAACCCTCAGTGCTCCCGCGCCGCGGCGGACGGCGCCGCAGCCCTGGTGCGCCGCTTCGATTGGGACGGCGTGAATCTCGCTGAGCTGTATTTCGAATCGCTGCAGGGCATCGGCAACCCGTCGCGCTTCACACCCATGAACGACGATGTGCGCCGGGAGTTTCGCGCCTACGCCGGTTTCGACCCGATCGATCTCTTCGCCGGCCGCCACGACGCCGCGTCGCAACGGCAGTTCCTGGATTTTCGCGCCGGCCTGGCCCAGCGCTTGGAGCAGGAGTGGCTGGGTGTGCTGGAAACCATCCGCCGCGAGAAACCCGATCTGGACCTGGTGCTGACGCACGTGGACGACCGCTTCGACCCGGGAATCCGCGACGCCATCGGCGCCGACGCCTCGCGTGTGCTGCCGCTGCTCGATGCACACAGCTTCACATTTCTGATCGAAGATCCGGCCACCGTCTGGAACCAGGGGCCGCAGCGCTACCAGGCGATTGCAGAGCGGTACCAGGCGATAACCCAGCATCGCGAAAAACTGGCGATTGATCTGAATATCGCCGACCGCTATCAGAACGTCTATCCGACCAAACAGCAGAGCGGCATCGAACTGTTCGAGTTGGTGCACCAGGCCGCGCAATTTCGATCGAATCGCCCTATACTCTGAGAATTCGCTGCTGGCGCCGGATCTGGAGCTGCTGCCCGCGGCGGCGGCCGCTGTCAGCCGGGTGGAGCGCATCGGGCCGAAACTGGTGGTGGAATCGGCTCACGGGGTAGGAGTTTCGTGGCGCGGTCCGGCTCTGGTGGATGGTCAGCCGTGGCCCGCACGGGACGCCGATACCCTGTGGCTGCCGGCCGGCGCGCACAGCCTTGAAGAGGCAGCCGCCGATAACGGCCCGCGACTGCTGCGGCTCAACGGCGAACTGAAGGCCGCCCGCAGCATCGACGCGCGCACCATCGAGTTCACCTATCAGAGCACGGCTCGCGCCATCGCTGTGTTGGATCGCACGCCGCGGTCCGTCGAAATCGATTCGCTGCCGGCCACTCCCGGCCGCGCGGGCGCCACCACGCTCCTGCTGCCGCGCGGACAGCATATCGTGACATTGACCATCGAGTGAGTTAGGATTACGAATGGTCGATGACAGACGTGGCGCTACAGGCCGGAACTCCGGACATCCCGGATAAGCTGTACTTCAAGATCGGCGAGGTCAGCGACCTGCTCGGTGTCGAACCGTACGTGCTGCGCTTTTGGGAGACTGAGTTCCCGGTGCTGCAGCCGAAGAAATCCGGCACCGGCCACCGCCTGTACCGCCGCAAGGACGTCGAGTTGCTGCTGCGCATCAAGCACCTGCTCTACGAAAAGCGGTACACCATCGAGGGCGCGCGGCAGTCGCTCCACGCGGAAGGCCGCGGAACCAAAGCGAAGCGCGCCGCCACTGTCCAGCAGGACCTGTTTGCCACCGACCCATGGCCCGAGATCCGCCGTCAGCTCACCGAGATTCTCAACCTCCTAAAATAGCCCGCTCCATGAGCTGCCCCGCGCCGCGGTGTCGCACCTCGCAAATGGCCGTCACACGGAGTTGCCTGGTGGCGCAAGCTGTCAGCCTGCTGAGCCGGGAGTCGTCTCGGTTTTCCTCGCCCCGCCTTCCAATGGTGTAACTTAAGTATTTCATCGACGCGAAGCTTGCCCTCGACAGGCCGCCACGCCGAGTTCGCCGATGCATGAGTTAAGAACCGAAATTGAGATTGAATCCACGCCGGAGCGAGTGTGGTCCATCTTGCTTGATTTCCCGTCACACGCCCAGTGGAACCCGTTCGTCCGCAGCATTCAGGGCGTCGCCAAAGTGGGTGAGCGGCTTACCGTCTTAGTTCAGCCGGAGGGAGGCAGGGCGATGACCTTTCGCCCGGTTGTGCTGAGCGTCACGCCGAACCAGGAATTGCGTTGGCGGGGCCGACTCCTTTTTCCTCGGCTCTTTGATGGCGAGCACTATTTCCAGATCCATCCGCTCGCCCCGCACCGTGTCGGATTTGTGCAAGGCGAACGGTTTTCGGGGATCCTGGTCCCGTTTGCGAAATCGAGGCTCGAGGGCGGAACCAAAGCCGGTTTTCGAGCCATGAATCAGGCATTGAAGGCTCGCGCAGAAGGCGCTGGAAATCCCTGACCTGCGCCGCAGAGCATTGGTACGGCCCCGCGCATTACGTATCGGACATATATGACGTTTTCATTCGACTGGCATAACGAGACCCTGCATCAGATGTTGAAGCTGGTGGCGGCCTACGCGCTAGCCCTCCCTGTCGGCTGGTTGCGGGAGAGGGAGGCGCACAGCGTTGGGGTGCGCACCTTCCCACTGGTGGCGATGGCGAGCTGCGCCTACATTCTGGTGGCGGTTCCGCTCGGGCACCCCGACATCGCCGCCCAGTCGCGCGTGCTGCAGGGACTGGTGGCGGGTATCGGCTTCATCGGCGGCGGCGCCATCCTGAAGGCCGAAGGCAATGTGCACGGTACGGCAACCGCGGCCAGCATCTGGAACACCGGCGTGCTTGGCGCCGCGGTGGCTGAGGACCGGTTTTGGCTGGCCGCCGTGCTGGCGTTTCTCAACTTCTTTACGCTGCGCGTGCTGCTGCCGTACAAGCTCAAGCTCGACGCGAAGCGGGACCAGAAGGCGCAAGCGTCACTTGAGTAGGAGCCGGCGCCCCTTCATCTGAACAATGGAATGCATCCTGCCAGCCGGACAGATCACTTGGCACTCACTAGGTTCGCGAACATCCGGTAAGCGCCCGGGACACCGGCCGGCAGCTGCCGGAACCAGGAATAAGCGGTAAAGATGTATAGGCCTTTGCCGTAGCGGGTCCAGAGTTCGCCGCCTTCCATCGCCGTCTCGCCCGGATCCTCGGAGGACAGCACCGTCTGGTAGCGCTTGTCCCAATCCGAAGCGAAATACAGGCCCCGCTCCTGCACCCAACCTTCGAAGTCATGCGCCGCAATGTGATTGGGCGCTTGCAGCAGCGGCGAATCGGCATGCGGAAACGCCACCGGCGCCTCCTCTACCGTCACCCGGTAACGCGAGCCCGGCGGAACGGTCATCGGATAGGGCCCGAGGTGAAGCGTGAGGTCGCCCGTGTTGTATTGCACGATATACGTGCCGCCGGCCGAGACGTAATCCAGCAGCCGCTGCTGATTGGCGCGCACATCGGCGCGAACGTTATAGGCGCGAACTCCGGCCACGATGGCATCGAAGCGGCTCAGGTCGCCCTGCTCAAGATCCGATGGGCTAAGGAGCGTGACCTCCAGCCCCAATTGGCGGAGCGCCTCCGGCATTTCGTCGCCGGCGCCCATGATGTACCCGATGCGGTGCGTAGTGACCCGGATATCGGCCCGCACCAGCTTGATGTCGGCCGGTGGAAACAGTGTCTGCGCCGGAAAGTGCGGGTACGAAATCACCGCGATTCCATTCGAGATCTCGCGTCCGCCGACCGCCGCTACAGCGTGGAGGGAAGCCGTCGCCTCGCCGGCCGGCGGCGTCACCGTGTACGCGAGTTCGCACGCTTCGCCGCGAGCCGCGATCTCAAAGTGGCGCGACGCCGGCTCCACCCGCCAGCCCGGCGGCGCATCCAGCCGCAGGTCTCCGGCAGCTTTGTCCGCGCGCGCCTCCACCACCACGTGAACCGTGCGCGGCGCCTTCGAAGGGAAAATCGTGACCGGCTGCGGCAGATTCACCGCCACCGCTGGAACCACCGCTAGCGGCCTCGTTCGCTCTCCTTCGGCGCGGCTGGCAGCACGAGATGCCACGGGTCGGTCCAGCTCGATCCTCGCCCCCGCTACCAAGAGCCGCCCCCGGACGCGCGCCACCGCTGGGGTATCGGCCAATCCGACCAGGCGCTGATCCTCCACCGTGTATACGTCCCCCGACGGAGGTTGCCGCAGCCAGTACGGTTGCGAGTAAGGCTGCGAGGCCGGCACCTCATGGCTGAATTCGATTGCTACCGGCTGGTTATACCCAAGCACCGCCGGCTTCACCGGCAGCTCCGGATCCCACATGCCTTCCAGTCGTGCGCCGGCGAGCTCCACCGGTTCGCGCGACCGGTCAAGCACGGTGGTCGTGATGGCCAGCGGCCTTCCCGGCACGGCCTCCGGTTCGTGCGCCTGGGCTTCGATCCAGATGCCGGCGCACCCGGCGATGGCCTCGTCAATCTCTTTCAGCTTTTCGCGCGCCAGCGGGTCGGCGATGGAGGCGATCAGCGGCCTGGCTTTCGCCAGCAGCGGGATGATCTTCTCCGGATGCTCCGGCTCGAACGCGTTCACGGCCTCGGTGAGGATGGGCGTGATCGCCTCGCCGCCCGGCAGGCGGCTCCAGGAAGTATTGATGCCCTCGAACGGATCCGCCGGCGCCGTCTGTCCGGCCAGCAAACCGAATTCGGTGGTGGAAGCGCCCGGCCGCCGCATCGCGCCCGTGCCCTGGCTGTGGTGCATGCTGCGGCTCAGCACCGCCAGCTCTTCGTACGAATAGCCAAGCACCGGGTTGAAGTCTCCGGTCTCGACCTTCCCGGCCGGAGGCAATCTCGGCGACTGCGGCCGCTCGCCGCCCGGCGGCGCCGGCTGCCCGCCCCGGCCGCCGCTCGGCGGCCCGAAATTCCATAGCGCATGAAGGATGCGCGTGGCCTGCCAGGGCTTCACGTAGCGGAGCTGCTCTGGGAAGCGAGCCGCATCCGCGGCCGCCGCAAACGCTTCCTTTCCCAGAATCGCCGAAACCTGGTGGTGGCCATGGCCGTCCTGCGGGCCGCCCGTGAACACCAGAATGACAATGTCCGGCCGGTAGCTGCGAATCACCCACACAATGTCGCCTAGGATACGGTCGTGGCCCCACTTTTGCATCGTCTCCGCAGCCGTCTTGCTGAAGCCGAAATCGATCGCGCGCGTGAAGAACTGCTCGGCGCCGTCGATCTGCCGCGCCGCCAGCAACTCCTGCGTGCGAATCACCCCGAGCTCGGCGCCCTGTTCGGAGCCAATCAGGTTCTGCCCACCTTCGCCGCGGGTGACCGAAAGGTAGGCAGTGCGCATATGCCGGCCGCGCGCGAAATAAGCCAGCACGCCGGTCCGTTCGTCGTCCGGGTGCGCCGCGATCATCAGCACGCTGCCGAGCTGGTTGAGGCGTTCCACCGATTCCAGCAGGTCGGGCGTTCCGGAGAACGGCTGCTGCTGCCCGGCCAGAGGGAACAGCACGGTCAGAAGAAAAATGATACCCAGTGCGAGTTTGCGCGGATTCACTAGTAGCCTATTCTACGATGGCGGCCTTTTGAAAATCCCGCCATTCCGTTCCGCCTCGGCGCCGGCCACCATTCGGATACTGGCGCGGGGCCTGTCAGCGGGCGGCGATCACCCAGATTCCCGTCGCCAGCCGTTGGCTCACTCGCAATCGTTCCGCTGCCTCGCCCGCCCGCACCAGCACCGACGCATTGCGCGTTCCGGCTTCCACGGTGATCGCCACCCCCGGCTTCAGACCTAGCCGCTCCATTTCCCGCAGTGCGGAGGCATCCCGGTCCGAAACGCTGCTGATCACCGCCGGCACGCCGCACGCCCATTTCGCGAGAAGAACCTCCGGCCGCGCGGGCAAGGCGCCGTTTCGTTCCGGGATGGGATGCCCATGCGGGTCAATTTCCGGGTCACCCAGCTTGGCGGCGATGCGATCCTCCAGGCGCTCGGAAATGAAGTGCTCCAGGCGCTCCGCGTCCTCATGCACTTCATCCCAGGAGTAACCCAGGCAATCGTGAAGAAACCGCTCCAGCAGCCGGTGATGCCTGAGAACTTCCAGGGCCCTCATTCTGCCGGCCGGCGTCAGGCGCACCCCATGGTGCTTTTCATATTTCACGTACGAGGGCTTCTGGGCAGCCAGCTTCTGGAACATGCCGGTGACCGAAGGGGCGCGGACACCCAGATGCCGCGCCAGCGCATTACTGGACACGCGCTCGTCCGGCGGACCGCTTAACTCCAGGATCGCTTTCAGGTAATCATCCACTGATTCTGTGTTGACCGGCAGGTGAGTTCTAGGCGGCACTAACCCTAAGAATAGCTCGGCCTTCATCCTCTTGCAAAGCCTCGGGCTTGACAGAGGCCAGTCGGAATCTCTATCATTTTAGGCATGACTAAATTTGGGATGACCGCCGGATGCCGTCGTCCCGCCGCCTGGTTCCCGTCAGCCCTTGCCCTGATGTTCGCCTCTTTCGCGGCGTCCCCGCTCGCAAATGCGCAAGGCGAAACCACCAGCGCCATCGTCGGGTCGGTCACCGATCCCAGCAGCGCCGCCATCCCGGGCGCGACGGTCACCGTCAGCAACTCGGAAAACGGCTTTAAGCGATCGGCGAAAACCGACGACGCGGGTTGGTTCACCTTTCCGCAACTCAAGCCTGGCACGTATGCGGTGAAAGTGGAAGCGGACCGGTTCGAAACCCGGCAGAACAACTCCGTCATCGCCGGGCTGGGGCAAAAACAGACGGTCGATTTCCGGCTGAACATCGCATCCGCGAGCGAGACCATCGTGGTGCAGGAGCAAGCGCCCTTACTCAACCCGGAGAATCCGAACACGGTAACCACCCTGAGTGCGCGATCCATCGAGAACCTGCCGAATCCTGGCGGCGACATGACGTACCCGCTTCAGTTCGCTGCCGGCGCTCTGATCAACACCGCTGGAAGCGGCAACGATTTCGTTGGCGGCACCAACGGTTACGGAAACGTGCAGTTCAACGGGCTGCCGTCGTTGTCGAACGGCTACATTGTCGATGGCCTGGAGACCAACGACCCCCTGACGAACCTGAACAGCGGCCTTTCCACCAACCTGGTGCTGGGATTGAACTCCATCTCCGAAGTCACCGTGAACACGGTTTCTTACTCGGTGGATCAGGGCCGCTACGGGGCATCGCAGGTCAACTACGTCACCAAGTCGGGAACCAATCAGCTGCACGGCAACCTGTATGAACTGTGGGACGGCTCCAGGTTCAGCGCGGCTGACTTCTTCACCAACTCCACCCCCGGCAACCACAAGCCGCGCTCGACGGTGAATCACTTCGGAGGCAGCATAGGCGGCCCCATCCGGCGGGACAAGCTGTTCTTCTTTTTCGATTCCGAGTGGGTGCGGATTGCGCTCCCGATCGTCAGTGCGACCGCGGTGCCCACACCGGCGTTTCAAAGCTATGTTCTGGCGCAACTCCCGTTGGGCGGGGTCGACTCCGTATCCGGAACGACCTATCGGCCAGCCCCGCAACTGGTTCCGTTCTACAAGCAGCTCTTCTCCCTCTACGGCAACACGGCGGGCGTTCCGCTGCCGGTGCTGGGCTGCCCGTTGAACAGCGATGGAAACGCCGCTGGCGGATCCCCGCCGGACGGCAATGGCTGCGCCAACCGCCAGAGCGTCTCGCATTCGAGCGACGATCGCGAGCAGGTGCAAACGGCGCGCATCGACTACAACGCCAGCGCCCAGGACACCGCCTGGTTCCGGTTTCAGGCGGACACCGGGCTTCAGGCCGCTTACACGGACCCCATCAATCCAGTGTTCGACGCGAGTTCTCCCCAGCCCTTGTACTCCTTCGCGGCAGGAGAAACGCATGTGTTCTCGGGCCACCTCGTAAACTACTTCAACCCGGCGTTCTCCTGGTACGAAAGCCTGTTCGGGCCAACCGATTTGCAGAAGACGCTGGCAGCGTTTCCGATCGTGCTCCAAGGCAGCGGGGCGAACGCACCTTTCACGCCGTTGGGAGGGCTCGATAATACCTGGGTTCAGGGGCGGCGTGCGACTCGTTTCTTTATCAACGACAATCTTGCGTATAGCCGCGGATCGCACGAGTTCCGCTTTGGAACCAACAGCAGGATTTTCCGGCTGAACGATTACGATTTCGGTGAGGGCGCCACCCCGCTGGTGACCTACACCACCTTGCCCGAATTCATCTATGGCGTGGCTTCGACGGCCTCGAAGACATTCCCGCTAGCCAACTCGCAGCCGTACAACTTTCTCAACCTCGACTTTTATGCCCAGGACACATGGCGGGTCGCGCGAAAGCTCACATGGACACTCGGTCTCCGCGACACGTACAACTCAAACCCCCTGAATCCGCACGATGCCGTGGCGCGGCTCGCCGGCTCCTTTGATTCTATTTCCCATGATGTGAATCAGCCGCTCAGCCAGGCGATCCGGACCGGGCAGAACACGATCTTCGCCGCTACGCCTGCCGCGATCCTCCAACCCCGAACCGCGATCGCATGGCAGATTTCGCCAGGCACCGTGCTGCGCAGCGGATTCGGACTGTTCAGTGATCTCTTGCCAGGCAGCGTGGTCGACCCTGTCGGCATGAACCCGCCCTACTCGAAGACGTTTCAAGGCGGGCTGCTGGGGGCGGCCGGCGGAACGGCGATTGCCCCAGGCGCGCCAAACAGCGCGATCGATGCGACGGTTGCCGCAAACCAGCTATTCAATTCCGGCTTCGCGCAAGGCGAGCTTTCCTGCGCTTCGCCGCTGGCCAATCCGAGTGCTTGCGTTCCGGCGATCGCTTTTACCGCGGTGCCCGACGGCAAACTTCACGCTCCGTATTTCATGCAGTGGAGCCTCGGACTGGAGCATCAGCTCGGCACGTCGGCAAATCTGCGCGCGCAATACGTGGGTACGCGCGCGGTGAACCAGCCCTACGAAACGCAGGTGAATGGATACCAGACGGTATGCGCCGGCTGCTTCGAGCCGTTTCCCTATGGCCAGCCGCTTGATTCGCGCTTCGGACCCGTCACGCAGTTGAGCACCGGGGCCAACAGCCACTACAACGGTCTGCAGCTAACCGCGGACAAGCGCCTCGGCCACGGCCTCCAGGTGCAGGCAAACTACACTTGGAGCCGGTGTATGGACACTGTTTCAAACGGAGGATTCCTGCCCTTCGCCGCCGGAGCCATTCTTTCGCCGCTGCCCGGCAACCTGGCTCGCCAGTACGGACCGTGCGACTACGACGTGCGGCACAACTTCACGGCGCAATACGTCTACGAACTCCCCATCAAGATTCACAACCGCGCCTTGGGCGTGGCCCTCAACGGATGGCAGGTATCCGGAACCGCGTTCTGGCACAGCGGCCTGCCCTTCTCCGTTTTGAGCGCGCCCTACACCGCCAACGGCGACGGCATCGTGCAGGGCAGCGGTCCGCAATACGCCAGCGTGGTTCCCGGCGTACCCCTGTACGATCACAAGCCGATTCCCGGCATCACGCAACCGGG
>CAZZHN010000069.1:0-1743 GCA_964654065.1 uncultured Solibacteraceae bacterium
GCCCGGCGGTGACGGTGCTGCTGAAGAAAGAGGAGCACAAGGAAGGCTCGGCGGCTTCGCAGGGAATGCTCGACGCCATTGATGAACACGGCGCCGGAGCCGTCTATCTGATGGTGGTGGAGAACGGCGCGGACTACGCAGGCATCGGCGGTTTGATGGCCACGGCGATGAAGTACCGCGGCTTCGCCGGCGCAGTGATTGACGGTTCGGTGCGCGACACGCCGCAGATTCGCAAGTTGCAATTCCCGGTGTTCAGCCGCGGCATTGTGCCCTCGACGACCATCAACCACTACCGTTTTGCGGGAGTCAATGTGCCCGTGACGTGCGCCGGGGTGCGGGTTGAGGCGGGTGACATCATCACCGCCGATGAGGACGGCGTGGCGGTAGTGCCGAAGGCGCACGCCTCCGAAGTGCTCAAGAAAGCCCAAGAGCTGGACAACATCGAACACTCGATGATCCCGTTCATCGAGAAGTTCCGGTCGCTGAGGGAAGCGGTGGCGAAGTTCGGCCGGATCTAGGCGGCGTGAGGGACGGGCGCCGGGAGTGGGCGCGGCAAAACGACGCGCTGGGACCTGGCGGATCCGGTGCAACCGCTCCCTGGCGGTCGCGGCTTCGCAAGGCGGGGCAAAACACCGGCGGCAGAAACCGCTGGCGCTACAGAATCAAAGAGGCCTGGCGCGGGGGTTGATCGGGGCGTGGGCCTCGCATGACGCGGGCGACGCCCCCGCCGGCCTTTTTTCTGGAATTCGGATTGGCGCGCAGACAAGCCGGACCAGGGGGTCCGGCGCAGACGAGGGCGTCTGCCCCACTTGGCCGGCGCGCGCACTAGTTGCCGGCGGGGACCTTTTCGGCGTGATCGACGACGAGGAGGTCGATGGGGACTTTACTCGATTCGACCAGGCGCAGGCCCAATTGACTTTGCAGTGCTTGCGTCAGGGTGGGGCCGGAATCGGTTTCTGCCAAGGATGCTTCTTCGCCGGATGAAGGCGGCGCGGCGGTCCTGGAGCCAACCACCCAAGCAAGACTGATCTCGTATCGGCCCCCGAGGCCGGTAGCGTCGGTTATGGTGGCATGTAGATTGCCGGCGAGGAAGCCGGCCAAGCGGTCCATCGTCATCTGCGGCTCGTACATTCTGCCCCGGCTGGCCGACATTTTCGTTCCGGAGTCGCCAGGGCCGAACACCGGGTAGCCGTCCGCGTCGAATTTGAATGGCTTGGAACCAGAGGGGCGCGGCGGGGCATCGTCGTCCTGTTCCGCAGGTGCACCCGCCTCTTTGAACTTGGGACCGTTCTTCGCGACCACAAGCTTGTACGACAGGTGCTGCCTGGTTTCATGGTGGACCGCCAACTGGAAACGATCGGCTAGCAGGTTCTGGAGCATGATCTGAAACTGCTCGTACGTGGTTCCCGGCGGCACCCTGGCGGTCAGATCGAATAGTGCGCTGTTGGTCCAATCGGGCGCCGAGAGCTGGTCAGTCCCGAGAAGGTACGCGTAGTGCATGAGGTTTGACAGGCTCATGTTTTCGCAGATGAAAAGGCCGGGGTCTTTGGTACCTGGACCGCCCCGGCAGCCGATCGCGATCGGCCTGCTGCCGTCGATCGGGGGCTCCGGTTTGAGGGATGCAGCGTCAAATTCCAGGCGGGCCGGCGTCTGGGAAAAACAGGCGAAGACGAACAGCGGAATCGCGAGCAGACCCTTCGTTATGGACTGCATTCGTAGACAGTATGGGGGTGCGGGGAGGAA
>CAZZHN010000069.1:1843-20475 GCA_964654065.1 uncultured Solibacteraceae bacterium
ACAGGAGACGGCTATTTGAAATGGCCGGCGAGGGCGGCGTCGATGGAGATGTTGTGAGCTTCGAGGATGGCGCCGGTGGCGCGGTCGAGGGCGGCGCGGGCCTTGACGTAGGAGCTCTTGGCGGCGACCTCGGTGGAGCGGGCTTGCGCCAGCAGGCTTTCGTACTGGATGACGAAGAAAGCCGTGGAAGCGCCGACCTCGAAGCGGGTTTGTTCGGCTTCCAGCGATTCCTGCTGGAACTTGCGGGCCTGAACGGCGGCTTCCCACGAAGCGCGGGCGCGGCGCATGGCGATGAGCGCGTCCTCCACTTCCAGGCTGGCCTGGTTCTGCAGCTGCTGGGCGCGAACCTGGGATTGCTTGACCTGCAGCTCGTCACGGGCCAGGTCGGCCTCGGCGATGCGGTTATGGATCGGCAGAGTGACTTGCAAGCCGATGCCGTAGGTGGGATAGTCACGCGCCAGCGCCTGGCCGAGTGCGCTCCCATAACCACCGGTAAGCGGCAGGCTGGTGCCGGGAAAATAGCCAGTTGCCTGACCGGCAAGCCCATTGTTCTGCATGGTTCCGACCAGGTCTACTTCCGGCCTGGTGGCGTTGCGGGCGCCTACGAGGCCAATGATCGAATTCTCCACCTGCAGCCGCGCCTGGCCGAGATCGGGGCGGCGCGCGACGGCTTCAGCCACCTGGTCCTGCAGGGGCTGGACCTCGTCTTTGTCGGGTATGGCGAGCGTGTCAGTGGGAACGATGTGGACGCCGCGCAGGCCTGCGCCGGCATTGCGTGTGAGAACGCTCTTGAGGATGAGCTCCTGCTCCTCCAGCAAGCCGCGGGAGTTGATCAGGTCCTGTTCGGTGGAGAACACCTGGGCCTTGGCGCGGGTCAGCTCCACAGGCGCCAGGGTACCTTCATCCACCTGAACCTGCGTGTCGGCGAGGAGCTTGCTGGCGGAGCGGAGCGTTTCCTCCTTCACCTTGACGTCCTCGTAGAGGGCGACAAAGTCGGTGTAGAGGCGGATGACGCCGTAGACGGTGAGGATGAGCTGCTGCTGGAAGAGCAGGCTGGTGATCTTGCGCTCATTGCCGGCGATGCGGATGAAGCGGCGGTTGAGACCGCGGCCGAAGCCGCGTAGCAGCGGCTGAGTGACGGTGATGCCGATACTGGAGCCGGAGACGGGATTGTAGGCGGTGCTGAGCGCGTTCATCGACTGATGGAAGTTGTCGAAACTGAAAGCCGCCTGCGCGCCGGTGGAAAATCCCTGCTGGATGCCGGCGTTAGCAATGAACCCCTGCTGCACGAGGTTGCTGGTGCCGTAGGCGTTGGGGTCGGTCTCGAGCGTGGATTGGTGCGACCAGTTCAACTGGCCGATCACGGACGGATCGTACACGGGAACCACAGAGCCGGAGGATTGCGCCACGCCGCCCTGCATGGAGTAGTTGTCGACCGGCTCGCCGAGCACGCCAAGCTCAAGGGCGTTAGTCGGAACCGAGGTGCCGCCAGGGCCGCTGCCGGTGGCGGGCGCAACCACGAGCGGGCTGAGCGGGCCGCCGACGCCTACCGGCGCTTCCTGCAGCGTGTAAGTGAGGCCACGGTTGGTGCCGCCGCCCTGGGCGCGCCGCAGCTCGGTGTCGCCCTGGGGAACGGCGAAGCGCTCCAGCTCGACGTCCAGGTTGTCTTCAATGGCGAGCGCGAGCGCATCCTGGAGGCCCAGGTACAGGCTGCCGGCGCGGATGAGGTCGCGAATGCGCTGCGAATCGTCGAAGGACGGCTGGCGCGCGCCTGACAGCTGCGGGGCGGGCGGCTGGTCCTGCGCGGGAGCCTGGGGTGCGGCGGCACCAAAGCCGGGGCACAGCAGAACGCAGAGGAAGAGACTAAGGAATGGTTTGGGCGTCATGGGAGTTTCCTGCACTTGCCGGGCATGCCCGGCCGCTACGGGGCGGGTGGTTTTTCGACGCGCAGCGGCTTCACCTTCACGCCTTCGCGAACGGCGTCGCTGGGGTTGACGGCCAGCAGTTGGCCTGCATCGAGGCCGGAGAGCACCTCCAGGCGGTCGCCGAGGTCGCGCCCCAGCTGGATGCGCTGGAAGTGAACCGTGCCGTCGGCAGAGACGGTGGCCACCTGAGTTACGTTATCGCGGACCACCAGGGTGTCGCCGGGTATCACCAGCGGCGGCTCCTTGCGGGGCACAGCCAGGTCCACTTGAGCATACATGCCGGGCATCAAAAGGCCGGAAGAGTTGGAGGCCTGCACTTCGACCAGCAGGGTGCGGCTGGCGGGGTCGAGGGCATTGGCGGTACGGGTGACCACGGCAGGGAATTTCCGGCCGGCAAGATCGGGAATCACGAGCGTCGCTTGCTGACCGGGCCGGACCGAATCGGCGTCAGACTGGGGCACGTTCAAATACGTGCGCAGGCGATCGGTCTGAGCGATGCGGTAGAGGAGGGTAGTGCCCTCGGTGACCAGGGCTCCGACATCCACATTGCGCACGGTGATGACGCCGGCGAAGGGGGCGCGCACCGTTTGGTAATTCTGCAAATCGTTCAGGCGCGCCAGATTAGCCTCGGCGGCGCCGAGGTTGCTGCGCGCCGCGGCGATTGCCTTCGTGAGCGAATCGACGTTGGCCTGTTGGGCCGCCCATTGGGCCCGATAGGTGTCGTTTTCCTGGCGCGAAACAACGCCCTTGTCGAACAACTTTTGCCAGCGGTCCTTGGTGACTTCGGCCAGTTGCAGGTTGGCCTGACCCTGGACCAGGTTGGCTTGTGCCTGCTGGATGGCGGAGGCGGACTGGTCGACCTGGGCCTTGGCCTGGCGGATCTGCTGATCGATTTCGGGCGCCTCGATGACCGCCAGCACCTGGCCGGCTGCGACGCGGTCGCCGATATCGACGGAGCGCTTGGCGATGTAGCCGGAAGCGCGCGCCAGCACGGGAGCCTCGGTGACGGCCTCGATGCTGCCGGGGAGCATCAGGCTGGTCTGGGCGCCGGACCGCTTGACCTCCGCCACGTTCACCTCCAGCAGGCTCTGCGACGAGACGCGCGACTCAGCCGCCAGCACTTCTTCCCGGTGCTGGCGCGGCGCGTAGCCGAGGAAGTAGCCGGCAAGAGCCAGCGCGACCAACAGGAGCAGGACGACCGCCAGGGTGCGTCCCGTGGGCGCCGGGCCGGTACGGCCAGCCGCCAGTTCCTGTTTCTGCTGTCCCAACTGCCGCTTGAGGTCTTCGACCTCCGCGCGCAACCTTTCTTCGCTGGTGTTCAGTTCGTTCATTCGGCACCCTCACGTAGCATCATTTCGTCCCGCAAGTATTCGTGCTCCTCCTCGACGATGCGGCGTTCGTGGTCCACCGGCGGCTTGGTCCGCAGCAGGCTATACACCAATGGAACCACAAAAAGGGTGGTGATCGTAGCCAGGATGAGGCCGCCAATGACGGCGCGGCCGAGGGGCGCGTTCTGCTCGCCGCCTTCGCCCATTCCCAGCGCCATGGGCAGCATGCCGATGATCATCGCGGCCGCGGTCATGATGACGGGGCGGATGCGGGTATGGCCGGCGGAAAGCGCGGCGGAACGCGCGTCCATGCCTTCCTCGCGCTGATCGTTGGCGAACACCACCATCAGAATGCTGTTGGAGGTGGCGACGCCGATGCACATGATGGACCCCATCAGCGAAGGCACGCTGAAAGTGGTCTGGGTGAGAAACAGGATCCAGACTATTCCGGCCATGGCGCCCGGCAGGGCCATGAGAATGATGAACGGGTCGAGCCAAGACTGGAAATTGACGGCCATCAAGAGGTAGACCAGAACCACCGCGAAGGCCATACCCAGGCCCAGCCGGTAAAAGGAGCTTTGCATGGTGGAATACTGCCCGCGCACATCAATGGTGGTGCCGCGCGGCAGATGGGCTGACGCCTTGTCCACGATGCGGTCCACGGCGGCCCCCACCGAGCCCAGGTCGCGGCGATAGACGTTGGCGTAGATATCGAAGACCGGCGTCACGTTGTAGTGGTTGACAATTTCCGGCGCCACGCCGCGCGCCACGCCGGCCAGGTTGGAGAGCAACTGCGGGCCGCCGGCAGCGGCGCCGGGGTTGCCGTAGGCGGCCGAGCTCTGGCTGGGAGCGGCGCCGGTGGCCGCGTTGCTCCCATTGGCGGTGCCTGCCATGGAATTGGCGGTGTTGAAATTGAAATTCGCGGCCAGGGGAGCGATGGGCGTGCTCATCAGGGCCGACATGCTGTCCATGCGGTATTGCGGCGTCTGCACGGAAACGAAATAGCTCACACCGTTACGCCAGTCTAGCCACTGGGTGGGCGCGATCTGGCTGCTGGAAGCCAGCGAGATGAGCATGCTGTTGCTGACGTCGCGCTGGGTGAGGCCCACCAGCCCGGCCTTATCGCGGTCGACATTGATATCGATTTCGGGCCAGTCGATCACCTGGTGAATGTGCGGGTCTGCCACGCCGGGAATCCGGGCGATTTGGGTTTCAAGGTCCTCCGCGATCTTGTAGTTGGCCGGCGCGTTGCGCCCGACCACCTGCACGTCAATGGGGGCGGGCAGCCCGAAATTCAAGATCTGGTTGGTGATATTGGCAGCTTCGAAAAAGAATACGGTGTCCGGGAATTTCTGGTTCAGGCGGCGGCGCAGGCGGCCTACGTATTCATCGGTAGGGCCGTGATCCTCGGGCTTGAGGGAGATCAGAATATCGCCGTCGGCCACGCCGAGGGTGGGATTATCGCCGAATGCCAGGTTGAATCCGCCGCTCGGGATGCCGATGTTGTCGATGATGTTGCCGATCTCGCGCGGCGGTATTTCCTGGCGGACTTCGCGCTCGATGGCAGCGAAGAGAGCTTCTGTCTGCTCGATGCGAGTCCCGGCGGGCGCTCGCGCATGCAGCCTCATTTGGCCCGAGTCCACGGTGGGGAAGAAGTCGCGGCCGACCAGGGGCGCCAGCAGCAGCGAGGCGCTCAGGAAGATGGCAAAGCCCGCCAGCACCGGGCCCCGATGATCGAGACACCAATGGAGCAGTCCCGCGTAGGAGCTGCGCATCAGCTCAAAGCGGCGGTTGAACACGTAATGGGTTTTCCAGATAGGACCGGTGCCGCCGGCGGTTTCGCCGTGAGTTCCCTGCGCGTAGAGCTTGGTTTCCGGGCGGAGCATGTAGTGCACCATGTTGGGAATCAGGGTGCGGGAAAGAAGGTAGGAGGCCAGCATGGCGAAAACCACCGCCATGGCAAGGGGGGTGAACAGGTACCTGGCGGCGCCGGTGAGCAGCAGCACGGGAACGAAAACGATGCAGATGGAAAGCGTGGAAACGAAGGCCGGAGCGGCGATCTGCTGGGCGCCATCGAGCACGGCGCGCACCAACGGCTTCTTCATAGCCATGTTGCGGTGGGTGTTCTCGATTTCCACCGTGGCGTCGTCCACCAGGATGCCTACTGCCAGCGCCATGCCGCCTAAGGTCATCACGTTGATGGTGTCGCCCATGGCGTTGAGGGCGATGAGGGAAACCAGGATGGAAAGCGGGATGGAAATACAAACGATGACGGTGCTGCGCCAGCTTCCCAGAAAGATCAGGATCATCAAGCCGGTAAGGAACGCAGCGGTGACGGCTTCGCGCACCACGCCGTTGATGGCCGCGCGCACAAACAGCGATTGATCAAACAATTGCCGGACGTGCAGCGCCGGGGGCAGGCCGGCGAGAATTTTGGGCAGCGCCTGCTTGACGTTGTTGACCACCGCCAGCGTGGAGGCCTTGCCATTGCGCATCACGGTGAGCAGCGCCCCGCGCGTGCCATTGGTGCGCACGATGCTGGTTTGCACGGAGTAGCCGTCGCGCACCTGAGCCACCTGGCCCAGCCTGACGGTGGCGCCGTTCACCACCTTCAGGGGCAGCGCATTCATCTCGCTCAGGATGCGCGGGCTGGAGTTGAGCTTGACCTGGTAATCCTTGTCGCCGATCTTAATATCGCCCGCGGGCAAAATCAGGTTTTGATTGGCGAGCGCGTTGGAAACATCGGTGGGCGAGAGGTTGTTGGCGAACATCTGCTCCGGAATCAGGTCGACCATGACCTGGCGGAACTTACCGCCGTAGGGCAATGGCACGGCGGCGCCCGGAATGGTGGCAAGCTGGGTGCGGATGAAGTTCTGGCCCAAATCGAACAACTCCTGCTCGCTCAGGGTCTTGCTTTCCAACCCCAGCTGCAGGATGGGGACGCTCGAAGCGTCGTACTTGATGATGTTGGGGGGCGTGGTGCCAGGCGGGAAGATGCGCAGCAGGGTTTGAGCGATGGCCGTCACCTGCGAGAGCGCCACTTCCACCTTGGCGTTGGGCTGAAAATAGACGCGCGTGACGGAAACGCCCGAGTACGACTGCGATTCGATGTGCTCAATGTCATTGACAGTGGTCGTCATGGAGCGCTCGAAGATGAGCACGATGCGCTTTTCCATTTCCTCGGGCGACAGGCCGCCGTAGCCCCACACGATGCTGACCACGGGAATGTCGATGTACGGGAAAATGTCCACCGGCATGGTGATGATTGCGGACACGCCGAGGATGGCGATGAGCAGCGACATCACCACGAAGGTATACGGGCGTCTTAACGCGAGTCTGACGATCCACATGAGGGCTACAGGCTTCCAGCGCGCGGCGCACCAGAGCGCCAGGAGTTGGACGATATACTCAATATTAAACGATCATGCGCGGGCGGGCATGACGCCGGAGAGGGTGGTCGGGGTAGCCCTTTTGGGCTATTCGCGGGCCTTACGCTACCCATACGGATGGGCCACGCGAGCCGCAAAACCGGCAGCCGGGAGGGGGAACTCCAGAGCCAGCCGCGCGCCGCGGGGAACAGGCAAGATGTTGGGAGTCGGTGACAATCTGGCGCTGGCGGTCGATTCGATCCGGTCGCACAAGCTGCGCGCGCTGCTGACGATGGTGGGGCTGACGATGGGGGTGGCCACCCTGATCGCGGTGATGACGCTGGTGCAAGGCGCGAACGTGTACGTGGAACACAAGATCGCCAACCTGGGCACCAACGTCTTCCGCATCGCGCGAACCCCGTTCGTGCTGACCGATTTCAGCGTGCTGACGAAGGCGCTGCGCAACAAGAATCTTTACCTGGACGACGCGCGGGCGCTGGCCGAGGAATGCGAACACTGCCAGGCGGTGGGTGCGGCCGCCAACACCAACATCTCCCTGCGCTACCAGAATCACGAGCTGGACGACGCGGTGCTGTATGGCTACACGCCGTCGATGGCGGGCATCGACACGCGCACGGTGGAGCTGGGACGGTACTTCACCGAAGTGGATGATGCGCACGCGGCGCCGGTGTGCCTGATTGGCGACCGCGTGGCGCAGGAATTCTTCGCCGGCCGCAGCCCGCTGGGCCATCAACTCCGCGCCGGCGCGGCAGAGTTCACGGTGATCGGCACCTTTGAGCGCATCGGCAGTGTGCTGGGGCAGGACCAGGACAACTTCATCGTGGTGCCGCTGCGAACGTGGCTGAAATTCCGCGGACAACGCACCAGCCTGGAGTTGAGCGTGAAGGCGGAAGGCAGCGACAGCATCTTCGCCACGGCGCAGGATGATGCGCGGCGCGTGCTGCGCACCAGACGGCACGTGGCGGCCGGGGCGGATGACGACTTTTACATTGGAACCGCGGCCAGCTACATCTCGCTGTGGCAGAGCATCAGCTCGGCTTTCTTAGCGGTGTTCGTGATGATCAGCTCGATTTCGGCGGTGGTGGGCGGAGTGGTGATCATGAACGTGATGCTGGTAAGCGTGACGGAGCGCACCAAAGAGATCGGCGTGCGGCGCGCGGTGGGCGCCACCCAATCCGACGTGCTGCGCCAGTTTCTAGCCGAGAGCGTGATTCAATGCGTGGCCGGAGGCGTGGTGGGGGTGGGGATCGGATTCGGCTGCGCCATGGCGCTGCGGCAGTTCACGGATTTTCCGGCGTCGGTGCAGGGTTGGGTGGCCGCGCTGGGAGTGACGGTGAGCTCGGTGATCGGATTGTTTTTCGGCATCTATCCGGCGGTGAAAGCTTCGAGGCTTGACCCGGTGGTGGCGCTGCGGGCGGATTGAGGATGACGGGCTCGGCATTCGGCGAAAACCTGCGGATGGCAGTGGACACGCTCCGCTCGCGCAAGATTCGCGCGGCGCTGACGATACTGGGGATCGTCATCGGCGTGACCAGCGTGATTTCCGTGGCGGCCATCATCGACGGGCTCAACGGACTGATCAAGAACCGCATTCAGAGCTTCGGCTCGCGCTCGTTCTTCGTGCTCCGGATCCCACCTGGCTTTACCGGGCTGACGCCGCTGCCGCAGAAAATCCGCATGCGGAAGTATCTGCAGATTGAGGACGCCCGGTATCTGAAGGAGACCGTCCCGGATCTGGATGTCGCCACGGCATTCTCGAACCGCATCAACTTCGGCACCGCGGAACCAGATTCGATCCGCTACGGCGACCAGCACGTGGAGCGCCTGTTCGTGCGCGGCACGCAGCCGGATTACGCGGCGGCGCTGCCGTTGTTTTCGGTGGGCTATGGCCGCTTCATTTCGCCCTTCGACGAAGAACACGCGCGCGACGTGGTGGTGATCGGGGCGGCGATCGCGGATTCGCTGTTTCCGCACATCGATCCGATCGGCAAGCGGGTGCGGCTTAACGGCCGCGGCTACGAGGTGATCGGCATTTTCGAAAAGGACGCCGGACTGTTTGGCGGTCCCGGAGTGGATCAGTTCGCCTGCATCCCGATGTCGAACTTCCACAAGAATTTCCCGGAGATTCGCGAAGTGTTTCTGATGTTCACGGTGCGCGACGGCGCGAGCATGGATACGGTGCGCGGCCTGGTGACAGAGGTGATGCGCCGGAGGCGGCACGTCGCCCCTCACGCCGAGGACGATTTCGACATCGCCGACCCCAATTTCTTCATCGACCTTTGGAACCAACTGACGGGCGCGATGGCGCTTCTCACCGGCGTGATCAGCTCGATTGGCCTGCTGGTGGGCGGCATCGGGGTGATGAACATCATGCTGATTTCGGTGACGGAGCGCACGGCGGAGATCGGCGTACGCAAAGCGCTCGGCGCCCGGAAGGCGGACATTCGCGTGCAATTCCTGCTGGAGGCGGTGACGCTATCGGGCATCGGCGGCGTGCTGGGGATCCTGGTGGGTGGAATCATCTCGGCGGTAGCGCGTGCACTGGCCTCGATTCCCACTACGCTTTCGCCGTTCTGGGTAGTGGCGGGCGTGGCGATGTCGGTAGGAGTCGGATTGTTCTTCGGCTATTACCCCGCCAACCGCGCTGCGAACCTGGATCCGATTGTGTGTCTGCGATACGAATAAGGGCCAAAATGCCGGCTCGACAACCGACGCTGCAGGCGAAGACCTGAAGCAGCCCGTGGCGCCGCCCGTCCTGTCCGAGGCTGCTGAGTCAAGGGCCATCTCGACTCTTCTTGCAGCGCAGGCGCATCCGATTTAGAGGAAAAGCCGAGACGACTCTCGGCTCAGCAGGCTGGACAGCCCGCGCCACAGGCAATATGGATTCTGTTTCTATTCCACGCGCGGGGCGTGCTGGTCGACGCCGCCCTGGTGCAGGATGAGCTCGGTGGCGCGGCCCTGGGGATCGGTCTTGAAGGTGATCTGCGCTTCTACGATCTTCAGGAAGAATTCCTTTTCGCTCTCGGCGAAGATCTGCAGCTTCGGCTGGCCGGTAGCCTGTTCGTAGAGCCGGTCGTCCTCGCGGGTGATGGTGATGACGAACGTGGGGGCAAGCTGGTAGCGGCCCACGTAGCCTTCCAGAGTTTTGGGTTCCACCGCGATCGCCTTGCGCTCCTTGACGGGTCCGCCGGCGATAGGCATGGAGGAATCGAGCAGGTGCATCCCGATATCGTCGATGCCGCCGGTGGCGATCGAGAAAGAGTTGGCGAGTACTACCACGCCCACTTTAGCCTTGGCGTCGAAGCCGATGAAGCTGGCGAAGCCATAAGTGCCGCCATCCTTCCAGATCAGGTCCCGGTCCGGGCGCTGCAAGATATGCCAGCCGAGCGCCTGCTGCAGGTGGGGCGGGCCGGCGGGGAGGCGAACCTCCAGCATGGACTGCATGGCCGGCTGGAGAGGCGATTTCTTAAATCCAAGATTGGCCGCCAGGAAAGTGAGGAGGTCGTTGGCGGTGGAGCGCAATGCGCCGGCAGCGGCCAGCGCCCCAAAATCCCAAGTGCGCGTTGGCTGCAGCGAGGCGTTATAGCCCGCGGCCATTCTCTCCTTCATATCGGGCGTGAGCGTGATGCGCGTGCTCGTCATCCCGAGCGGCGTAATCACGCGGGACATGATGAGCGTCTCGTAGTCCTTGCCGGCGCGCAGCGAAAGAAGATGGCCCAGCAGACCGGCGGCCAGATTGGAGTATTCCCACTTCTCGCCGGGATCGCGGGGCAATTGGTAGCTCGCCAGAAACGCGTAGAGCTTGTCCGCGGAATAGTCGGCGTATGGGTTGGTGAAGTCCTTCGGCAGGAAGTTGTTGGGCATCCGCGGCAGGCCCGAGGTGTGGGTGGCGAGTTCCGCCAGGGTGATCTCCTTGCCATTGCGCTGCGGCGCCTTGACGCCTTCCGGCAGGTACTTCGAGACTGGATCATCGATCTTCACCTCGCCGCGCTGCGCCATGTCGGCGAGCAGCAGCGCTGTGAACACCTTGGTGATGGAGCCGATCTCGAAGACGGTGTCGCCGTTGAGGGGCCGCGCATCGTCCTTGGCGGACTTGCCGTAGGTAACGATGCGAGTGCCAGCGGGTTCGATGACGGCGGCCACGATCCCCACCGCCTGATGGCGTTCGTTGATGCGCTGGGCCAGGATGCGGCGGATCTCGGCATCCGGCGGCACGGGAGATTGAGCCTGCGCGGACACGGCGAGCATCGCCGCCGCTAGAGTGATCCGAAAAGGCAGGTTCATGGCTCGATCGCCCGCAGGTTGTCGATCTCCGTTTGCAGTTTGCGCGCCGCGTTCCGGTTCCATTTGGCTACCAGCCAGAAGATGCCACCGACCACAGCGAGCGAAGCGACGCTGAAGGCGATTCGGGCACGAAGCGGGCCGATGGGCACCTGAACCGCTAATCCGGCGACGAACACGGCGAGGCCCGGAATCAGCGGGACCAGAGACCAGCGCCAGACGCTCTGCAGGGCGTCGCGCTGGCGTTCCAGCTCGTGGCGATGGAAGCCCAGGCAATTCTCCAACGCATCGCCGGCGGGCATTGTTTCAGAGGAGGCGCGCCGGTGGAGCTGGTACGCGACATACAGCGCGCCGGCAATAACCATCGCCGATCCCACGCGCGCCACGGGGTTGGGGAACCACTTGAAGTAGAGTCCGAAGGCGATGACGACGATGGCGATTGCCCCATACTCGCGCACGTTGCGCCACCAGATACGGTGTTGAAACACATCAGCCTCTTGCCTGATTCTTTCTATCGTCATGTGCCTATTCTCCACTGGCTGGTTTTGGCAGGCAAGCTGAAAGTTCCGGAGGCGAAGACGGGTGGAAATCCGGCGGGCGCTGCAAGGCGGGGAGCGGCACGTACGGAAGTAAGAAGAATCGAGATGACTCTCGACTCAGTAGACAGGACTGTCTGCGCCACGAGGCTGAAGGGCTATTGCCGCCACTGGGCGATGTTCCGGCGCATTTCGGCGGATTGGGGCCAGTCCGGGTGGAACTTGAGGAAGTCTTCCAGGTCAGCGGCGGCGGCGGCGCGCTGGTTGCGGCGCAGGTGGATCTCGGCCATCACCAGTTGCGGATGCGAGAAGTGCGCCGGGTCCAGGCGGCGGGCGATCTCCAGATACTTGAGCGCCAGATCGTCATTGCCGGCCTGGAAGTACGCCTGGCCGAGCTGGGAGTTGGCCAGCGCGTCGTTGGGGCGCGCCAGCACGGCGAAGATGTTGTAGTCGAGCGCACGCTCCGTCTTGTGCAAGGTGACCTCCACGCCGCCCAGGTTGACCAGCGGCTCGTAGAGGTGCGGATCCTGATCAAGAGCCTGGAGGAAACACTCTTCGGCGCGGGCGAAGTTCTGCGTTTGATAAGCGATGGTGCCTAGCTCGTTCCAGGCGGCGGCGAACTGCGGCGCCGTCTCGACGGCGTGTTCCAGGCGGGAGACGGCGGAGGCCGTGTCGCGGCGCGACAGGGCCTTGCGGGCATCGTCGTAATCGCGCAGCGCGCTGTCGGGGATGGCGAGATCGCGGGCGGAAACCGTGTGCTGGCGGCGCACAGGCTCGGCGAAAACGAAATCGCCGGGCGCCAAGTTGAGCTCGATGGAGACGCGGCGCCTGGAGTCGGCGGTGCCTGGGCCGACTTCGACTGTGCGGCGGGCTTCGCCGCGTCCCGGCGCAAAAACCGCAATGGTGTAAGTGCCTGGGAGCAATTTACGGAAATGGAAGCTGCCGTCGCCGGTGAGGGCCGAAACATCGAACGGCGTCACCGCGCCGAACAGGGAGATGGAGGCGGACCCGGCCGGCTGCACCTGGCCGTATAGATCGTATAGAGGCTCGCCCGCGAATCCCGCAGCCGCGAGCAGAAGCGGAGCCAGCATGCGGAGCATGGCCGCTCTTATTGTAAGCCGGGGCCCCAGCGTTGGAGACCGTGGGGACGCCTTCGCAAGGCCGTCAGGCGGGCCTGAGCTGTTACACTCAAAGGAAACCCTATGGCGAAGGAACAGACAGAGAAGGAATCCCCGGGGGTCCGCGCCTGGGCGCCGGCGGTGGCGCTGGGCTGGCTGGTGCCGGGCGGCGGGCATCTGCTGCTCAAGAAGACCGGCCGCGGCGTGCTGCTGCTGGTGGCCATCACCGCCATGTTTCTATGCGGGCTGATGATGCGCGGGACCATGTTCACGCCGCAAGGCGAGGATCTGCTGACCGTGCTCATCAACTGGGGCGGATGGGTGGGAGATGTTTGCGGCGGCGTCCTCTACCTGATGACGGTGTGGCTGGGCTACGCGCAGCCGGATGTGGCTGGGCACGTCCACGATTACGGCACGAAATTTCTGGTTACCGCCGGCCTGCTGAACCTGCTGGCGATGGTGGACGCTTTCGAAATCGCGCGCGGGAGGAAGAGCTGATGCCCAAGATGAACCTCTCCCACTTCGAAGCGGCATTCCTGTTTTCGCTGCTGGTTTCGGTGGTGCTGGGCGTGGTCACGAAGAATACGGACCGGGAACGGCTCCATTACGGCGTCTACACGTTCGTCTGCTTCCTGCTGGCGCTGTTCGGCATCGGCTGGCTGATGTATCTCGGCCACGGCTGAGGCGGGCCCAAAGGGCCAACGCCGGAATCCTCACCTTGTCTGATGGCTGCTGTGACGCAAGCACTCGTGCGTGCACCACGGGCCGCTACCGCTGCCGCTTGCCGGGCTCCAGCGCGAGCGCTTGTTCGATGACGCTATCGCGGTCGCCCTTCTCCCAACGTGAGTGAATTTCGCTATCCGGCAGGCCCGCGACTCGCCCCAGCAACAGGAAGGCCGGCAGCGCGTAGCTGAGAGTGGTCCAGCGGGCCATCTCCTTGAGAGAATCCAGGGCTCGCTCGCGAATCAGGTCGAGCGCCGCCGCGTTGGGAGAATCGGTGAGCACCACCAGCGCCCGCGCGGCCTGCAGCCGGTCCTCGAGCACGATGGAATGCAGCATTTCCACCAGCCAGGTGGGCGCGATGCGAATGTTCCGGTCCGGCTGCTTGCCGGCATAGACCGCGATGGCGGACAGGGCGCGCATGGCGTTGACGCGAACCGCTCCGTCCGGATCGCCGATGGCGTACTGCAATTCGCCGGCGGCCTGCTGCTTATCGGCTCCGTAGCCGATGACGGCGGCCGCGACGGTGCGCTGGCTCGCGTCCGCGGAGTTGCGCAGCACGTCGCGCAACCAGTCGAAGTGGTCTGCCGCGAAGGTGAGGAAGCGGGGCTGGAACGAGCGCGCCTCGGGGTCGTCCATCATCGAATACCCCGCGGTGAGGTCCTCGGTAATGTTGCCGCGCGCCGCGGCACGCGCTACTGCGGCCAGGAAGTCGTTATAGGTATCGAGAATCTCCTGCGGGAGCGTGGCGCTGCCGGCGGGCGGAGAGTGAAACGAGGGGTGCGGCGCGCCCCGTTCTTCAACGCCGATGAACAGCGTCACCGCGGTGCCTTCGCAGCAGAGCGCCTCCACACGCACCAGGACCACACCGCCGATCCTGTCGACCTGGTCCTCGATATCTCCCTTCGATGCGGTGAGTGCGCCGCCCTTTCGCAAGCCGGTGACGGACTGGATTTTCTCCGCGGTGACCTTGCGCAGTCCGTAATAGTTGATGTCGCCGATGCGCGGCGCCTGTGCCGCTGCGGCACACGCCAAGCCAAGCAACGCAATCAGTTTTCTCACCAGAGACGAGACGCGCGGCAATTCCAGCCAAGGAGTGCAATTCAGGGACCGTTTCGGAGGGATCGAGTCGCGGCGAGCCGGCCGGGAGGATGGAGCGAACCCTTGGTGGAAGCGGGAGTGGCGGCGCTTCGGGGTAACAGCGGGACGAGGGCGTCCCGCGCAGACCAGGGGGTCTGCCCCACTAAGCTGGTCGCGGGAGTCTGGCCACAAAAGAAAAACCGCATCGGATCTGGCCCCTAAAGACCAGCAGGGCTTCAATCCGATGCGGCTCGCCCAAGTTGGGCTGGGATCCGGCGTCGGGCTGCCTGGTTTCGACCGCAACACGGCCCACTTCTGGTCAGGTCCGCGTCCTATTCTTCCTTACCAGAAATGCCAGACAACTACCGCAACCCTTGATCCCATGGAGAGACTATGATGCCGTTCGATATAAAAAACCCCTCTGCGGCAACCAACAAGGGAAGAATAGTGAGCAAAGCCTACAACAAACACCGGCTCCCGCAAGCACGCTGTCCCGTCGGCTCACTCTTCTTCCGCCTGCCTGTTGCTGCAGAGGGCAGGTTCAAAAAGTTACTTCGCCAATTCACCATACGTTTAGCAATCGGATGCCCGCGTGTCAAATGGTGTAACCTCTTTTGAACCGGATATTTTTCCGATTCCGCGGGCAGGCGCTTGAGGCAGTGTGGGCGGGCGCTGTGTCGCTATGACACAATCTGTGTGATGCGGCCGGTTGGGCTCGGCATTCTGATGATGACGCTGGCTGCGGCGGGGTGGGCGCAGGGCCCGGAGGCGGCTGACCCGGTGGTGGTGTCGGGCGAACATCCGCGCCTCTTCCTGCGCGCCGGACGGCTGCGGTTGCTGCGCCGCGAACGCGAACGCCATTCTGCGCGCTGGCAGCAGTTCGAGTCGCTGATTTCCGGCAAGGCGCCGCTGCCCGAACCGGGCTTCGCCCAGGCTCTCTATTACCAGGTCTCCGGCGATCGCGCTGCCGGCAGGCGCGCGGTGGCCTGGGCACTCTCCGCGTCCGACCTGCGCCAGATGGCGTTGGTCTACGACTGGTGTCAGGACGTACTGAACCCCGCGGAGCGAGAGCAGTTGATGGCCCGCATCGCGCGAAGTATGGAAGAAACCGCGACTCTGGAATCCATCCCCGGCGTTCGTTCGCGTGTACTCGCTGCGGTGACGCTATTCGACGACATGCCCGTTGTCGAAGGCGCGCCGGATCCGCCGCGGAGGGAGCTGAATCGCGCGGTTCATACCTGGTGGGAGGGCAGGCTGGCGCCCGAGTTGGCGGCGGGCAGGGCCGCCGTCCCCCGCGAGGACGCCTACGCCATGATGGAACTGCTCCACGCGCTTGCCGATTCCGCGCGGCTGGACCTGCGCGAGTCCGCTTCTGCCTACTTCGCCGACTTTCCGGTGGAGCACCTCATGAGCTACTACCCGGCGCCGTACCACGTGGCGGGGGGCGACATCTACCTGGGTGCGACGCGGCGCGCCGGCGAGCCGGATCTCGAGGCTGCGGCGTTCTCGCGCGCCGCCGACCTGGCCATGGTGGCGTTTGATGTCAACGCGCCTTCCACCCAGGTGCTGCAAGGCTGGCTGATGCACGACCGCTTTCAATTGCGCACACCGCTGGGCGCGCCGTACGAATTCCTCTGGGCGAACCCGTATCAGCCCGGCCTCAGCTACTACCAGGTCCCACTAGTTGACTACAATTCCCGTTCCGGCCGTTTGTATGTGCGATCCAGTTGGGAGGACGATGCAGAATGGTTCGGGGTTTTTGACGGCGTGATGCAGCTGTTTCGCGACGGCCACGTCATCTCGCTGGACCGGCATGCCGCCGCGGAGCCGCTGCTTTTGGATGCTGCGGCCATCTGCTTCGCGGGCGCGGGCGGCGGAGAGCGGGCCGGATGGCGGGTGACGCTCGAGGATCCGGAGCCCGTGTTCGTGGTCGGTCTTGAGCCTCGCCGGCGCTACCTGGTGGAAATCGACGACGAAGAACTCGGAGAGGCCCACGCCGACCCTGCGGGGATTCTGCATCTCGAAGACGTTCCGAATGGACATGCCACGGGTATCCGGCTGCGCGCAGCGGCGGCGGCTTCCAAGTAGCGGTTTCGAAAGGCACCGGCGGCAAAGACCGCCGGCGCTACAAGCGCTGGCGGGATCACGCGGGGTTCGGAAAGAGCACCGGCGGGCAAGACCGCCGGCGTTACGGGCGCGGGCGCGTTTTACCTGGCGGCTGGCGAGGGTTTGTGGTCGGCCACGTATTGACGGAGGTAGGTTTGGAACGCGGCCGCCAGCGCGGTTTGGGCGGTGAGCGTGCGGCCCACTTTGCGCCCTTCCATCTCCAAAACCGGCAGCAGGTCGCGCGTGGTGGAGGTGATGAACACCTCATCGGCAGCTTCCAGATCGGCGGCACGCAGCGGCTTCTCGCGGACTTCGATGCCCGGAACGCGGATCTCGTGCAGCAGCACTTCGCGGGTGATGCCGGGCAGGCAGCCGGAGCTGAGGGGCGGCGTCCAGACCTGGTTTCCATTGGCGACGAAGATGTTGGCGGAAGTGCACTCCGCCACCTCGTCCTGTTCATTGAGCAGGATGACTTCGTCGAAGCCGCGCCGCTGCGCTTTCTCGAGCCAGGTGAGATTCATGGCCCAGGAGAGGATTTTGGTTCCGGCAAACTCACAGGCCGCGTGCCGCGCCTGCGACTGGACAGCCAGCTTGACTCCGCTGCCCCAATCCTTAGTATCGGCGGTGAGGGCGATCAGGTCGGTGGCGCGGCCGGTGGAAGGGCCGGCCCACATGCCGCCGCCGTTGCGCACGATGGCGACGCGCAGGGTGGAATCGTAGGCGTGGTTGGCTTCCACCAACTTGAGCAGCCTGCCATGCAGCTCCTCGGGACCTTCCAGCAGCAGCACATGAAACAGCGCGGCGTCGCGCTCCATGCGCGCCCAGTGCCGCTCGAAGGCGAAAAGGACGCCATCGGCCACGCGCAGCGTGCTGAAAACGCCCCAGCCAGCCAGCAGGCCGACCTGCCCCGGCGAAAGAATTAGCGACGAGGCCTCATGAATACGATCGTTGTGAAGAATAAATAGGTGCAGCACAATTTCATTCTAGCGCGCGGCTGCTGGAGGGCCTCTCATCAGGTCCGCCCGCGCCTCGCGCCAGCAGCGAAGACGGCCGCTCAGGCCAGCGGCGCCGGGCCAAAAGCCTGCTCGTAAGTGCGGCGGCAGAAGGCGTCGGTCATGCCGGCAATGTAGTCGCAGACGACGCGGTGGGGCGGATCCGTTTCGGCCAGGCGGGCGTAAGGCTCGGGCAGGCGGCGCGGATCTTCGATAAAGAAGCCGAACAGGGCCCCGATCATGGAGACGGAGCGCTGCCGCTCTTCGGCCAACGCGGGCGCGGCATAAACCCTGGCATAAAGGAACTGCTTGAGAGCCTGGCTGGCGGCCGCGGTCCCGGCAGTGAACGCGGCCAGGCGGCAGGGCAGGTGGCGAACGGCTTCGGCGTCAGCCACCGCGAAGCGTGCGGCACTGGCCGCGGTGCCTTCCACCAGTCCGGAGACCAGGGCGTCGATCAACCGGCGGAGCGCTTCGTGGAACCGCTCGCGCCCGCTGGCGCCGGGAAACTGCGTGTCTACGGTTTCGAGAATGGCGGCATACTGTGGCACGCAGGCTGCGATTTCGTCGGCGGTGAAGATGCCGGCGGAAAATGCGTCGTCGAGATCGGCGGCGTTGTAAGCGATTTCGTCGGCCAGATCGATCAGCTGCGCTTCCAGCAATGGCCGCATGCCGGGCAAGTAGGCGTCCAGCTCCGGTTGCTCGCCGGGGCCGAAATCCCGCGAGTGTTTCACCATGCCTTCACGAACTTCGAAGGTCAGGTTCAGCCCGGGAAAGCGGGCATAGCGCTGCTCGAAGCTTTCTACGATGCGCAGCGCGTGCAGGTTGTGGTCGAAGTGGTCGCCAAAACGCTGCATCTGGCGGTTGAGCTCGCCCTCGCCGGCGTGCGCGAACGGAGGATGGCCAATATCGTGAGCCAGCGCCAGCGCTTCGGTGAGGTCTTCGTCCAGTTCCAGGACGCGGGCCACTGTGCGGGCGATCTGGGACACCTCGATGGAGTGCGTCAGGCGGTTGCGAAAATGGTCGGAAAGGCCGGGCGCGAACACCTGCATCTTGGCTTCGAGGCGGCGGAACGCGCGCGAGTGGACAACCCGGTCGCGGTCGCGCTGGAACGGGTTGCGATAGGGGTGAGCCGGTTCGGGATATTGCCGGCCCCGGCT
>CAZZHN010000070.1:0-20209 GCA_964654065.1 uncultured Solibacteraceae bacterium
GCACGTTGGCGCCGCCCTTGAGCGTGCTGAACGGGTAGGTTTCGTCGATGATCTGCGGCACCACCGCGGTGTCTGCCTGCATCTCGCCATCAATCATCAGGCCTGGCGCCCGCTGGCGCACCAGCTCCACCGCGCGGCGCACTTTCTCCGCCAGAGGATGGCGCGTGCTGCCGAAGTTGGAAAACGAGAGCATGGCGACGCGCGGCTCCACGTTGAAGCGGCGCGCCTTTTCGGCGGCCATGATGGCGATCTCGGCCAACTCCTCGGCCGACGGCTCGATATTGACCGTGGCGTCGGCCAGAAAATACAGCTCGCCCTTCGCCGTGATCAAGAGGTACACTCCCGCCACCTCGCTCATCTCCGGGCGAACGTCGATCACCTGCAACGCAGGGCGTATTGTGTCGGGATAGTGCGTCGTCAAACCACCGATCAAGGCGTCGGCGTCGCCCAGGCGCACCATCATGCTGCCGAACGTGACCGGGTTTAGGATGGTCTGGGCGGCTTCCGTGCGGGTAATGCCCTTGCGCTGCCGCAGCTGGTAAAACTCTTCCAGGTACTCTTCCAGGCGCGGGAAGCAGGGCGGATCGACCACCTGGACGCCGGTCAGGTTGAGGCGCAGTTCCTGGGCCAGCGCCTGGATGGTCTGTTGATTGCCGAGCAGGATCGGCAAGGCGATCTTTTCGTCGAGCAGGATCTGGCAGGCGCGCAGAATCTTGGCCTGCTCGCCTTCGGCGAACACAATCCGTTTGGGCTGCTTGCGCGCCTTGTGGATCATGGATCGCATCACTTCGTTGGCCCGGCCCAGGCGGCGCTCCAGCTCTTCCCGATACTGGTCGAGATCGACCGGCTGCTGCGCCACGCCCGATTCCATGGCGGCCTGCGCCACGGCCGAAGCTTCCCAAATCAGCACGCGCGGGTCGAACGGCTTGGGAATGATGTAGTCGCGCCCGAATTCCATCCGGTCCACACCGTAGGCGCGCAGCACGGAGTCGGGAACGTCCTGTTTCGCCAGCGAGGCCAGGGCGTGCGTGGCCGCCTGCTGCATCTGGTCGTTGATCGTAGTGGCGCGGACGTCCAGTGCGCCGCGGAAAATGAAGGGGAAGCCCAGGACGTTATTGATCTGGTTCGGAAAATCGGAGCGGCCCGTGGCCACGATGGCGTCGGGGCGCGCGGCCAGCGCCACGTCGTAGGCGATCTCCGGATCCGGATTGGCGAGGGCGAAAATGATCGGGTCCGGCGCCATGGTCATCACCATCTCCGGGGTCACCGCGCCGCCGCTCGAAAGGCCAAAGAACACGTCCGCGCCTACCAGCGCCTCGGCCAGCGTTCTGGCTTCGGTCTTCGACGCGTAACGGGCCTTGTAAACATTCATGTGCTCGGTGCGCCCTTCGAAGATCACGCCCTTGGTGTCGCACATCACGATGTTTTCGCGGTGCACTCCCAGGTTGCAGTAGTGGGCGGCGCAGGAGATGGCGCTGGCGCCGGCGCCGTTGATCACCACCTTGACGTCGCCGATCTTCTTACCTGTAAGCTCGAGCGCATTCAGCAAGCCGGCCGCGGAGATGATGGCGGTGCCGTGCTGATCGTCGTGGAAGACCGGGATGTTCATGGTCTTCTTCAGCTCTTCCTCGATGATGAAACACTCCGGCGCCTTGATGTCTTCCAGGTTGATGCCGCCGAACGTCGGCTCCAGGATCTGGCAGGTGCGAATCACTTCGCGCGCGTCCTCGGTGTTGAGTTCAATATCGAATACGTCGATATCGGCGAAGCGCTTAAACAGCACCGCCTTGCCTTCCATGACCGGTTTGCCGGCCAGGGGGCCGATATTTCCCAACCCCAACACCGCCGTGCCGTTGCTGACAACGGCTACCAGGTTGCCCTTGCCGGTATAGGTGTATGCCAGGGAAGGGTCGCGCTCGATCTCAAGACACGGCACGGCGACCCCCGGAGAATAGGCAAGGCTCAGATCGCGCTGCGTGCGGCAAGGCTTGGTCGGCGTCACTGCCAGTTTGCCCGCCGGGGACTTCGAATGGTATTCGAGAGCGTCTTCAGGTCGGATCTTCATAACTTATGAGCGCTCAAACACGCCCTACCTCGTGCGCAGGCGCCGCCACATCTCTTCCAGCTGCGGCAGGCTGAGTTGTTCAGCCCGCAAGGCGGCTTCCGGCCAGCTTTCTACATCCTTACCATACACCACAACGAGGTTGTTGCGAATGGTTTTGCGCTTGTGCCGGAAGCACTGCGCGGCGAATTCAAGGAAGGCTTCAGGGTCCGGCAGGGCAGAGGAAACGGGGGTGAACTCAACCACGGCGGAATCCACTTTGGGCGGCGGCCGGAAAGCCGAGGGAGGCACTTCGCACAGCAGCCTGGGATTGGCGAACAAGCCGGTGGCCACGGTCAGGTAGCCATAGTCGCGAGAGCCGGGCCGGGCGACCAGGCGCTGAGCCACTTCCTTTTGCAGCAGAAACACGGCCCGCGGCGGCCGCAGGCGGAGGGTGCGTTCCAGGATGGGCGAAGTGATGTAGTACGGCAGGTTGCCGACGATCGGCGCAGGACCCCACTGTGCCATGTCGGTCGAGAGCACATCAGCCTCGACGACTTCCAGGCGAGGGTCGCCGGCAAAGCGCTGGCGGAGATGGCCTGCCAGGTCATGATCGATCTCGACGGCGACGACGCGCGCCGCGTGCTCCAGCAGTTTGGCCGTCAGCGCGCCGCGGCCGGGGCCGATTTCGATCACGATCGGCTGCGGAGCCGGACACACGGCCCTGGCGATGCGCTCCAGGATGGAACCCTTGATCAGGAAATGTTGGCCAAGCCGTTGCCGCGCCACGCGGGACGGTCAACTCCTGGCTTCGCCGGGGACGGAATGCAGAGACACCAGAATTTTGCTGTCGGTTGGAACGCCGAAATAGGTGCCGGGATTGAAGCTGGAAAACAGGATGACGCTCTTGACGTCGGGAGTGAGTTCGCCCCGCACCATGTTCCAGTCGCGCACGTGCCCGTAGCGATCGACGGTCAGCTCCACCAGCGTGCTGTCGGTCGAAGACGGAATCGAGCCTACCATTTCCAGGCGATAGACTTCACCGGCCGCGCCATCCACTCTGCCTTCGGGCAGAGTGACGAGCGAGATCACAGAAGCATCCGAGCCCGCATCGCGCGTGAAGTTCAAGCCCGGCGCCAGAATGCTGAACAGCAGAACGGCCGATACCAGGCCGCCGCCGAAGGGCAGCGCCACTGGCCGCATCATGTTATCTGCGAACAGCCGGGCGCTCTCCACCATGTGCCGCAGGCGAGCCGAAAAACTGGCGCGTGTCATCTGCCGCAGGCGCTCGTGGGAGGCTAGCACGCGCAGCCGGTGGGTCAAGACCGCCGGCAGTGCCGGCTGCTCCATGGACCGCATCGCCAGGCGCTGTTTTTCCAAAGTCTGGTGCTCGTCGTTGCACCCGCTGCAGGATTTCAGGTGCGCCAGCGTTTCGCGGCGGTCCCGTCCCCCCAGCCTGTGGTCGATGAGTGAAGAGATTCTTGCTCGTGGGTATTCGCAGCTCATACGTTCACTCGGCCGTCTTAGGCACCAGTCGCAGGACAGACCTCTCACCGAGGCTGCCCGCGAGCTCCGCCCGCAGGGCTTCCCGGCCCCGCAGGATCCGCGACTTTACGGTTCCGAGGGAGACATTCAACACCTCGGCGATTTCCTCGTAACTCAGGTCCGCGATGTCCCTCAGCACCACGGCTTCCTTAAAAAGCGGGTTCAATCGCAGCAGCGCGGCTTCAATGATGCGATGCTGTTCCTGGTTGCAGGCCTCCTCGTAGGGGGAGCGGCTCCGGTCCGCCACCGTCTCTTTCCAGCGGTGGCTCTTGTCCTCGGGCGCGCCGTCCAGTTCCGTCTCTCGCCGCCGGTGCCGGAAAAACCACCGGTGCGCGTTGTGCGCCTCGTTGACCGTAATGCGGTAGATCCAGGTCTTGAGGCTGCTTTGGCCCCGGAAATGACCAATGCTGCGGAACACCTTCAGGAACACTTCCTGCACCACATCGGCGGCTTCGCCCGGGTCGTTCAGCAAGCGGCTGGCTAACGTGAAGACCGGCTGCTGGAAGCGCGTAATCAAGTCTTCGTAAGCCCGCTCGTCGCCCTGCCGGAGCGCCTCGGCCAGGCACAGATCCTCACTGGCCGACGCGTGTGCGCCGGTGCGTTCGCTGAGATCCAGGATCGCTGTGGCCACCGGGTAGCCTCTCATTCTCGGGCTCATTCCCTGATCTCACGCTATCAGGAATGTCCTGGCACTGTAAAGGTATAGACACCAGCCTCGGGGAGAAAGTTCCAGTGAGGGGGCGTGCCCTCCTGTGGCAGCCCCCCGGGTCCGCGCGGGACACCCTGGTCCCACCGCGCGTGGGCAGCCAAATCCCCGATTTGCCCGCGATCGGAGCTGCCTTCTACGCCAGTACCATGGGCGGCTTTTGGGTGCGCAATCCGATTGGCACCACGTCCCGCCTGCCTTCTCCGGTGTATACCTGGCGCGGGCGGGCGATCTTGCGCTCCGGGTCTTCCATCATCTCCTGCCACTGCGCCAGCCAGCCCACTGTGCGCGGGATGCCGAATAGCACGGTGAACTGGTCGGGCGTGAACCCCATGGCTTCATAAATGATGCCGGAATAGAAATCGACGTTGGGATATAGCTTGCGCTTGATGAAGTAGTCGTCCGACAGCGCGATGCGCTCCAACTCCACGGCGATATCGATCTTCGGGTTGCGGCCGGTCACTTCGAACACTTCCTCAGCCACCCGCTTGACGATCGCGGCGCGGGGGTCATAGTGCTTGTAGACGCGGTGGCCGAAGCCCATCAGCTTGCGGTGGCCTGCCTTGACCTGCTGGATGAAATTGGGGATCTCCTCTTTGCTGCCGATTTCCGCCAGCATGCGCAGCACCTCTTCGTTAGCGCCGCCGTGGAGCGGGCCGGAAAGGGCGGCGATGGCCGCGGCGGTTGTGGAGTACGGGTCGGCGTCAGAGCTGCCTACGCCGCGCATGGTGCTGGTGCTGCAGTTCTGCTCGTGGTCGGCGTGCAGAATGAACAGTACGTCCAGTGCGTGCGCCAGCACCGGGTTGGCCACGTATTTCGGCTCCAGGCGCTTCCATAACATATTCATGTAGTTCTTGGTGTAGCCCAGGTCCGGATCGGGCGCCACGTACGGGAGGCCAAGCCGGTGCCGGTACGCGTAAGCGGCCAGCGTCGGCATCTTGCCGATCAGCCTCACGATCTGCCGCCGCCGCACCTTGGGATCGTGCACGTTGCGGGATTCCCCGTAAAAGGTCGAAAGCGCTGCCACGGTGCTGATCAGGATGCCCATCGGGTGAGCGTCGTAATTGAATCCCTCCATGAACTTCTTCACGTTTTCATGGGTGAGGGAGTGAGCCATGATCTCCTCGCTCCAGCACTCCAGATCCCTGGCGTTGGGCAGTTCTCCGTACAGCAGCAGGAAGGCCACCTCCAGGAAAGTACAGTGCTCGGCAAGCTGTTCGATGGGGTAGCCGCGGTAGCGCAAGATGCCGTTGTCGCCATCCAGATACGTCACCGCGCTGTGGCATGCGGCAGTGTTCATGTAGGCGGGGTCATAGGTCATCAGACCGAAATCGTCGGGGCCCGTTTTCACCTGCCGGAGGTCCATGGCGCGAATCGTGCCGCGGTAGATCGGCAGCGTATAGCTCTGATTCGTCCGGTTGTCGATGAGCGTGATGGTCTCGTTCTCCATCGGGTTACAGCCTCCTTGCAGTCTTGGCGCGACGGTCCGGCGCCTCTCATTGCACACGGCATTCCACAGCAATCTGTCTAAAATATCATCAATTTGAGTATAGTTGAGGCCTGTGGGAACGACCATTCGGGGCTTTTCGCGCAACATGCTGGGTGTGGTCATCCACCCACGTTTGCATCGCCGGTCCGGAACGGGGGGGCCGCCCTATATGTTCCCAACGGTTTCAGGCGCGACTCAGGGCATTCCCGGAGTGGTAGATTGGCAACTGTGCCGGCCAGGGCGTGACATTTTGGATACGGACGCGTCGAATGGCTTAGGAGAAAGAACGGGAGTTAGCAGCGCGGCATCAGCCGGTTTATGCTGGACGCAACCGGAACGGCCGGGGCCCGGGTGAGTCCCGACGTGGATTCACTGGTTCGGGCGGCGCAGCGCGGGGACCAGGACGCCTTTGAGCAATTGGTTCGCGCCTACGACCAAAGTGTGCTCCGGCTCGCTATGAACCTGCTGCGATCGCCGGAAGACGCTCGCGATGTGTATCAGGAGGCGTTTCTGCGGGTGTATCGGAACCTGCACGCATTTCGCTTCGATTGCAGCTTCCACACCTGGCTGTACCGCATCGTGACGAACATTTGCCTGGACCAGTTGCGCAAACGAAAAGTAAGGAAAGAGGAATCGGCGGTGGTGGAAACCTCCGAAGGCGTGATTGACAGGACCGACGGGTACGAGGAAGAAGCGGCGGCGGCGAATCCGGAGCGTATGACGTGGAACCGTCAGCTGGGCCAGCGGATTGACGATGCGCTGGAGGGCCTGACGCCGCGCGAACGAATGGTTTTTGAGCTGAGGCACTATCAGGGTTTGCGGTTGCGCAACATAGGGGAGATTCTGGGCACCACCGAAGAGGCGGCGAAGAATTGCCTTTTCCGTGCCACGCAGAAAATGCGTACGCGATTGGGAGACTTAGTATGACTTGCGATGCGGT
This sequence comes from uncultured Solibacteraceae bacterium, assembly GCA_964654065.1. Taxonomy (GTDB): domain Bacteria; phylum Acidobacteriota; class Terriglobia; order Bryobacterales; family Bryobacteraceae; genus Bog-375. Next base: position 6,722 of record CAZZHN010000070.1, read on the forward strand.
GAGGAAGCTGATTCCTCTTTATTACTATGGCGAGCTGACGCCGGACGAGGAGGACCAGGCCGAAGCGCACACCCACGAGTGCAGCGCTTGCGCGCGCGAGATGGAGTCGGCGCGGGCGCTGGCGGCGGCCCTGGACCGGAGGCGCATGGAGGCGCCGGCCTCGTTGCTGGCCGATTGCCGGGCAGACCTGGCGGCGGCAGTGCGCGGCGCGGCTGCGGAGCCGGCGCGGAAACCGTGGACTCTATGGCTCGATGCCTGGGGCGCCACGCTGGCCGGTTTCACCCACTGGCGGCAGCCGCTGGGCGCCGCGGCGCTGATCGCGGTGGGCTTCTTCGCCGCGAAGTTGGTTCCCGCCGGTGCCGGCGGTGTATCCACGGCCTCGTTCGTCCCCTCCGAGGGCGTGTTCGTCAATGTGCGTTCGGCGCAGCCGGATAGCAACGGCCGGGTGCGGATCGCGTACGACGAAACCCGGCGGCGCGAAGCCTACGGAACCGTGGACAACCAGGAAATTCAGAAATTGTTGCTGGCGGCGGCGCACGAAGAGGACGATCCGGGCGTGCGGGTGGAATCGGTTGCCTTGCTGAAGGATCGCGCCGGCTCCGGCGAAGTTCGGGACGCGCTGATGAACGCGCTACTGCACGATTCCAACCCCGGCGTGCGGCTCAAGGCGCTGGAAGGGTTGAAGCCGCTGGCGGCCGAGCCGCCGGTACGGGGAGCGCTGTCCCAGGCGCTTCAGTTCGACGACAACGACGCGGTACGCATGCAGGCGGTGGACCTGCTGACCATGCGGCGCGACGATGCCATCGTCGGCATGCTGCAGAACCTGGTGCAAAGGGACGACAACGGCTATGTGCGTTCCAAGTGCGAAAAGGCTCTGAAGGAAATGAATGCGTCGATCGGCACTTTCTAGCGCGGCTTTCCTGCTGGCGCTGCTGCCGCTGGGCGGAGCGTGCCAGGAACCCAACCCGGGTCCGCTGGAGCGGGAGCCCGGCGGATGGGCGCTGACCTATCGGGGAACCTTGCCGGCTGCGGCACGATTGCGCATCAACGGCCACGGGCCGGTGACTTTGGAAGGCGGGGTGGGGCGGACCTTCGTTTACACCGTGCGCCTGAGCGTGGCGGCTCGATCCGAGGCCGAGGCGCGGAGCCTTCTGGCCAGGGCGCCGGTCCAGGTCAGGCGGGGCGAAAGCGTGATCCTGACGGCCCCAGGCGGCCAGGTCCGGGCGCGGATCCAGGTGACCGCGCCGGCGCTCAGCCTGGCCCGGATCGTGGACTCCGACGGCGCAGTGAGTGCCGACGGAATCCAGGGTGAGCTGGTGGTGGAATCGCGCGAGGGCGAGGTGACGGCAGACCGGATCGGCGGCCTCTGCACCGTGACGACGGGCGGGGGCGATGTGCACATCGGCGAAGTGCGCGGACGGCTGCGCTGCATCACCGGCGGAGGCCGCATCACTTTGAAAATGGCGCACAGTGAAGCCGTGCTGGAAACATCGGGCGGCGATATTGTGGTGGGCGAAGTGGTCGGCGGCCTGCGCGCCCAGAGCGCGGCTGGCAATGTCCGCGTCCGCCTGGCTGGCGGTTCGGTGACGGCGATTACCGGCGGCGGAGAAGTGGCCATCGAGAAGGCCGGCGGCACCGTCACGGTCCGCAATCTGGCCGGGCCGGTCCAGTTGGGCGCGGCGCAGGGCGGCTTCGAATGCCAGTCCGCCTCGGGTGGGATCCGGTTGAGCAGCGTGACGGGGCCGATGCGGGTTTCCACCTCCTTCGGTAGCATTGTGGCGGATTTGACGGGCGCGCATCTCGGCGACTCTTTTCTGGCGACCACCGGTGGTGACATCACGGTGGTGATTCCGTCTAACCAGGGTGTGACCATCCGCGCCGAGAACCGGATGGCGGACACGCTGCGCCGGATCGTATCCGATTTTCCGGCGATTCCGGTCACGCGCGTAGGCAGTCGCGTGGTGGCGCAAGGCTCCGTCAACGGGGGCGGACCATTGCTGCGCATTTCCGGCGCGGGCGGCACAATATTTCTCAAACGGCGATAGAGGTGAGTATGACGACGAAATCCGTATGGGCAGTTGCATTGCTGGCCGCGGGAGCCGCGGCGCCGGCCACGTGGGCGCAGAATCCTACCCCGCGGGCGCACACGGCCACCATTGTGATGGCAGGCGGCACCTATCTGGGGGTGGGCGTGGTGGACGTGGATTCCGAGCGTGCCAGGACGCTCAAGCTCAAGGAAGACCGCGGCGTGGAAATCACCAGCGTGACCGAAGGCGGCCCGGCGGACAAGGCCGGCATCAAGCAGGGTGATGTGGTGCTGGAATACAACGGCCAGGCGGTCGACGGCATGACGCAGTTCCAGCGACTGGTGCGCGAGACGCCGGCCAGCAGGCAGGTGAAGATCGGACTGTGGCGCAACGGCGCTCCCCTCACCTTGACGGCGACCGTGGAGACGCGCAAGAGCATGTCGATTGAATCGCCCGACCTGGACATCAATGTATTCGGGAACTCGCCGACGTTTGAGATGACACCCATGCCGTCCATGCAGCCGTTCGACATGCCCCACATCATGACCCTCATGCCGTCGCGCCGGCTCGGTATCGAGGGCGAGGGGCTGGGAGAAGAGCCGCAGTTCGCCGAATTCCTGGGCGTGAAAGACGGCGTCCTGGTGAAATCGGTGGTGAAGAATTCTGCCGCCGAAAAGGCCGGCATCAAGGCGGGCGACGTGATCACCAAGATCGGCGACACCCACGTCGGCAGCTCGCGCGATATCACGAGCACGCTGCACGCCAACCACCAGAACCAGACCTTCGTGGTCACCGTGGTGCGGAACAAGAAGGAAATGCAGGTCACCGTGACCATCGAAGACCGCACCGGCCAGAACGTGACGAACGCGATGGCGCACTGCTGAAGCGAGCGGCCGCGGCGGTGGATTTGGTAGGACAGGCCATCGGTTTCTGTGGCCTGTCGCTGCCGGCGGACGACAGTCGACAAAAACCGATCGACTGTCCTACCTAGACGTCGTCACTTTCCTTCGATGCGGCCGGCGGGCGCTGTGTTACACTACTGGCTTATGGCAAGCGTTACCTTCGCGCGGCATCATCACCACCATTCCACGCGACGGGCGCTGCAATAATTTCCACTCAAGAAATGGAAAGGACGCCCGCCGCGAAAACGGCGGGCTTTTTTTGTTTTGGCGATGATTCTCGACTTCGAAAAATCCGGCGGTCTGGTAACCGCCGTCATCCAGGACCACTCCAGCGGCCGTGTGCTGATGGTCGGCTTCATGAACGAAGAAGCGTTCCGCAAGACGGTGGAAAGCGGGTTTGCGACCTTCTGGAGCCGCTCGCGGCACAAACTGTGGTTGAAAGGCGAGAGCTCGGGCCACCGCCTCCTGGTGAAAGAAATCGCCACTGACTGCGACCGCGACGCCGTGCTGGTGAAGGTGGAGGCGCAGGGCCCGGGCGTCTGCCACGAGGGTTACCAGAGCTGCTTTTTCCGGCGCCTGGAATCCGGCGCGTGGAAGGTCGCGGAGCCACAGACTTACGATCCGAAAGCCGTCTACGGAGGCAAGGCGTGAAGCTGAAATTGGGCATCCCCAAAGGCAGCCTGGAAAACGCCACGGTCGATTTGTTCCGCCGCGCTGGGTATGTCATCATCACCAGCAGCCGGTCGTATTTTCCCGGCATCGACGACCCGGAAATCGAATGCATGCTGATCCGGGCGCAGGAAATGGCCCGCTACGTCGAGGACGGCATTCTCGACGCCGGTCTGACCGGTCGCGATTGGATTGAAGAAAATGGCGCGCAAGTGGTCGCTGTGGCGGACCTGATCTACGCCAAGCAGAGTTTCGGCAAAGTGCGCTGGGTGCTGGCGGTGCCGGAAGCTTCGCCGTTCCACAGCGTCAAGGACCTGCAAGGCAAGGTCATCGCGACCGAGCTGGTGGAGACGACGCGGCGCTACCTGGCCCGCCACGGCGTGACTGCGAAAGTGGAGTTTAGCTGGGGCGCGACGGAAGTGAAGCCGCCGGTGCTGGCCGACGCCATCGTCGAGGTCACCGAAACCGGCTCGTCGCTGCGCGCCAACAATCTGAAGATCATCGACACGGTGATGGAGTCGAACACGCAGCTGATCGCCAACCGGGATTCGTGGGAAGACGCAGCCAAGCGGCGCAAACTGGAAGACATGAAGATGCTGCTGGAAGGCGCCATCAACGCGCTCGGCAAAGTGGGGCTGATGCTGAACGTGCACCAGGACAACCTGAAGGCCGTGCTGGCGGTGCTGCCGGCACTGAAGCGGCCCACCATTTCGCACCTCAGCGACGAAGACTGGCTGGCGGTCAACACCATCCTGGACGAGTCGACGGTGCGCGACATCATTCCGCGGCTCAAACAGGCGGGCGGGCAGGGAATCGTCGAGTACCCGCTTAACAAGATCGTGCTGTGATCCGGATTATCAAGAGTGCGGATGCCGGCCTGCTGCTGCGGCGGCGCGCGGCGCGGATGGATGCGGCGGAGGCCGTAGTGCAGCCGATCCTGGAAGCGGTCCGGCGAAGCGGAGACAAGGCGCTGCTGGAATACGCCCGCCGGTTTGACGGATTCGCGCGGCGCACCGTGCGCGTTTCCGAAGACGAGTTAGCCGCGGCGCGGCGGCGGCTGAGCCCGGACTTCCGGCGCGCCGTGCGGAGCGCGGCCGCGAACATTCGCGATTTCGCACAAAGACAGATGCCGCGGGCCTGGATGCGGCAAGCGGGAACGCGGCAATCGCGTGGAGTGCGCGTGGGCCAGGTCGTGAGGCCGCTAGGCACCGTTGCCGCCTACATTCCGGCGGGGCGCTATCCCTTGCCTTCCACCATTCTGATGACGGTGATCCCGGCGCAGGTGGCGGGAGTCGCGAACATTTGCGTCGCTTCCCCAAAGCCGGTGGACCAGGTGTGGGGGACGGCCACGATGCTCGGCGTCAGGCGCATGTTTGAGATCGGCGGCGCGCAAGCCATCGCGGCGTTTGCATACGGCACGCGCTCCGTGCCGAAGGCCGACCGCATCGTCGGGCCGGGCAACATTTACGTGGCAGCCGCGAAGAAGCTGCTGGCCGGGGAGGTCGGCATCGACTTCGTGGCCGGCCCAACCGAAATTCTGATCATTGCGGCCGAAGGCGACCCCCGGCATCTCGCGGCCGACCTGCTGGCGCAAGCGGAACACGATGTGGACGCGTCGGCGGTTCTGCTGACCACTTCACGGAGCCTGGCAGCGGCAGTGGCGAGGGAAGTGGAGCGGCAGCTTGCCACACTCCCGACGGCGGCGGTAGCGGCGCAATCGATCGCGCGCAACTCCGCCATCGTGCTGGTGCGGTCGCTGGAGGAAGCGGTCGAGATTTCCAACCGCTTCGCACCGGAGCACCTCAGCATACCGGACACCCGACTGCTGCCTGGAATCGAGCATGCAGGCAGCATCTTCGTGGGCCCGTTCAGCCCGGAGGCGGCGGGCGATTACGCTTCCGGCCCAAATCACGTGCTCCCCACCGGCGGAGCGGCGCGCGTGCGCGGCGGCCTGGCGGTGACGGATTTCATGAAAGTGATTTCGGTACAGCAGTTGAGCGCGGCGGGCCTGGCGCGCCTGGCGCCCTCCATCGTGACGCTCGCCAGGGCGGAGGGGCTGGAGGCGCACGCCCGCTCGGTGGAGGTGCGGACCGGTGCCCTCTAAGCCACCCAGGCTGCCCCGAGGCGCCATTCAACCGCGGCCGGCGGTGGTCGCGATGGCGCCCTACTCGCCGCCCACCGCGGGACGCGCCGGCAAGCTGCGCCTGGACTTCAACGAAAACACGGTGGGCTGTTCGCCGCGCGTGATCGAAGCGCTCAGTGGCGCGCTCGACGCTGCCAGCCTGGCCGTCTATCCGGAATACGGCGAAGCCAAGAAGGACATCGCGGGTTACTTCGGAGTCCAGCCGGAGCAGTTCGTCTTCACCAACGGCACCGATGAGGCGATCCAGGTATTCATCAACACTTATGTGGACGACGGCCAGGAGGTGTTGCTGCTGAAGCCTGCCTACGCCATGTACCGGTTCTACGCCGAGGTGGCTGGCGCCCGGATCCGCGAAGTGGAGTACCCGGCGCCGGGTCTGGAGTTTCCACTCGAGGCGCTGCTCGATGCGATCACCCCCGAAACGCGCGCCATCCTGCTGGCCAACCCCAACAACCCGACGGGAACCGGTGTCTCGCTACTGGGTATCGAGCGTATCCTGCGGCGCGCACGTAAGGCGGCGGTGCTGGTGGATGAAGCCTATTACGAGTTCAGCGGCGTCACGGCGCTGGGCGAAATCGAGCGAGTCCCCAACCTGTTCGTGAGCCGCACATTTTCCAAGGTGTTCGGCATGGCCGGCATGCGGCTGGGCTGCCTCTTTTCGCACGAAGCCAACATTCACTACTTGCACAAGGCGCAGTCGCCCTACAGCGTGAACTCGCTGGCTGTGCTGGCGGCGCAGGCGGCCGTCGCGGATGCGGATTACATCCGGAGCTACGTGGCGGAAGTGCTGGCCGCGCGCGAACTGCTGTGCTACGGCCTGGAAAAGCTGGGCATCCGCTACATTCCCAGCTCGGCGAATTTCATTTTGGGGAGCTTCGGCGCGCGCGCGCTGGAAGTGCGCGACGCGCTGGGCGCGCAGGCCATCCTGGTGCGCGACCGCAGTTACGAAGCCCCCGGGTGCGTGAGAATTACCGTCGGCACGCGCGAGCAGACGCGGCGCTTGCTGGTGGCGCTGGAAGAGATTTGGCAGCGATGAGTCAAGCGATCCTGATTTTCGACATGGACGGCGTGCTGGTGGACGTCACCGAATCCTACCGCGAAACTATCGCCCGAACGGTGGAGCACTTTACCGGCCGCCGGCTTGAACCTGCGGAAATTCAGGGGTTCAAGAACCAGGGTGGCTGGAATGACGATTGGAAGCTCTCGCACCATATCGTCACCGAGGCGGGCGGCGGGGCGCAGTTCGAAGAGGTGAAGGAGTATTTCCAGTCGATCTTCCATGGTAATGGAACCGACGGCCTGATCTTGCGCGAGCGGTGGGTGGCGCGGGCGGGAATGCTGGAGCGGCTGAAGGAAGCATTTCGCTTCGCGCTCTTCACCGGGCGGCCGAAATGGGAGGCCGAGCTCACCCTGCGGCGGTTCGCGCCGGAGCTGGAGTTTTCGCCCATCGTCGGCATGCACGAGGTGCAGCGGCACAAGCCGGATCCGCAGGGCCTGCACCAAATCCTCGCCGCGAATTCCGGCGCCGCCTCCTACTACATCGGCGATACGGTGGATGACGCGCGGTGCGCGCGGGCGGCGGGCGTGCCATTCGTCGGGATTGCGGCGCCCGCCAACCCACTCTACATCGATCTGGTGTTCCTGTTTCAGGAGCAGGGCGCGTACGCCATTGTCGACGACATCAACTATCTCGAAGAGGTATTCGCCGCATGAGACAAGCCGACGTTCGCCGCGACACCAGGGAAACCCGCATTGCGGCGCGGCTGAAAATCGAGGGCCGCGGCCGGTATGACGTATCGACCGGCATCCGCTTCCTCGATCACATGCTGGAATTGTTCGCCCGGCACGGCGGCTTCGACCTGACGCTCCATGCCGAAGGGGACCTGGACGTCGACCAGCATCACACGGTGGAAGACGCTGGCATCGTGCTGGGCCAGCTGTTTTCGCAGGCGCTGGGCGACCGGCGGGGCATCAATCGCGCCGGCTACTTTGTGCTGCCGATGGACGAAACGCTGGCGGTGGTCGCGGTGGATTTGGGCGGCCGGCCGGCGCTGGTCTACAAGGACCTGGTGCGGGTGCGGCTGGTGGGCGATCTCCAGGTGGAATTGCTGGAAGATTTCTTTGGCGGCTTCGTGAGTCACGCAGGCGCGAATTTGCACGCCAAGGTGATGTACGGCCGTTCCAGCCATCACAAGGTCGAGGCCATTTTCAAGTGCTGGGCCAGGGCCATGAAGTATGCCTGCTCGCAGGACGTGCGCCTGAAAGGGCAGCTGCCTTCGACCAAGGGGCTGCTATGAGGTGGGATAGACCATCGCTTTTTGTGGTCTGTCACTCCTCACAGAGTGCCCTGACAGACGACAAAGACCGATCGCCTGCCCTACCTCCAGCTACACCGGCACGAGTGCGTGCGCGACGGAGGCGGGCGGAATTAGCATGATCGCGATTTTCGATTACGGAGCCGGCAATTTGCGGTCCGTCGAGAATACTCTGGCAGAGTTGGGCTGCACCTACACGCTGGTGCGGGACCCGGATGGATTGCGCCGCGCGGACAAAATTCTGCTTCCCGGCGTGGGCCACTTTGGCCAGATGATGAGGGCCCTGGACGCGCTGGACGTCCGCGCCGCGCTTTTGGAGCGCATCCGCGCCGGCGTGCCGTTCCTGGGAATCTGCCTCGGTTTGCAGGCGCTGTTTGAGACCAGCGAAGAAGCGCTGGAAGCGCGCGGCTTGGGGCTTTTCCAAGGTTCTGTGCGGCGGTTTTCGAGCGGAGTGCGCGTGCCGCACATGGGTTGGAATGAACTGGAAGTGAAAACCGGATCAAAGCTGGTGCGGGATCTGCCGGCCAGGCCGTTCGTGTATTTCGCCCACAGCTATTACGTTCCGGTGGACGCGCGGGCGGCGGCAATCTGCACGTATGCCGCCCCATACACCGCGGTGCTGGAGGCGGACAACGTCTTCGGCGTGCAATTCCACCCGGAAAAATCCGGGCCGGTCGGACTGAGGATCGTGCAGAATTTTGTGGAGATTTGAGCGAAGGCCGCTTGCTCGCGGGCGGCGCAAACGATTCATGTTGGCGAAACGCATCATTCCCTGTCTCGACGTTACCGGCGGCCGCGTGGTGAAGGGCGTCAATTTCGTGAACCTGCGGGATGCCGGCGACCCGGTGGAACTGGCGGAGCGGTATAACCGCGACGGCGCCGACGAGCTGGTGTTTCTCGATATCACGGCGTCCAGCGACGCGCGCGAGATCATGGCAGGCGTGGTGGCGCGCACGGCGCGCAGGGTGTTTATCCCGCTGGCGGTGGGTGGCGGCATCCGCTCGGTGGCGGACGCGCGCGGCATTCTCATGGCCGGCGCCGACAAGGTTTCCGTCAACACGGCCGCGGTGCGGCGGCCGGAGCTGATCACCGAATTGAGCCGCGAGTTCGGGGCGCAGGCCGTGGTACTGGCCATCGACGCCCGGCGCTATGCGCCCAGCCAATGGCACGTCTACACACGCGGCGGCCGCGACGATGAGGGTATGGACGCCATCGAATGGGCGGCCCGCGGTGAGGCGTTGGGCGCGGGCGAGATCCTGCTCACTTCCATGGATACCGATGGCGTGCAGGATGGTTTTGATTGCGACCTGACCCGCGCCGTCTCCCGCGCAACCCGAATCCCGATCATCGCTTCCGGCGGCGCCGGCCTGCCGGAGCATTTCGTGCGCGTGTTGACGGATGGCTGCGCGGATGCGGCGCTGGCCGCCTCCATCTTTCATTACGGGACCTACACCGTGAACCAGTTGAAGGAAGAGCTCGACCGGCATGGCATTCCGGTCAGGATGACGGCATGATTTTCCCTTGCATCGATCTGATGGACGGCAAGGTGGTGCAACTGGTGCAAGGCCGGCAGAGGGCGCTCGAAGCCGGTTCTCCCGAAGAGATGTTGCGCCGCTTTGCGGCGTTTCCGGAAATCCAGGTCATCGACCTGGACGCCGCCCTGGGGCACGGCTCCAATCAGGAACTGGTCAGCCTGCTGGCCTCGCGCGCAGTGGCGCGCGTGGGAGGCGGCGTGCGCAGTGTGGAGCGTGCGCGAGATCTCATCAATCAAGGCGCACACAAGGTGATCGTCGGCACAGCGGCCTTCACGCCGCAAGGAATCGACGAGGCGTTTCTCGGTAGGCTCGGCAGCGCCATCGGCCGCGAACGGGTGCTGATCGCGGCCGATTCCAAAGACGGCCGCATCGTGGTGAAGGGCTGGCGGGAGCCGACCGCCTTCACCGCCGAGCAGATGCTGGCCTCGCTCGAGCCCTACTGCAGCGGCTTCCTTTGCACTTGGGTGGATCAGGAAGGCATGATGCTGGGCACGGATCTCGCCTGGTTTCGCCGTCTGCGCATGGCGACCACGCTCGAGCTGACGGCGGCCGGCGGCATCACCACGCTGGAAGAGGTGCGCGCCCTGCTCGACATGAACGTGAACGCCGCGGTCGGCATGGCCATCTATACCGGGCGGTTGAGCCTCGACGACCTCGCGAAGCTGGAGGCGTAGCGAACTGCCGGATCCTCTTCGTGGCGCAGCCGGTCCAGGCTGCAGAGCCGAGAGTCGCCTCGGCTTTTCTTGGGCGTGTTTAGAGAAGAGCTGCCCGGTGCCAACGCCAAACAAAAGCCGGGACGACTCTCGGCTCTGCAGGCCCGGCGGCCCGCGACGGGCGCTTTTCAGAGCTTGGCCAGCAGCTCCTGAATCTTTTGCTTCTCCGGCGCCGGGGGGTTGTACTTCAGCGCCTCGATCAACGCCTGGTGCGCCTGCACTTTGTCGCCCTTCTGGTACCACGCCATGCCCAGGTGATATCGGTACGTGGAGGAGTTCGGCTGCTTCGCCACGTTGTTCTTGAAGATCGTGATCGCCTGATCGCTCAAATTCTTCTTCAGGTAGATCCAGCCCAGCGTGTCGGAAACTTCAGGGTAGTTGGGCAGCACCTGGGTGGCGTGCTGCGCCCTGGTCAGAGCCTGATCCAGGTCGCCGCCATGTTCGGCAATCAGAAATGCATCGTTATTTAGGCTGACGCCGTCATTGGGCGCAAGCCTGATGGTGGCTTCGTATACCTGCATGGCCTCGCTCCAGCGCTGCGCGGCATCGAGCACCAGCGCCAGCGAGCTGAGCACTAGCACGTCGTCGGGAAGCAGCTCGCGCGCCTTCTGAAAAGCCTGCACGGCGCCGGCCGGATCTCCCTTGCGGCGGTAAGCCTCGCCGAGGCGGACGTAAATCTGGGCCCGCGCTTTGGAAGTCTTGGGGAGCTGGTTCACAATCTCCTGGTAATCGGCGATGGCCTCGTCGAACCTGCCGATTCTCACTTCTACATCGGCAAGCAATAGTTTCATCTCGGCCCGGTTGGCATTCTTGTTGAGTTCTTCCTTGAGCGTTTGGATGGCGACGTCCGGTTTGTTCTGCTGCAAGTCGCTTTCCACCAGCCCGCCCATCCCGCGGATATTGGCCGGGTTCAGGTCATAGCTGCGGCGGAACTCTTCATCCGCTTCTTTGTACTTCTTTTCGGCCAGGCTCACTGCACCCAATTGAAAGACCACGTCGGGCGAGTTCGGAAGCTGCGTGCGCAGGCTTTCCAGCAGCTCGCGCGCCTCTTTGGTCTTATGCTGCGCTAGCAGCGCCGCCGATTCGATGATGCGGGCGGACAGGTTCGATTTGTCGATCGCCAGCGCCCCTTCGGCCGATTTCATCGCGGCGTCGTAATCCCCTTTGGCGATTTGCAGCCGCGCCAGTTCCAGGCGGGCGATGATGAAGTCCGGGCGAATGGCCAGCGCTCGTTCGAATTCCTGGCGCGCCTGTTCCAGCTCGCCGGCGGCCACCGCGCGGTCCGACATGGCACGCGCTTTGTGCGCCAGGCCCAGCCGGAAATGGTTCACCGGGTTGTTCGGGTCGGCCGTAGCCGCTCCCTGCAGATCCACCATGGCGGTGGCGAGGTCGCCGCGCTCCAGCAGCAGGCTGCCCTCGATTTCCTTGGCGAAACTGTCCTGCGGGTTGTCCTTCAGAATCTGGCGATTGATTTCTTCGGCCTCGGCCGCCTTGCCCTTGGCCATCAGGGCTTCCACGATGCGCTTTTGGTAGACCGTCTTGCGCTTGGCGTCCTGTGCTTGGCCCCCACGGTACTCCTTCGTCGCCGTATCGGTGTCGCCCAGCCGCCGGTAGAAGTCGCCCACCACCAGGTAGCCATCCGGAAAATCCTTCAAGGACTTGATCTGCCCCAGCACTCTGAGCATGTCGTCCTTGCGGCCCTGCACGCTATAGTGCAAAGCCAGCGCCGTGAGAAAAGTGTACGCCTTGGGATTGTTCTGAAAAGCGAGTTTCAACGTCTGCTCGCCGCCCTCCAGTTTCTTTTCGTCCAGGACCTGCAATCGATACAGTTCGTTGTATGCGGGCTGGTAGGTCTTGTCCCTGTCGATCACCTGGCGATAAATCCTCTCAGCTTCCTCCAGTTGGTGTTTCTCCTTCGCCACCCGCGCCATCTGCAACGCCACTCCCGTGTCGCCGGGCTTGATCGCGGTGGCTTTCTCATAATCGCTTTCGGCGGTGTCCAGCAGCCTGTTTCCCTCGTCCGTCCGCCCGGTTTGGAAGGCCTGTTGGGCGCGGACGAACTCGAAGTCGCCGGTGAGCCGGTGCCCGTCGTAGGAATTTGGATCGCGCGCCAGCAGGTCCTTGATGTACGCTTCGGTCTCCGTCATCATGGCCGGATTGTCGCGGTTCGTTTCCGCCGCCAGATAGATCTCGCAGACTCTGACGATGGCGTCCCAGTGGTCCGGAGAGTCCTTCGGCACGCGCTCGATGGCCTTATGCAGTTCGTTCACCGCGCCGCCCAGGTTGCCGGTTTTGATAAAGGTGAGCCCGAGTTTGTAGTGTGCCGGCCCCCACAACCGGTCCTTCTGCAGCGCGTCCGCGTACATAATAGCGGCTTCCTTGTACTTGCCCCTGTCGAAGTACCGGTTGCCGCTCTCCAGGTAGCGCCGCTTCACGACGTTGGGATCCCGGCTGCAAGACACCAGCGTGAGCAGCGCGGCAGCGGCGGCGAACAGATGGATCGTGCGCACGATAAGGCCTACCGTTTCCTTTTTCAGTTTCATGCGGATCAACTCGCAGCGCGCCAGGCCGGCGTGCCGGACCGCTAAACCGCCCCTAATTATAGCAGCTTCAACGACGATTCCCGCGCCTGCAGAAAAGCCGATTGCGGCTGGTTATCAACGGGCTGCCGCGTCCGGCAAAAGCCCGCGGACGGCCATCCTGCTGCGCATGTTACAAAGAAAGTATAGGGTCTGGATGCCGTCTGAGAGCGCGCAGGTTCCGCACGTCAACCCGTGGATTGTAGCCGTCGCGGTGATGTTCGCCACCTTTATGGAGGTGCTGGACACGACCGTTGTCAACGTGTCGCTGCCGCACATAGCCGGCAGCCTTTCGGTGAGCGTGGACGAAGCGGCCTGGGCCCTCACTTCTTACCTGGTGGCCAACGCCGTGATTCTGCCGATGACCGGCTGGCTGGCGGGCCGCTTCGGGCGCAAGCGGATCCTGATCACTGCCGTGTTCGGATTTACGGCGGCTTCGTTTCTATGCGGCCTGGCGCCGACGCTGAGCATGCTGATCGTCTTCCGCGTGCTGCAGGGCGCCACCGGCGGAGCCTTGCAGCCGCTATCGCAGGCGGTCATGCTGGAGGCTTTCCCGCCGCGCGACCGCGGCAAGGCGATGGCGTTCTGGGGGCTCGGCATCGTGG
>CAZZHN010000071.1:0-13412 GCA_964654065.1 uncultured Solibacteraceae bacterium
GTCGCCACCGACCGCATCTCGGCGTTCGACTACATCCTTCCCACCGGCATCCCGGATAAGGGCAAGGTGCTGACCCAGCTTTCCATTTTCTGGTTCGACTTCCTGCGCGACCTGACGCCGACCCATTTCCTGACGGCGCAGGTTGATGAGTACCCGGCTCCGCTGCGCCCGTTTCGCGATCAACTGGAGGGCCGCTCCATGCTGGTCAAGCGGGCCAGGATGGTCGATATCGAGTGCGTCGCGCGAGGATACCTTTCCGGCTCCGGCTGGAAGGAATACCAGAAGCAGGGCACTGTGTGCGGCATTCCGCTTCCGGCAGGTCTGCGCGAAAGCGACAAGCTGCCCGAACCCATTTTCACTCCGTCCACCAAGGCCACGACGGGACACGACGAAAACATCTCGTTCGCACAGGCTGCCTCGGTGATCGGTGAAGATCTGGCGAAGCGCCTGCGCGACCTGACGATCGAAATCTATTCGCGCGCGGCCCTGTACGCCGAATCGCGCGGCATTATCATCGCGGATACCAAGTTCGAATTCGGCTTCGTCGACGGCACGCTGGTGCTGGGCGACGAGGTGCTGACGCCCGATTCCTCGCGATTCTGGCCGGCCGATACGTATCGGGCCGGCGGCGCGCAGTTCTCCTTCGACAAGCAGTTTGTGCGCGACTACCTGGAGTCCATCCACTGGAACAAACAGCCTCCGGCTCCGCCGCTGCCGGAGGAAGTGGCGGCCAAGACCAGCGAGAAGTACCTCCAGGCTTACCAGACGCTCACCGGCCACCAACTATGAACTGGCTGGATGTGGTGCTGGGGCTCATTCTGATTGCGTCGGTGGTCACGGCTTTCCGCAAGGGCTTTACGCGGGAAGTCATCGAACTGCTTTCCCTGGTGCTGGGCTTCGTGTTGGGGCTGTGGTTGTACGGCTGGGCGGGCGGCTATTTGGCGCCCCACCTGAGTTCGCGCCAGGCGGCCAATTTCGCCGGCTTCATTCTTGTGTTCATCGGCGTGTTGCTGGCCGGCGCCCTGGTGAGCGCCGTGGTGGGTAAGTTTTTGAGGGTGACCGGGCTGTCTTTCTTCGATCACCTTCTCGGTGCGGCTTTCGGTGTATTGCGCGCAGCCCTGGTCGCCGTGGTGCTGGTTTCCGGTTTGATGGCGTTTTCGCACGGCGACGCGCCCCCATCCGCGGTGGCGAATTCCCGCCTGGCTCCTTACCTGGTGGGGGCGGCCAACGTCGCCGCCGATGTGGCGCCGCACGAGTTTAAGGAAGGTTTTCGCAAGGCGTACGGGCAGGTCAAGCAAGCGTGGGCAAACGCCCGGCAGCACATGCCGGCGCTCGAGAGCAACAAGGATAAGAAATGAAAAACGAATTTGACGGTTTGGTGGATCGACTGTTGAACGGTGGCGTTTTTCTCATGGACGCGGTCGGGCTCCTGGAACGGAGCATGATCGAAGCGGCCCTCGGGCGCAGCAAAGGCAACCAGTCGGCAGCCAGCAAGCAGTTGGGGATTCATCGCAACACGCTGCAGCGCAAAGCGCTGGAATTCGGCCTCGAAAACGGACGCACCCGCTCGCGCCGCAAGCCCGCCAATCGCGAAGTGCGCGCGCGCAGGCGGAGGTCCGGCGCGGCCTAGTGTTCGACCTGCTGATCTTTGACCTCGACGGTACCCTGATCGATTCGCGCCTCGACCTGGCCAACGCCGTCAATGCCACGCGCAGCCACATGGGGATGGCCGCACTCGAAAACGAGCGCGTCTACTCCTACGTCGGCAACGGCGCGCCGGTGCTCATCCGCCGCGCCCTTGGCGAGCAGGCCACCGAGGCAGAGGTTCAGGAAGCTCTCGAGTTCTTTCTCGAGTATTACCGCGAGCACGTTCTCGATTTCACAGTTCTGTATCCCGGAGTGCGCGAGTCGCTCGAACGGCTGGCGGCCGCCGGAAAGCGAATGGCCGTGCTCACCAACAAGCCGGTACGCATGAGCCGCGCCATCGTCGAGGGCCTGGGCATCGCGCATCATTTCTTGCACGTCTATGGCGGCAACAGCTTCGAGTTCAAGAAGCCGAACCCCATCGGCATCGAAGTGCTGATGGAACAGGCCGAGGTGACCCGCGAGCGCACGCTGATGGTCGGCGACAGCGCCGTCGATATCGAAACCGCGCGCAACGCCCGCGTAGCCTGCTGCGGCGTGGCCTACGGCTTCCAGCCAGAATCGTTAGAAAGCACCCCGCCCGATCTGAAAGTCGACCGCATGGAGCATATGGTCGATTGGGTGCTGGGCCCGCGCACCCCGCAGTGACGAGTGGCGCAGGTCCCCGACCTGCCGAGATGCGACACACAATTCTCCGGTCAACTCACCGCGATTCACTTGGCGACGGTCACGTCGATCGTGTTCGAGCAGACAGTGGTGTTGAGGTAATCGATCGTCCCGCCGACGCTGACGCGGTACGTGCCTGGGGTGGACATTTCGAAGTCTTGGCCGAGCTTCCATTAACAAGCCTTAACTTCGCCGTTGGGCTCGAGGGCTAAGCCCAATGGACTAGTCGTTCCGAGCACGCCGGTGAGCACGATGCCGTTCGTATCGCTCGCTTTAACGGGGCTAAGCTCAGCCAGAGGGCGATATAGGTAGCCCCACTCTGGCGGAATTCGGGCCCTGGTTCCAGCCTGGTTCATGACCGACGTCGAGAGGAGCTCCGCTGGAGACCTCGTTTGGAAGAACGGGAGTACATGAGCCGAAACGTTCCGCACCGTAACGCGCACCACTGGCCCCAAAGTCACATACGCCGGACGAGGCACTTGTTCGATCGTAAGGGCAAGAACCGGCGGCTCCGAGGGCGTGCATGCTTGGAAGGGCGTGACCCGCACTTGGCCGCCGAGATGCTGTCGGCTAGCCCTGAGCAGTGAGCCCCCCAACATTCCAAGCTCCAGCTCCATCGTCCCCTGTGCACAAGTGTCCTTTTCGACCCGCAAGGCCTCTACGAGGGCCATGATGGATCCGGTCTCGCCATCTCTGCCAAGTTTCCCCGCGGCCAGAGACCTGACGTCCGGCCTCGGGTCGTGCAACGCGGACAACAGCGAGTCTCTTGTGAATGTATAGCCTGCCCGTTCGAGGTTGCGGTCGAGCGTTTCCACCGACGGGGCGTGCACCCAGCCGTCCGGCGAAGGGGTTGCACCACAACCATCGAGGCGCTGCGCTCCCTCACAGCTCGCTGCGGCGGCGAGAATGACGGCAAGCCTGATGAGAATCCGGTTCATACTGTTCGCTCGTTTCCTCTTTCAGCGCAAAAGTTAGGCAGGTCCCCGACCTGCCAGGTGCGTTTGCGCTGCGACTCCGCTCACCCCAGATCATTCTTCAGCACGACGCGGTAGCGCGCTTTGCCAGCCGCCAGGTGCGCCAAGGCTTCGTTGGCTTTGCTCATCGGGAACTCCTCCACCACCGGCGCGACACTGTGGCGCGCGGCGAAATCGAGCATGCGCGCTACTGCGGCGGGCGAGCCGGAGGGCGAACCGCTCACCGAGCGCTGTGCTACCAGGAGTGAAAAGGCCGGCACAGGCAGCGGATTCGGCACCGCGCCCACCACGTGCAGCCGCCCCTTCGGCGCCAGCGCTCCGATGTACGCGTCCCAATTCAGGTCAGCGTTCACAGTGGAAAGAATAAAATCGAAGCTGCCGCGCGCCTTGGCCAGTGCGTCGGCCGAATGGGTATCGATCACGTGGTGCGCTCCCATGCGCCGCGCCTCATCGGCCTTCTGCGCCGTCGAGGTGAAGGCGGTCACATCGCATCCCCACTTATTGAGAAACTGCAGCGCCATGTGACCCAGGCCGCCGATGCCGATCACGGCGACGCGGTCGGTGGGCCGAACGTTCATTTCACCGAGCGGATTGAATACGGTGATGCCGCCGCACAGCAGCGGCCCAGCCTTGGCGGGGTCGACGCCTTCTGGAATCGGCGTCGCCCAGCTCCAGTGGCAGCGAACGCGTGTAGCGAATGCGCCGTGCCGGCCGACGATGGTCTGCTCCAGCCGTTCGCACAAATTGTGGTTGCCGGTGAGGCAGCTCTTGCAATACATGCAACTGCCTGCGTTCCACCCGAGGCCCACCGTCTGGCCGATGCTCACCGCTTTGGCGTGCGGTCCGAGGGCCGCCACCTTGCCGGTCGCCTCGTGGCCAGGTACGAAAGGATACTGGGTGAACCCCCACTCGTTGTTGCGCATCGAAAGGTCCGAGTGACAGATCCCGCAATACGCGACGGCGATCTCGACTTGCTCGTCGCCGAGCGGTCCCGGGTCGTAAGAAAACGGTTGCAGGCTAGCGCCTGCCTCAGTCGCTGCTAACGCATGAATTTGGCTCATGAATGTGTCCGGCCGGATGGCCGCTGTTCTCCTAGTCGAACAGATGCGCCGCTATCCGGCCGGGATTCCGGCAGACACCGGTTCATACAATGAGTGGCGCTCGCGCGATTCCCGCAAACCTGTCGCCCCGTTACAATGAAGACATGCCGCAATCCTTTACCATCGCGGGCCGCGCGTTTCGCTCTCGCCTCATCGTGGGCACCGGCAAGTATCGCAGTTTTCAGGAAATGCAGCGCTGCCACGAGGCGTCGGGCGCCGACATGGTCACGGTGGCCGTGCGTCGCGTTAACCTCACCGACCGCTCCAAGGAATCGCTGCTCGATTACATCGATCGTTCGAAGATCTTCATCCTTCCCAACACCGCTGCTTGCTACACGGCCGACGACGCCATCCGCACCGCGATGCTGGCGCGGGAGGTTGGGCTTTCCAGCTGGATCAAGCTGGAAGTCATCGGCGACGAGAAAACGCTGTTCCCGGACAATGCCGGCCTTCTCGAAGCGACCCGCGCGCTGGTCAAAGAGGGTTTCGTGGTGCTGCCCTATACCAATGACGACGTGGTGAATGCCCGCCGCCTGGTCGACGCCGGCGCCGCTTGTGTGATGCCGCTGGCAGCGCCCATCGGCTCTGGCCTCGGTGTACAAAACGTCACCAACCTGCGCATCCTGCGCGAGATGATCACGGAGGTTCCCCTGATTGTCGATGCCGGCGTCGGCACCGCTTCCGATGCCGCGATCGCCATGGAGCTGGGCGCCGACGGCGTCCTCATGAATACCGCTATCGCTGCCGCCGACGACGCCGGGAAGATGGCCCTCGCCATGAAGCTGGCCGTCGAAGCCGGCCGCCTCGCGTTCGAGTCCGGGCGGATGCCCAAGAAGCTGTACGCCAGCGCCAGCAGCCCGCTGGCCGGCGTGGTGGGTTCGTAGGAGAAGCAACTCAATATGCCGTCGTGGCGCAGACTGTCCAGTCTGCTGAGCCTAGAGTCGTCCCGGCTTTTCCGGAGACAAGTTTCGAGGTGACTCTCGACACAGCACGCAAGACTGCGCGCGCTACGGCGGCCGCTCAATCCGCGCCAGGCCTTAGGGACCCGTGTTACTATTCCGTTTTGCAAACTGGGGGCCAAGCGTGAAGGTCTACGAAAGCAAGGATATCCGGAACGTCGGTTTGGTGGGCCACGGCGATTCCGGCAAGACGTCGCTCACCGCCGGGTTGCTGTTCACTGCGGGCGCCGCCAACCGGCTGCTGCGGGTCGATGAAGGCAACACGATCACCGATTTTGACGAAGAGGAAATCTCCCGCAAGATCACCATCTCCACCGCCATCGCTGTGGCCGAGTGGAAAAAAACAAAAATCAATATCCTCGATACTCCTGGCTACAACATCTTCATTAACGACACCCGCGCCGCCCTGGTGGCCGCGGATTCGGCCCTGGTGCTGGTGGATGGCGTTGCCGGCGTCGAAGTGCAGACCGAAAAGGTCTGGGATTTCACCAACGATTTTAAGCTGCCCCGCGCCATCATCATCAACAAGCTGGATCGCGAGCGCGCCGACTTCGGGCGCACCCTGGAAAACGTGCAGGCTGCCTTCGGCCGCGCCGCCGTGCCCGTCCAGATCCCCATCGGCGCCGAACGCGAGTTCTCCGGCGTGGTCGACCTGGTGCAGATGAAAGCGTACACGTACACGGCTGATGGCGATGGCAAGGGCAAGGAGGGCGAGATTCCCGCCCACCTGGCAGATGCCGCCAAGGCCGCTCACGAGGCGCTGATCGAAATGGTGGCCGAGGGCAATGATGCCCTCATGGAAGAGTTCTTCGATAAGGGCACGCTCCCCGCGGAGCATATCGACGCGGGCCTCAAGCAGGCCGTCCGCGAATTGCGCATCTTCCCCGTGCTCTGCGCCGGCGCCCTGCACAACGTGGGCAGCGACCTGATCCTCAACTTCATCGTGGAGAACCTGCCCGGCCCCACCGACCGCGACGGTTTCCGGGTGACGGACGAGTCCGCGCAGAAGATCGTCGAAACCGGCCCCAGTTCTCTGTTCGCGTTCAAGACGAGCGCCGACCCGTTCGCCGGGCGCATCACTTATTTCAAGGTCATCACCGGCGTGGTGAAAAACGACGCCAATATACAGAACCTCACCCGCAATTCGGTCGAGCGGTTCGCCCACCTCAGCAGCCCGCAGGGGAAAGTCCTGCAGCCAGTCACCGAGTTACACGCCGGCGACCTGGGCGCGGTCGCCAAGCTGAAGGACACCCTGACCGGCGACACCCTGGCGGATAAGGGCTTCACCACCACATACCCGCCAGTCAAGCTCCCGGAACCCTCCATCGCTTTCGCCATCGAAGCCAAGTCGCGCAACGATGAAGACCGCATGGGCAACGCCGTGCACCGCATCCTCGAAGAGGACCAGTCGCTGCGCTTCTACCGCGACCCGCAGACGCGCGAATTTCTGCTGGCCGGCGCGGGCCAGCAGCACGTCGAGATCGTCGTCAGCCGGCTTAAGAAGCGTTACAGCGTCGACGTCACCCTCAAAGCGCCCAAGATTCCCTATCGCGAAACCATTCGCGGCCACGCCGATGTGCAGGGCCGGCATAAGAAACAGACCGGCGGCCACGGCCAGTTCGGCGATTGCTGGATCAAAATGGATCCCCTGCCGCGCGGCGCCAAGTTCGAGTTCGCCAACGAGATCTTTGGCGGCGCCATCCCCCGCAACTTCATCCCAGCCGTGGAAAAGGGCATCGTGGAGACCGCCGAAAAGGGATTCCTGGCCGGTTTTCCCATGGTGGACTTCAAGGTCACCGTTTATGATGGCTCCTATCACGACGTTGATTCCTCGGAACTGGCCTTCAAACTGGCGGCCCGCAAGGCCTTTAAGGCTGCCATGGTGCAGGCGAAACCCGCCCTGCTGGAGCCGATCATGAATGTGGTGATTCAGGCGCCGGGGGAGTATGCCGGCGACTTGATGGGCGATCTTAACAGCCGCCGCGGGCGCATCTCCGGGAGTGAAACCAAGGGCAGCACGCAGATCATCAGCGCCCAGGTGCCAATGGCCGAAATGCTGAGTTATCAAAGCGATCTGACTGCCATGACACAGGGCCGGGCTTCCTTTAGCATGGAGTTCGACCATTACGACTACGTGCCGCAATTGCAGGCCGATAAGATCATTGCGGCGGCCAAGGCTGCCAAGACCGGTGAGGAGGAAGAAGAGGAATGAAGGATACAGTGCAGTTGTTGCCGGCAAACAACGGCAAGAGTTGCCCATCCACAATAGTCGGGGACTCACTTTACGCCAGTTGCATTACACACTCATAGTGTTGTAATGTCTTATCGTTCGCTGTCGGCTGCGCCTAGAGTAAGTGCTTTAGAATCTTTTGCTGAGTGAGTGAATGAACGCGCGAATCCAGACGTTTCTGTCTTTTATCGTGCTCACCGGGGCCTCCGTCACCGCCGGATGCGGTTTAGACCAGCATTCCAGATTCCAAAACTCCTTCCTACCGCCTGCCACGCACTCCGAACCCACCAACCTCGATCTGGATCATCCGCCCCTGGTAGAACCTGGGATTCTGACCAAGGATGTGCCCGGTTTCCTGCTGGCGGATCCGCAGATGCCCCCGCGGCGCACTCGCGGCGATGCCAAGGTCGAAGAGGCGGAGCAGCATTTCGCCGCCGGCAAACAAGCCTACGCCACCGGAGAGCTGGACACGGCGCGCCAGGAGTTCGACTTGGCGATTGACGCCATGCTTGAGGCGTCCGATCTGAACCCGGCTGACCGCCAGGCCTATGAACGCCGGATGGATCAAATGGTCGACACCATTCACAGCTTCGATCTGGCCGGCTTGGGTGCTTCCGATACCAGCGAAGAAGGCAAGTTCGAGAAAGCGCCGCTGGAAGACATTTTGCAGATGACCTTCCCGGTGGATCCTAAGATTAAGGACCGCGTGCGCGACCAGATGGCGGCCACCGTTTCGCAACTGCCGCTCTCGGTCAACGATGCCGTGCTGGGGTACATCAACTATTTCTCCAACCGCGGCCACGGGACCCTGGTCGTCGGGACGCAGCGTACCGGCCGCTCCCGGCCCATGATCCAACGCATTCTGGACGAGGAGGGCGTGCCGCAGGAGTTGATTCACTTGGCACAGGCCGAGTCCGGTTTCATGCCCCGCGCCATCTCAAGGGCCCGCGCCGGCGGCATGTGGCAATTTCTCGTCTGGCGGGGCGCCGAGTACGGGCTGGAGCGGTCGGCATACGCCGATGAGCGCATGGACCCGGAGAAAGCGACCCGCGCCGCCGCTCACCACCTGCATGATCTTTATAACCAGTTCGGCGACTGGTATCTCGCTCTGGCGGCCTATAACTGCGGCCCGCAAACCGTGCAATCGGCCGTAGAACGTACGGGTTACGCAGACTTTTGGGAGCTGCGCGCGCGCGGCGTGCTGCCCATCGAGACCACCAATTACGTGCCCATCATTCTGGCCATGACGATCATGGAAAAGAACGCGTCCGCGTACGGTCTGGACCAGATTCAGATGGACCCGCCGGTCGAGTACGACACCGTGGAGATTTCCGCTCTCACCTCCCTTCCGCTTGTAGCCGACGTCACCGACACTTCGGCGGTCGAGCTGGCCGCGTTGAATCCAGCCTTGCTGGGCAGCCTGGCGCCGCCTCACTATGCCTTGCACGTGCCTAAGGGATCTTCGGCCCGGCTCACGGCCGCGCTGGCTCTGGTTCCACCGGAACACCGCGCCGCGTGGCGGCTGCATAGAGTGGCTGCGGGCGAAACGCTGGCGGCAATCGGTGGTCGATTCGGTGTTTCCCCCGCGACCCTGCTGGCGGCCAACGCGCTGCCCGCGCACGCTGCCGTCGAAGGCGACCTGCTTGTAGTTCCGGCCGCGCCCCGGGCCCTGGCGCCCGTCAGGCACGCTGCGCCCACGCATGCTGTAGCCGGCCGCACCGGTTCCCATGCTGCTTCCCACTCCGCATCCGCGGCGGCCTCGCGCCGCCCGCCGGCCAGGCACGTGGTGGCGGCGCGCCGGCATTCCGGCGCCGCGCCCGCAGCCCGAAAGCCGGCCGGCCAGGCGTCCGCGGCCCGTAAATCCGCCGCGAAGCCGGCCACGCTTGTGGCGCATTCGGCTGCCAGATAGCCAGCCGGAATTTTCACACCGCTTCCCGTTTTCACTATTGCCTCCTCTGCAAAAAGGGGTATTCTAGGGTTGATTGTGCCCAGACGCAGGAGGCTTGGTGAATGCCGGACCGCTCACTGATCGTTGCTAAGGACGAAGAAGAGATGGAAGACTTCCACGACTACGAAGACGAAGAACACGAGGATCTGGAATCAAAGCTCGACGAATATGACGAGGAAGACGAAGAGGAAGAAGAAATCATGGAAATCGATATCGTGGAAGGCGTAGTTCCTCCCGCTGCCCAGCCGGCTCCGGCTGAAACCGCGCCGCCGGCACCTGCGGCCGCCGTAGAAGCGCCTGCCAAGAAGCCTGTGACGAAGGCCACGGAACCCAAGCCGGCGCCTGCCAAGAAGGCCGTAGCCAAAGCGCCTGCGAAGAAAGCTGCCAAGAAAGCTCCTGCAAAGAAGGCGGCCAAGAAGGCTCCTGCGAAGAAGGCCGCCAAAAAGGCTCCCGTGAAGAAGGCAGCGAAAAAGGCCCCCGCGAAAAAGGCCAAGAAAGCTGCCACGAAGAAAGTAGCGAAAAAGGCCAAGAAGGCGCCCGCGAAGAAAGCAGCGAAGAAGGCGCCGGCGAAGAAAGCCGCCAAGAAGGCGCCGGCGAAGAAGAAGGCTGCCAAGAAGGCCCCGGCCAGGAAAAAGGCCGCCAAGAAGCGTTGACGCACGGCGGGAACGTGTCCGCCGTTCCCGCTATCCTTCCTGGTTCACCACCTGCCGGCAGCGCTGGAACAGCTCCAGCAGTGCTTCTGCGTGTTCCTCTGCCGAACGCGTGCCCGGCTTTCCGGAGAAGCCCGCCGAGGACTGCGGCGACTTTCCGTATCCGGTCTGCAGCGTGATAAACCGCATCAGCTCGAGCGCAACCTCGTCTTTGGTTCGTCCACCTGCCGGCGCTTGCGCTCCGGCTGCGGATTCGTTGGTGGGGGTTCCGGTTTCCGCCATCTGTGATCCAATCCTCCGTGTGATACAACTCTAGGTTACCCGATTTCCCAGCCGATGCCGCTTACCGCAGTCCGGCACATCCGAAAGATGCGAGGAGGCGCCCAGTCCCACTTGATGGAAGCCGACGACGGCCAGTGGTACGTCGTCAAGTTCCGCAACAACCCGCAGCATCGCCGCGTTCTCGTCAATGAGCTGCTCGCCTCCCGCCTGCTCTCCTACCTTCAGGTGTCTTCTCCCGCCACTGCTCTGGTGCGCCTGAGCGAGGAGTTTCTTGCCGGCAACCCAGCCATCCACCTGACGCTCGGCAGCCGGCGGATTCCAGTGGAACCAGGCTGGCATTTCGGCTCGCGTTATCCGGGCGACCCCGCGCGAATCGCCGTTTACGACTTCCTGCCCGATGCGCTGCTGCCCAAGGTGGCCAACCTGGAGGAGTTCCGTGCCATCCTGGTGTTCGACAAATGGGTAGGCAACGCCGACGGCCAGCAGTGCATCTTCTACCGCGCCTTGGTGCGCCAGGTCGAGTCTGCCAGCGGCAGCCTGGGCTTCGTGGCGGGCATGATCGACCACGGCTTCGCCTTCAACGGCCCATATTGGGACTTTCCCGACTCACCGCTGCAGGGCCTCTACCCCCGCCGCCTGGCGTACGAAAGTGTGCGCTCGCTTGACGATTTCGAGCCCTGGCTGGACCAGACGATGCACTTCCCTGAAGAGGTAATGGACCAGGCCTGGAAGGCTGTCCCGCCCGAGTGGATCGAGGAGGATGAGGACGCCGTATCGCAATTGCTCGAGCGCCTCTTCGAACGCCGCAAACTCGTTCCCGAATTGATCGCCGCCTGCCGCCAGACCCGCTCCAACCCGTTCCCAAACTGGCGCTGACGCCCGTAGCAACCGCTCCCTGACGGTCGCGGCTCCGATGCCCGTTCAGAGCCGCGACCGTCAGGGAGCGGTTGCCGGTAATTGGACTGGCTCCTTCCTAACGGGCACCTTTGCGAATTCTGCGAACCCAACACCCTCCGCTGTCGTAATCAGCGATATGGGCACTTTCGCTTCCGACATCCGCTATGCATTCCGCATGCTGGCCAGGAATCCAGGGTTTGCTGCAATCGCGATTGTGGCGCTGGCGCTGGGGATCGGCGTCAACACCGCCATCTTCACGGTGGTGAACGCGGTTCTGCTGCAACCCCTTCCCTACCCGGAACCGGACCGCATGGTGTCGCTGTCACGCGGGTATCCCAACGGCCGGGGTGACTCCGTCTCCATCACCAAGTACATGGTCTGGCGGGACAACCACGTCTTCGAATCGATGACGCTATACGCACAAGGAGCGGCGGGAATGAATCTCGGCTCCGGCGACCGGCCGGAGCCGGTGAAAACGCTGCAGGTGTCCGCGGGCTTCTTCCAGGTGTTCGGCGTCAGCCCCGAAGCGGGCCGAACCTTTACGCCTTCGGAAGACCTGCCGAACGGTCCCGCGGTAGCCGTGCTGACGCATGACATGTGGCAGTCGCGCCTCGGCGGCGACCCGCGCATTATCGGCAGGCCCGTGCTGCTCAATGGCCAGCCATATACGGTCCTCGGCGTGTTGCCCAAGCGTTTCCGTCCCGAGCCGCAGGCGGAAGTGTTCCTGCCGATTCAGGCTGACCCGCACAGCACCAACCAGGGTCATTATTTGGCTGTCGCCGCCCGCCTCAAACCCGGTGTGACTCTCTCATCGGCGCGCGCCGAGATGAAGATCGCCGGTGAGCGATTCCGCAGGGAAAACCCAAAGTGGATGGACAAGGAGGAGTCCGTTGCGGTGACGCCGTTGCGCGAAGCCGCCGTCAGCGACATCAAGACGGCCCTGCTGGTCCTGCTGAGCGCGGTGGGATTCGTGTTGCTCATCGCATGCGCCAACGTCGCGAACCTCCTGCTGGCGCGCGCGGCCGCGCGACAGCGCGAGATGGCCGTGCGGGCCGCCGTGGGGGCAGGCCGGTGGCGGGTAGTGCGCCAGTTGCTCACCGAAAGCGCGCTGCTGGCGGGCATCGGCGCCGTCTTTGGCTTCGCGCTGGGTTCCTGGGGAGTGCGCGCCCTGCTCCTGTTGGTCCCCGCCAACATCCCGCGGTTGATGGATGCCGATGGCGTCCGCGCAGTGGCGCCGCCGCTCGACTGGCGCGTCGCCGCCTTCACCCTGGTTACCGCGCTGCTCACCGGCATCCTCTTTGGCCTCATCCCGGCCCTCCAGGCATCCAAGCTCGACCTGGTATCCGCCCTCAAGGAGGCCGGCAACCGTTCCGGCACCAGCCGCCGCCATAATCGCGCCCGGTCAACCCTCGTAGTCGCCGAAGTGGCGCTGGCGCTCGTGCTGGTGGCCGGCGCGGCGCTCCTCATCCGCACCTTTATCGGCCTCAGCAGCGCGAACCCGGGGATCGACCCGCATAACGTTCTCACCTTGATGACTTCGCTCACCAGCGGCTCCTATTCCACCACCGGCAAAATCGAGTTGTTTACCACTGAGACGCTGCGCCGCGTGGAGAGCATTCCCGGCGTGGAAGCAGCCGCGACCATGGTGACTCTGCCGGCCGGGAACATGGGCATCGATTTGCCGTTCAATATCGCCGGCAAGGCGCCTACCAAGGGCAGTCAGTATAACGGCGACGAGCAATACCGCTTCGTTGCAGGGCGCTACTTCGAAGCGTTTCGAATCCCGCTGCTGCGCGGCCGCCGCTTTACCGAGACCGACACTGGCAACTCCGCGCCGGTGGTGATTATCAATCAGGAAATGGCCAAACACTATTGGCCGAAACAGGACCCCATCGGCCAGGTGATCACCATCGGCCAGGGCCTCGGTCCTCAGTTCGCGGATCCGCCGCGCCAGATTGTCGGCGTGGTCGGCACGGTCAAGGAGGCCGGCGTGGCCAGCGGCGATGTCAGCGTAATGTACCTACCGCAAAGCCAGGTGCCGCAGGGAATGATGGAGCTGGTG